>DDJS01000110.1:0-7136 GCA_002339165.1 Cellvibrionales bacterium UBA2618 | reverse complement strand
CTAATAGGGAATTATAGAGACGATGATGCAAGATATACAAGCGAGTGGCTTGGTGCCGATGGTAGTGGAGCAAACGTCGCGGGGAGAGCGGTCCTATGATATCTATTCTCGACTATTAAAAGAGCGGGTAATTTTTTTGGTCGGTCAGGTAGAAGACCATATGGCGAATCTAATCGTTGCTCAACTGCTTTTTTTGGAGTCTGAAAATCCGGACAAAGACATTCACCTTTACATCAACTCCCCAGGCGGGTCGGTGACAGCGGGTATGTCAATCTATGACACCATGCAGTTCATTAAGCCAGATGTCAGTACTATGTGCATTGGGCAAGCATCCTCTATGGGCGCTTTCTTGCTGGCAGCAGGCGCTGCGGAAAAGCGCTTTTGTCTACCCAACTCACGAACGATGATCCACCAACCCAGCGGTGGTGCTCAGGGGCAGGCGACTGATATTCATATACAGGCGCAAGAAATTCTTAAGACCAAAAGTCGCTTAAATAAACTCTTAGCACAGCACACCGGTAAGTCGGCAAAAAAGATTGCCGAGGATACCGAGAGGGATACATTTATGAGCGCAGAAGAATCCAAGGCATACGGTTTGGTCGATCAGGTGCTGGACAAAAGAGTCTAGAATCGATAACCTTTGCTAGCGTTTTTAAGTTTATTATTTTTCAAGATATTGATTTCAAAAGAAATTTTTAAAGGAGGTGCGCGATGAGCGACAAGGACAATACCACCGAGAGTGGTAAACTGTTGTTTTGTTCATTTTGCGGGAAAAACCAGAATGAAGTGAGACGCTTGATTGCCGGGCCTTCAGTATACATTTGCGATGAATGTGTCGATCTGTGTAACGACATTATTTCTGAAGAGGCGCAAGCAGTGGCGCCCGAAGATTCTTCCTCTAAGCTGCCGGTACCGATGGAAATAAAATCCATTCTTGACGATTACGTGATTGGTCAGGAACGGGCAAAAAGAATTCTTTCGGTAGCGGTCTACAACCATTACAAGCGCCTACAGGTCAGCGAAACTGTGGGTGGTGATCCAAACGCAGTAGAACTTGGTAAGAGCAACATTCTTCTGATTGGTCCCACCGGCAGTGGTAAGACATTGTTGGCTGAGACGTTGGCTCGATTATTGGATGTACCCTTTACGATTGCCGATGCTACTACGCTGACCGAAGCTGGTTACGTGGGTGAAGACGTTGAGAATATCATCCAAAAGCTACTTCAAAAGTGCGATTATGACGTCGATAAGGCGCAACGTGGCATTGTTTACATAGATGAAATTGACAAGATCTCTCGAAAATCTGATAACCCTTCAATCACGCGCGATGTGTCGGGCGAAGGCGTACAGCAGGCGTTGCTGAAATTGATCGAGGGAACTGTCGCTTCGGTGCCGCCACAAGGTGGGCGGAAGCATCCTCAGCAGGAATTCTTGCAAGTTGATACGTCAAATATCTTGTTTGTCTGTGGTGGCGCATTTGCTGGGCTTGAAAAAGTCATCCGCGATCGCTCAGAGAAAGGCGGTATTGGTTTCGGCGCCGAGGTCACCAGCAAGGACAGTCAGAAATCGATTGGTGAGACGCTGTTAGATGTTGAGCCAAGCGATCTTATAGGTTATGGATTGATCCCCGAATTCATTGGTCGATTGCCAGTAGTGGCGACGTTGCAGGAACTGGATCGAGAGGCTTTGGTGGCGATTTTGGTTGAGCCGAAAAACGCGCTCTATAAGCAATATCAAACGTTATTTTCGATGGAGGGATTGGACCTCGATCTGCGCGCCGATGCACTCGATGCCATCGCTGATAAGGCGATCACTCGAAAGACTGGTGCGCGCGGTCTACGCTCAATACTTGAGACGGTATTATTGGACACTATGTACCGTGCGCCGTCGGAAACAGATTTGGTCAAAGTCGTCGTCGATGCCGCGGTGATTAACGGCGAGAACGAACCGCTGTTAGTCTATGAGCAGCAGGACCGCAAGATGGTGGCAAGCGAAGAGGCTTAGTCTGCGATCGGTTGATCGTAGCCGAAGATAATTATAATCCTATTTGGCACACGCTAACGGCCGACGATAGAATATACCGTTAGTGTGCGGGTGGTTTTGGTCACCTGAGGAGATAGGCTTAAACCTAGAGGCAGCAATGGTAGCAGAGCATTCGACAAAAGCGCACGGCAGTTTTCCTATTTTACCTTTGCGCGATGTGGTGGTTTATCCGCATATGGTGGTACCGTTATTTGTCGGTCGGGAAAAGTCGATTCTCGCGC
Source organism: Cellvibrionales bacterium UBA2618 (assembly GCA_002339165.1). Classification (GTDB taxonomy): domain Bacteria; phylum Pseudomonadota; class Gammaproteobacteria; order Pseudomonadales; family Porticoccaceae; genus TMED48. The sequence continues at coordinate 4,872 of DDJS01000110.1, read as the reverse complement.
TCGAACACGCAATGGAAGGGAATAAACAAGTTGTCTTGGTCGCGCAGCGCGACCCCACAGAGGATAATCCGGCGCTTGAAAACCTGTATGACGTGGGTACTCTAGCGAGTATATTGCAGATGCTGAAACTTCCAGATGGCACGCTTAAAGTGTTGGTGGAGGGAGTAAATCGCGTAGAGTTGCTCGACGAAGTCGATGGACAAGACTTTATTGTTGCCTCTGTTGCCGAGTTGAAAAATATTGAGATAGACGAGGCGGAGGTAGATGCCACAGCACGATCTACGATTGCCATGTTTGAGCAGTACGTCAATTTAAGTAAAAAAATTCCCGCCGAGGTCATCGCCACGGTCAGTGGTATCGAAGATGCTCATCGACTGGCTGACACTATCGCCTCGCACATGACATTGAGCCTTGAGCAAAAGCAAGAAATACTCGAGGTCTCTGGTTTGAGCGGCCGTCTAGAACACCTTATGGGGCTGATGGAGTCCGAAATCGATCTGTTCCAAATAGAACAGAAAATTCGTGGACGCGTCAAAAAGCAAATGGAGAAAAGTCAGCGCGAGTACTATCTCAACGAGCAGATGAAGGCGATCCAAAAAGAGCTTGGTGACATGGATGAAGGTGTCTCTGAGTTTGACCAGTTAGAGAAAAAGGTGGCCGACGCCGGCATGCCGACCGCTGCTTTGGAAAAAACCCAAGCCGAGCTCAACAAACTAAAAATGATGTCGCCGATGTCGGCCGAAGCCTCGGTTTTGCGTAATTATCTCGATTGGATGATTAGCGTCCCTTGGAAAAATAGGACGCGGGTTAAACACAATTTGACTGAGGCCGAAGTCAGGTTGAACAACGATCACTATGGTCTGGACGAGGTTAAAGAACGCATTTTAGAATTTTTGGCGGTTCAGCAAAGAGTCAAAAAGCTTAAAGGCCCGGTGCTTTGTCTGGTTGGGCCACCAGGGGTAGGCAAGACGTCGCTGGGCGAATCAATTGCTAAGGCGACCGGTAGGAAGTTCGCCAGAATGAGTCTTGGTGGTGTCCGCGATGAAGCCGAAATTCGAGGCCATCGCAGAACCTATATCGGCTCTCTACCGGGCAAGCTTATCCAGAAACTGTCAAAAGTGGGTGCGAAAAATCCATTGTTCTTGCTCGATGAGATTGACAAAATGGGAATGGACCACCGCGGTGATCCCGCGTCGGCTTTGCTCGAAGTTCTAGACCCTGAACAGAACCACACATTTAACGACCATTACCTAGAGGTAGATTACGATCTATCTGAGGTGATGTTTATCTGCACCTCTAACTCGATGAATATCCCCGGGCCGCTACTCGACCGGATGGAGGTGATTCGCATACCGGGTTACACCGAAGACGAAAAAATAGCCATTGCAGACAAATATCTGGTACCAAAGCAACGCAAGGCGAATGGCTTAAAGGATGGTGAGGTGACGATCACCGACGACGCCCTTCGGGATACCATCCGCTACTACACCCGCGAAGCTGGGGTGCGAGGTTTGGAGCGGGACGTTGCAAAAATCTGTCGCAAGGTGGTCACGCAGCACGTGCGCGACAAAAAGCGCGGCTCCGAAACGATCGACGCTGCGCGCCTCGAAGATATGTTAGGGGTGCGTCGATTTAATTATGGTCGCGCCGAGAAAGAGAACCAAGTCGGACAAGTGACGGGTCTGGCATGGACGTCTGTGGGTGGAGAGTTGCTGTCGATTGAGGCATCAGCGATCCCAGGAAAGGGTAAGGTGGTTAAAACTGGGTCTCTAGGTGATGTCATGCAGGAATCTATCCAAGCGGCGCTTACGGTGGTTCGAAGCCGTGCCAAGGCACTCGGCATTCGCCGCGATTTTTACCAGGAAAACGATTTGCACATTCATGTGCCCGAGGGTGCGACACCCAAAGATGGTCCTTCGGCTGGCGTGGGTATGTGCACTGCGATGGTATCGGTCCTGACAGGCACGCCAGTTCGAGCCGAGGTAGCAATGACTGGTGAGATTACCTTGCGCGGGCAGGTTCTAAAGATTGGTGGGCTCAAAGAAAAGTTGTTGGCCGCCCACCGGGGAGGTGTGACAACTGTTATAATTCCCGATGAGAACGGCAGTGATCTTAAAGAGATCCCGGACAACATTAAGGCCGATCTTAAGATATGCAAAGTCAAATGGATCGACGAGGTATTGGACATTGCGTTCGAAACCAGCCCGAAGCCGTTGACGGATGAAGAATTCAACAAAAGCAGCCGTACTGACAAGGCAGAGTTGTCAAGCGGCATCGCAAATACCCATTAACATTGGGTAATGATGGAAATTTAAAAAAGTATGCTTGACCGCCGAAAAGGCTGTTGGTATAAAGTTACACCGACGATGCGGCCGCCATGGAGTGTTTGCATTTAAAATTTTTTTTAGCAACTCTTGTAAATCCATTAAAGGGGAACAAATGTGAATAAGTCTGAACTGGTAGATGCAATAGCTGATGGCGCTGATATTTCTAAGGCTTCGGCGGGTCGTGCGTTGGACTCCGCTATTGATGCAATAACGGCGGCACTCAAAAACGGGGATCAAGTATCTCTGGTAGGTTTTGGCACATACTCCGTAAAGCATAGGGCAGCGCGAACTGGGCGTAACCCTCAAACCGGTGCAGAAATTCAAATCTCAGCTGCCAACGTGCCTAGCTTTAAAGCTGGTAAGGCATTGAAGGACGCCGTAAACTAGAGTGGTTTACGGAATGTTCGAATAGAACTTCTTCAACAAAAGGGCGCACTTCACAGGCGCCCTTTTTTTTATTAGGATGATGTAATGTTAGACAGATTTCGGAGCGGGATGCGCGGGATTGCGCTAGTCATTGTTGTTTTTATTGCCATTATTTTTACTTTCTCTGGTGTCGGTTCTATGTCGATGACCGGATCTGGGGGGCCTACCGCGGCGAGCGTCGATGGTGATGTGATTACGGAACAAGACGTGGCGCTTGAGTTGCAACAGACCAAGTCACGTATTCTGAATGAAAATGAAGGATTGCGGTTTGATCAACTGGATGATGAGATGCTCCGTCCGGGCGTTGTCGATCGATTGATAGCCAATCGTGCACTGAGCCAGAGCGCCGATGGCAGTGGTATGGTGGTGCCGGCACGAGCGGTTGCCGAGATCCTGAAGAACGCCGAGGGCTTCCAAACCGACGGTGTCTTTGATAAGGATCGGTATCGGTCTTTTGTGCGTGGTAGAGGCCTGACTAATGCGCAATTCAAACAGCAACTCGCCGACGATCTGTTGCGCGGTCAGCTTGTTAGTGGTTATCGTCAATCGAGTTTTCTCACCCAAGGCGAGTTACAGCTGCTGGCTGAAGTGGCGGCTCAAACACGCGACTACTATTATTTAATCCTGCCTTTACAACCTATTTTAGACTCCGTGGTCGCATCTGAAGAGGCATTGCAATCCTATTATCAAGACAACCTGAGTGATTTCGAAAGCGAGGAGCAGGTGATCTTGGATTACATAGAACTCAGCGCTGATGTGTTGGTGCTGGATGATCCGGTATCCGAGGCGGATATTTTGGCACGATTTACCGAAGAGAGCGATGGCGCAGTAGGTAGCACGTCTCGTCGTGCTGCGCACATTTTGCTGGATGTGGATAATGATGGTGTGGTGGATGAAATCCTTACCAGCATTGCCGCTGGTGAATCCTTTGCAGACTTAGCCGAGCGTTATTCTACGGACGCGGGTTCGGCGGGCATTGGCGGTGATTTAGGATTTAGCGATGGATCGTTGTTCCCCGAGAGTTTTGAAAGCGCTTTGGCGGCCCTAGAGGTTGGTAAGGTATCTGGCCCGGTGGTAACCGATAGTGGTATTCACCTGATCAAGCTGCTGGAAATCGATGAAACGACCTTTGAGTTTGATAGTGAATCTGCGCGGATTGCATCACAATTGCAACGCGAACGGGCAGATGCGTTGTCGCTGGAGAAGCTGGCACAGTTACGCGAACTCAGTTACAACGCCGAATCTCTCGCTGAAATAGCGCAGGATACTGGTTTGGTGGCAAGCGTTTCAGAGCCTATGAGTCGTCGCGGAGGCGCCGGAATCGGAGCAATCCCAGAAGTTATCGAGAGCGCTTTTAGCGATGAAGTACTGTTGGACAAGTACGCGAGCGAGGTGCTTGTGCTGGAGGATGATCGCTATGTAGTGGTCAAGCTCAAGGAGCATATCATGGCCTACCAAAAACCGTTTGAAGAGGTTGAAGATGACGTGGCCAGTGCTTATGCCGCGCTTCGTGGTGGGGAGTTGTTAGCGCAGCAGGGTAGAGAGTTGATGGCGCGCGTCGATGCTGGTGCTAGCGTCGAAGATGTGGCGAAAGCAAACGACCTAGACTGGCAAGTGGCACTAGAGGCGAGGCGTTCTTCCCCTGGTGTAAACGCCGAAGTTAATCAATTTGCGTTTCGCTTAGTTGGCGCAACAACTCCAGCAAACGATAGCTTTATCAATCGCAAAGGTGATTTCGTCATCGTATCATTGCAGCGCAGTGTTGCTGGTGATTATGACTCGATGAGCTCAACCGATCAGCGCGCGCTTAAGGACGCAGTGTTACAGGCGGCTGCAAATCGTGAAATTTCTGCTTTTCAGCAGGCGTTGGTCGAGAATGCCGCGGTGGTAAGATAGCCCTAAAGCAACTCTGTATTGGGTGACATCAAGCGCCCTTTGAGTGACCCGAAAAGGCCACCATGTAGTGGTGGTCTGAATCGTTTATCAAGCCAAAAATACGTATTTTAACTACTGCAGATGTGGGTCTATAAAGATCATTAACCTCTGCCTCGGTTGCAGTATGTCGCTGCGCTTGATGCCATTCCAGCGGGCTATGTCGGAGATTTTTACGCCAAAAGCG
>DDJS01000023.1:1292-16280 GCA_002339165.1 Cellvibrionales bacterium UBA2618 | reverse complement strand
AACGTCGCCATCGGCACCGATTTACTCTACGCGGCGATCACCAAGTCCAGTGCAATGTTGGGGCATGCGCGCAAAAAGACCGTCGAATGGCATGCTGTACGCTGGTTGGCGGCCGGTAGCATACCCGCCTCACTGATGACCCTTTTACTGCTTCAGCAAACCTACCAAGACGCGACGGAGTACCACGTTATACTCACCCGCAGCCTCGGCGTTATGTTGGTGTTAACCAGTCTGGTGCTGCTGTTCAATAGACCAGTGCCCGCAGTGGATCCTGCGCAAGCCGCGGCGGACGAGGCACGCAGCCATTCAACCAGCAAGCCGATCCTGTTCGCAAGCGGCGCGTTTTTAGGGGTTTTTGTAACCCTATCATCGGTCGGTGCGGGAGCGCTTTGCGCGGCCATTTTGATGTGGATTTACCCACGCCTTCCGGCCTTACGGATACTTGGCACCGACATATCTCATGCCGTACCACTCACGCTCGTCGCCGGAATTGGCCACCTGCTACTGCTCGGTAATGTCAATTTAACCTTGCTCGCCTGCTTGTTGATGGGCTCGCTGCCGGCGATCCATTTCAGCACCCAGTTGGCCTCCAAAATGCCCGCTGATCTATTGAAAAAATGCATCGCGTCGATGCTGCTCTTGATGGGTCTTAAATTCGTTTTATTTTAGGCCATGATCGGCTACCCTGGCCTTCGCTGAAAACAGTATATTTGACTTAACCGACAACTTATTTACTTAAATAGACCGACCATTAGCGGTTTTTCAGGCATCCTCGCGCGGGCCTCCTTTATCAGCGGCCTCATTAGTTGCCTCATTGGCGAGTTCGTTGGAGACGCCATGCGGCACGTGACCTGCGGCGACGTATTTGCGCGCCGAGGTACAGTGGATTTGTTGATCGTCGAAAAATACGTCAGCGCCAAAGGAATGCAAAAAATCGCCCTTACTCAGGCCACCAAGAAATAAACTTTCATCGATGCGGATGTTCCATTGCCGCAAGGTGCGCACCACCCGCTCGTGCGCTGGGGCTGCTCGCGCAGTGACTAGCGCGGTGCGGATGGGACACTCGCCCATCGGAAATTCCGCTTGCAAGCCGTGCAAGGCTTGCAAAAAGTTCTTGAATGGGCCGGGATCAAGTGGCTCACGGGCTGCCCGTTGTTCGTTTTCAGTAAAAGCACTCAATCCGCGCTCTTTAAAAATACGCTCCGATGCGTCTGAAAAAAGTACCGCATCACCGTCGAAGGCAAAGCGCAACTCGTCAGAATCGACCGGCTCATTCTGCGATGGCAGTAGCGTAGCAGCGGCCATGCCGCTGTCCAATGCGCAGCGAACATCGTCCGCATGAGTGGATAAAAACAGGTGACAAGCAAAGGCCGAAACGTAACGGTAAGGAGAGTGCCCACCGGAAAATGCCGCGCGCGAGATCTTTAAACCATGGTGGGCAATGGAGTTAAACACTCGCAGTCCGGTATCCGCTGAGTTACGCGATAAAAGTATCACTTCAACGCGCGGTTCACCGCCGAGCTTTTCGTTGATCCGCAACAGCTTGGTCACCAGGGGAAATGCCTCGCCCGGCTCGAGCACATCGTCTTCATGGGCTCGCTGGTAATCGGCATAAGCTTCGACGCCCTCGGATTCAAAAATGGTGTGGCTATCGCTCATATCGAACAGCGCGGTCGACGATATCGCGATGACTAATTTAGGGCGATTATCATTGGCCATTTTAAAACCTCAGCTTAGGGTTGCTCGGGTGTAATTTCAGATACAGCGGATTTAGCAGCATCGGCGTAATACTCGCGGGTGAGCTTGAAAACAACCGGCGCGAGTAGTACCACGGCAATTAAGTTCGGGAACGCCATCAGGCCGTTTAGGGCGTCGGATATTTTCCATACCAACCCCAAGCTCAGTTGGGTACCGGCAAAAACCCCCAGAATCCATAAAACTCGAAACGGCACAACCACCTTTGGCCCGCAAAGGAATTCGGCGCAGCGTTCGCCGTAATAGCTCCACCCGAGCATGGTAGTAAAGGCAAACAATACGATGCACAGCGTCAAAATATCGCCGCCAAACGGCAAGTTGGCATCGAAGGCACTCAGCGTCATCGCTGCGCCGGCTTGGTCGCCATTCCATACGCCGCTCACGATCAGCACCAAACCGGTCATACTGCAGACCACCAGGGTATCGATAAAGGTCCCCAGCATAGCAATGGTACCTTGGCGAACGGGGCTATTGGTCTCGGCAGCAGCGTGCGCAATCGGTGCCGAACCGAGGCCCGCCTCGTTGGAAAATATACCCCGAGCAACCCCCATGCGCAGCGCCAGTGCAATGGTCGCCCCACTAAAGCCGCCAGCAGCAGCGGCGCCATTAAAAGCGCTGTCGACGATCAATACAAAGGCTGCTGGAATCGCCGCGTAGTTGAGAAATAAAATCGCCGCGCTCGAGAGTAGATAAATCATCGCCATCAACGGTACTAATTTACCGGCGACGTCGGCGATTCGCTTGATACCACCGAGCAATACCACGGCCACCAGCAACGCCATGACGATACCGCTTGAGAGCGTTGGCACACCATAGCTCTCCAACAATACCTGCGACACCGCGTTTGACTGCACGGTGTTGGCGAGGCCAAAACCCGCGAGCGCGCCAAACAGCGCGAATAGCGCTCCCAGCCAGCGCCAGCGCGGGCCAAGACCATTTTTAATGTAGTACATCGGCCCGCCGACCTTCTTGCCGGCGCTGTCGGTTTCACGAAAGTTAACCGCCAGCACGGCCTCGGCGTATTTTGTCGCTATGCCGACCAGCGCTGCGCACCACATCCAAAAGAGTGCCCCCGGCCCGCCAATCCCTATAGCGGTTGCCACGCCGGCAATATTGCCGGTGCCAATGGTCGACGACAGCGCCGTCATCAAGGCATTAAACGGGCTAATATCGCCGTCGCCACTGCCCTTTCGCCCGCGAAACAACAACCCAAACGCATGCGGTATTTGGATCAGCGTCAGTCCCTTTAGACCGATGGTTAGATACAAACCGGTGCCGAGAATAAGGCACAGCATCACCGGCCCCCAGATAAAACCATTGGCGGTATCAACCACTGCCTCAAGCGAATCGGTAAAAGCTTGCATCGTATTACAACCCCAGTTATCGGTAACTAAATTGTGTTGTAGCAACGCTTACCTGTGACCACAATTATCAATCACAGCAAAACCAACCACCGAGCATCACAATGACAATTGATCGCGCTGCGCGAACAGACCAAACAACCCACCGGTGTGAATAAAGACGATGTCCGAAACACCGTCAAAGCGACCGCGCTCTAGTTCTTGTAACATGCCATAAAAGGCTTTCGCCGAATACACCGGATCGAGAATAATACCCTCTATTTTAGCCAATTTTTTAATCAGCTGAAATACTTCTGGAACGCAGCGCCCATAGCGCGGACCACTGTAGCGATCGATGGTGTAGATAGATGACGATTTGATGGTCATTTGCGCGCCGCTCAGTTGTTGCCACTCGGCGATGTCGGCAGCGATTTTTTCGGCGAAGTAGGCCGCATCATCACACACTGCAAAGCCGATCACCGGCGCGTCTATAGCATGTAATTGGCAGCCCACTATCAATCCAGCCTGAGTGCCGCCGGACCCGGTCGCGTGGAGGATAGCGCCCGGCTGAATCGCATGCTGCACAAAGTCATTGGCCAACTCGGCGGCGGCTTCTATATAACCCCAGAGGCCCAAGCCATTGCTACCGCCAATCGGAATATAGTAGGGTTTGCGCTGCGCTTGGGTTTGTTGCTCGAGCCAGCGGTCGACATGTTGCGCTAAGCGGCGAAACTCCAGCGCGCTGTAGTGGCTGATATCGGCGCCGGTTAACTCACCGAGAAAAAGATTGCCATTGGATACCGCGGGTTCATCGGCGCGCAGTAAAAGCTTTACCTGCAGCCCCATCTGCGCGCCCAAAATAGCCGTCGCCCGGCAGTGATTAGATTGCACTCCGCCACAGGTAATCACGCTATCGCAACCCTGACGTATGGCTTCACCAAGCAAAAACTCAAGCTTGCGGACCTTGTTGCCGGACGTTGCGCAACCGGTCATATCGTCGCGCTTTATCCAGATTCTCGGCCCGTTGTAAAGTTCAGACAACCTGTCCAGCGGTTGCAGCGGGGTATTCAACTGACCGAGTTTGAGCCGGTGCGGTGGCGTGAGTATCACGGTGTGTTTGCGGCGTTAGATCGCCTTGATGGTGCCCTTGGGTAAGATCGCGTGCACCGCAGTTTTTTGAAACTTCAACTCCAGACTTTTGGCCACATCCAAAATAACATAATCGCCCTCTAAGCTAACGATTTTACCGAGCATACCGCTGGTAAGTATTACTTCATCTCCCTTTGCCAGCGCTGTTACTAGATCGTTGTGCTCCTTTTGTCGCTTGCGTTGTGGTCGAATAATCATCACATACATGAGTACGAATAGACCCACAAAGAGCAACAGTTGAAACATCATGTTAGGTTCTGACGATGAGCCTACGGCCTGGGCCTGAGCGCTTTCTATAAATAGCATGAATCTGTCCTTTTAAGTGGGTGGCGCAGCGCCCCCCGATAGATGGTTAAACCAACGTATAAATCATCCTTACGCCAGCCTAGAGGTTGTTTTGGATCCAGCGCAAGCTGTCTTCATGGTGCGTCTTGGTTTTCACTTTATCCATGATCTGCAAGACATCACCGTGTTTATCGATGATAAACGTGTAGCGGAAAACGCCCATGTACTCGCGTCCCATAAACTTTTTCAAGCCCCAAGCACCATAGGCTTCGGCGACCGCATGATCTTCATCCGACAACAGGGTAAAGTTTAGCGACTCTTTATCTTGAAACTTGGCGAGCCGAGCCGGCGTATCTGGACTGACGGCGAGGACCACTGTATCGAGCGCCGCAAAGGCTTGTTCGGAGTCGCGAATACCGCACGCCTGTACTGTACAGCCGGGTGTCATGGCCTTCGGGTAAAAATACAGCAAGACATTTTTTTCGCCTTTAAAGTCCGCCAATGAGACCTTTTCATCGGCTTGATTTGATAGCGAAAATGCCGGCGCGCTGCTTCCTAACGTGGGTAATTCCAAAACTTTCCCCTTATAATACTGGTGATTTATAGGTGGGTCGACCGGGCCACTCACGCCGCCACAGTCGACCGCAATCGGCTAGTGCTAGCCCGGCAATAGATGCGCTACAGCATCCCGCTCCTCGACCAACTCGGTCTGCGTAGCGGTCATTTTCGCGCGTGAAAAGTCGTTGATCTCAAGCCCCTGAACGATCTGCCAATCACCGTCTTTGCAGACGCATGGGAACGAGTAGATAAGCCCGGCGGTAATCCCGTAGCTGCCGTCGCTGTAGACGCCCATACTGACCCAATCAGCGGCGTCAGAACCGAGCGCCCAAGAACGCATATGGGCAATCGCAGCGTTCGCTGCAGAGGCGGCACTGGAGGCACCGCGCGCTTTGATGATCGCCGCGCCGCGCTGCTGAACCACCGGAATAAAGTCGTTTTCGTACCACGCTTGATCGACCAAATCCATCGCTGCCACGCCGTCGATCAGGCTGTGGTGTAAGTCGGGGTACTGGGTCGCCGAATGGTTACCCCAAATAGTCATACGCTTGACATCGTTGATACTCTTATCAGTTTTTTGCGCAATTTGAGTCATCGAGCGATTGTGATCGAGTCGCGTCATGGCGGTGAATTGCCGTGCATCGATACTCGGCGCGTTGCGCTGTGCAATCAGTGCGTTGGTGTTCGCCGGATTACCCACCACCAGCACTTTAATGCTCTTGGCAGCGACCTTGTCGATCGCCTGTCCCTGAGCGGAGAAAATCGCTGCGTTGGCCTCGAGGAGATCCTTGCGCTCCATACCGGGACCGCGGGGTCGAGCGCCCACCAACAGTGCGTAATCGGTGTCCTTGAACGCTTCGTCGGCATTGTCGGTGCAGATCATGCCCGCCAATAGCGGAAAGGCACAGTCGTCCAATTCCATCGCCACACCGCGCAGCGCTTCAAGCGCTGGGGTTATTTCAAGCATTTGTAAAATAACTGGTTGATTGGGTCCCAACATTTCGCCAGCGGCAATTCTAAACAGAAGGGAATAACTAATTTGACCGGCTGCGCCAGTTACGGTTACGCGTACAGGTGATTGCACTGTCTCTCTCCATCGATTATTAAAAGATTGCATTATAGGCGTGAATGCGCGCCTTGCACACCGGCCCTTGAGCAAATAGTTTGTCGTTCGATACCACTTGCCCATAGCGCCAATCATCGCCGTTGACTGGCGCTATGGCATCCGCTGTCGGCGCTGTTAGTTCTGCCCGCTCGATCCACCAGACTGGCGATAAACCGTCTGCATGCGCTGGTACAAATCGTCTTTAAAGCTGTCGGATTCGATGTCCAGTTGAGCGACTATTTCAACCAGGTGTTGATTGTCTTCTTTACCGGCCCATTGCTTGCTGTAAGTACCATCTTTGTAGCCATGATCTTGGCGAAAGAAGTTCAATACATTTTTGCCTACATAACCGGCATACAGCTGCGCAAAGCTCATCTCGATACCTTGCATTAACCGCACAAAGCGCACGCTGTCAAAGTCCTTGCTCGCCAAGGTGTGGCGGGTAAAATCTTCGAGATCAAGGCTAAACTCGCCGCAGGTAATCGGCTGCGAAAGGTCAGCCGCCAAGCCCTCGGCTATGCGTTCGATCGAGTCCTCTTTCAAAAGTAGCAGGCTGAGCCCAAAGTGCCAAATATCGACCAACTCGAGGGCAATTTGATCGGTGTCGGGGCGCTGTTGCTTCCACCATTTCCAACCATAATGATCGAGCAACTCGGCGCACTCTACCCAAATCGCTCGGTACCAAGCAAAGTTTTGCTGCCGCCAGTTTGGATGAACTTTAGCGTTCATCTCATTTTGCAGTTCTAGCATAATCAACAGTTGTTGCTGCATTTGAAAACCTCAGTTGTGCGCCCACCATCGTCGTATTGAACCCTAGCTATACGGTCAAACCTCAGGCGCGGACAAAGTTATTGTTAGATTTTTCACTGCCAATACTGGTACTAGGGCCGTGCCCAGTAACCACGATGGCGTCGTCACTGAGGCTGTAGAGCCGCTCCTTGATCGATGACACTATGGTTGAAAAATCTCCGCCCCACAAATCGGTGCGCCCAATACTGCCTTGAAACAGCGTATCGCCGGCAACCAAAGTACTGTGTTCTTCGAACCAAAAGCTCATCGATCCCGGACTATGGCCCGGCGTATGGATGGCCACGCCCCCGCAGCAAGCGAGATCTTGGTCGTCGGCTAGGTAGTGGTCGGGTTCCGGCAGCGGCGTGTAGGGAACACCCACCATGGAGCATTGCTGCTCGAGCATATCCCATAAAAACTTGTCATCTCGATGCAGGTAAATGGGCGCACCGGTGGCCTGTTTGATCTCTCCGGCGGCCAGTATGTGGTCGAGGTGAGCGTGGGTGTGGATAATCGCTACGACGTTGAGTTCTAATTCAGCCACCAGAGCGAGTATTTGCTCGGCATTGCCGCCTGGATCGACGATCATTGCTCGCCCGGTCACCCGATCACCAACGATCGAGCAGTTGCATTGCAAGGGCCCGACGGGAAATGATCGGATGATAAACGTCGACTCGGCGGTTTCGGCTACTGTCATGGTTCGCTCCTTGTGTATTGGGCACCGCTCTCGGCAGAGCTAAGTAAAACGCACGGCAGCGCTTGGTTAGAACATGCCTTTGGCGGTTTATTTTTGACCTTTAAACGGCATGCTTGGCGGTTGTAATCGGATGCCCTTTTACGATCTACGTTTTGCCACTCTAGCGTCTTCCGCCGGCCATTCTAATACGCGCGTTGTCCGCGGTCGATAGTGGCCGAACATTCAGCGCTCAGCGACCCGCCGCGCCGAGGCTTTCGACAGCGCCAACCAGTCAAAAAATAGCTCTTCCCAAATCAATTGCGAATTGGGGTTTGACGCCGACGCCAGCCAGCCACGAACCTTGCGTAATTTATCGTAAAAAGTAAAAATTTCCCGATTAAATGGGTTGTTACTGTCCGCGCAAAGACGGCCGTGCAGGTAGAGCAAAAACCAATCGGCGAGCGCGATAGCATCTAGTTTTTGACATAGCTGCGCGGCCTCGAGGGGCGCTAGACGACCCGCGGCGACCTCGTCTAGCCAACTATCAAACTGCCGGTGACGTTCGAGCAATCCGTCGTCGAGATACTGGCGCGCCAGCAATGGCCGACCTTGCGCTAGGCTTAGCGCCTGCGATGCAGCGTCACTATTGACGCTTGTAACCTGCAACCAAGCGAGTGCCTCTGCGGTCGACGGCTGCGGTAAAACGTACCTTTGGCAGCGACTGCGAATGGTTGCCGGCAAGCGCCCCAATTCGTGGCTGACAAGTATCATCAGCGTTTGCCCTTGCGGCTCTTCTAGAGTCTTTAACAACGCATTGGCAGCGCTTGCGGTCATCGATTCAGCGGGAAGAATAATGACCACCTTCCAACCGCCTTGCTGGCCGGTTTTTGACACTGTCATAGCGAGCTTGCGAATATCGTCGATACCGATCGCTTTGCCTGCGTCTTCCGGGGCCAAAATAGCTAGATCGGGGTGCGTGCCCGCGCTATTCAGTTGACAGCCTTTGCAGCGCCCGCAACTGACGTTGCCGTCCTCGGTGGCACACAACAACCGCTGCGCCAATGCGCTGGCAAAAATGTGCTTGCCGGTATCGACCGCGCCACTCAGCAGCACCGCATGGGGCAAACGATCGTGGTGGTAGGCAGACATTAAACGCTGCCAAACCAGGTCGTGCCAACCGAGCGGTTGCGCCAATCCGCTCATTGCTCAGATCGCTGCAAAAATGCCGTGAGAGCGCGATCGAGTTGCGCCTGCACCGCGGTAATCGATTGCGACGCGTCGATCACCACGCAGCGCAGTGGTTCTCGCTCAGCGCGCTCTAAATAACAACCGCGGACGCGTTCAAAGAACGCCACCTGCTCGCGCTCAAAGCGGTCTGGTTCGCTGCGCGCACTGGCTCGCTTCAGACCTTCTGCGACAGGGATATCAAGAATCAGCGTTAAATCCGGTTGCAAGCCCTGCTGCACGATCGCCTCCAACTGTTCGATAAGCTGCCGGTCTATGCCTCGTCCGGCGCCTTGATAGGCATAGCTGGCATCGGTAAAGCGATCGCAAATCACCCAGCCACCGGCGCTGAGTGTCGGTTCGATCAATCGGTGTAAGTGTTGGGCGCGGCCGGCAAACATCATTAACAACTCTGCCAGCGGGGCCACCGACTCGTCCCGCGGCGCTAACAACAGCTCTCTAATCTGTTCGGCAAACGGCGTCCCGCCGGGTTCGCGGGTCGTTGTTACCTCGATATTTTGCGCCGCCAACCATTTTTTGGCGAAGTCGATATTGGTGGTTTTACCCACCCCTTCGGTACCCTCTATGGTCACCAACATACCGCGTTTTTGATGCGTTTTCATAGCCGTCCTGTAGTCGCACATGGGCCGATCGAAGCGCGCAACTTATTGCGGCGTCGAGGTATAATTTTTGGCACGGCGAAAAATCTGATATTTGCGTACCGCCCGCTTGTGTTGCTCTAAGTTCGACGAAAAATAATGCCCACCGTCGCCTCGCGCGACAAAGTATAAGCTGTCACCGTCTGCCGGGTGAAGCGCCGCGTCAATCGCCGCGGCGCTCGGCATTGCGATGGGCGTCGGCGGCAAACCACGGATGACATAAGTGTTGTATATGGTTTTTTTCTTTAGGTGCGACCGGCGTAAGTTGCCGCTGAACTGATTGCCAAGACCATAGATCACCGTCGGATCGGTTTGCAGGCGCATACCAAGGCGTAATCGCCGCACAAAAACGCCGGCAATCGCTGCTCGCTCCGCGGCCAGTCCGGTTTCTTTTTCCACGATCGAAGCCATGATCAGTGCTTCATAAGCCGAGCTATAGGGCAGATCTTTGGCTTTTAGTGACCAGGCCTTGTCGAGCGTGTCGAGCATTTTTCGGTGCGCCCGCAACAGCAGGTCGGCAATACTATCACTGCCGGTATAGCTGTAAGTATCTGGAAAGAACCATCCCTCTGGATGACTGATATCCAGCTCGAGAGTCTGCAATAGTTGAGCGTCTGACAGGTCCCGGCTGTCGGCGAACTGCGGCACGCCCTCTAGATGCTGGCGCCATTGTAAAAAACTCCACCCTTCGGGGAAGGTCAATCGCTTGACGATCACCTCACCGCGATTAAATTTGTCCAGTAACGTCAGTGCGGTATCCGATGGTTCAAGCCAATAAGAGCCGGTTTGGATGGTTGTTTTAGCGACAATTTTTGCATAGATTTTTAGCGCCAATGGCGATCCGATCACGCCAGCGTCACCGAGTTGAAGCACTACCCTACTGAGCGAACTGCCCTTTTCGATCGGCCATTGATAGCGCGTCGGCATAGGCATTAAAAGGGGCGCAGCCTCCGCCGTGCTTGCCGCGCTCGCCAATCCAGCAAGAGAGATCGGAACACCGAGCTGCCGATGAGCATCACCTACCGCTGCCGCGAGCACGACGCAGGCGATTAGCGCGCACAACAGCACAATTCGCAAGCCTTGGCGTTTTATAAACCGCCCGGTGTTTTTGATTAGGCGGATTGTACGGGTTACAAGTAACATGGATAAAGTGTACCGAGCGCGTGACTAAAACGAAGCGTGTCGTCCCCCACCGGCCATTGCCGAACACCCGAGAGTTCGATAATGGGGACAATACCACGCACTGAATTGCATAGAAACCACTCTGAACAACTTGCCACGTCTCCGATGTGCAAATCGCATTCGCGGACCCTCAGATTATTACTCGGCGCCAAGTGGTTAAGGATGAACGCGCGTAAAATTCCGTCGATTCCGGCGCGCTCTAAACGCGGCGTCAACCACTCATCCTCCATCCTGACAAACACGTTGGCGCAGGTGGTTTCGACCAGTAAATTTTTCTGATCGAGCATCAATCCATCATCGTACTCATCCCGCCACTCGTTGCGCGCCAGAATTTGATCGAGTCGATTGAGGTGTTTAATCCCAGCCAGCGTGGTATTAGCAGGCAGTCGATACTCGCATTGATAAAGTCGCGCTCCGGTCCGAGCGAGTACCGCAACATCGTTGGGAAGTACGCTATATTGCAGTATGCAACGCGTCGTCAATGCTTCGGGGGTGCGGTAACCGCGACCTCCGGAACCCGCTGTGATGATCAGTTTAACCACCCCATCGGTTATACCCACTCGTTTTAAGTGGGCACTAAAACGCTCCATGTCGCTATTCACAGCGGCGCGGACAACGGGGAGGGACAAGCGCTCGGCATCTCTTAGCAAACGAGCTAGGTGACGATCTTGCAGTGGGATTGCGCCAGCAGACAAACGCATTGTTTCAAACAGGCCATGCCCATAGGCTAACCCTCGATCATCTGGCGAGACGTTGGCTGACAACTCACCGTCAACCATCGACAGGATCGTGTGATCACCCATAGGGCCAATACCTCTAAATACGAGCCATAAAAAAACCGCCCTCTTGGAGCGGTTTTTAATACTAAATTCGCTTAGCCGTTTGCAGTAATATAGCTGATTGCATCGTTTACAGTAGCGATTTTTTCTGCATCTTCGTCGGGTATCTCAGCATCGAATTCCTCTTCTAATGCCATAATCAGCTCGACTGTGTCCAGTGAATCTGCGCCGAGGTCCTCGACAAATGATGAGGTTGTCTGTACGTCTTCCTCTTTCACGCCGAGTTGTTCTGCCACCATCTTGATAACACGTTTTTCAATGCTACTCATATCTCTACCACTCCTAATAAGGATCTCTTATATTTTACTACTGCGACTTAACGCGTTCGATGCCTAAAACCCGAGGTACGGGACGCGCATTTTACCCTACAATCAAAGAAAAGCTAACTATGATTAAACAAACACGTAAAACACATAACAAACAGCAGTTTAACCCATGTACATACCGCCATTAACGTGCAGTGTTTCGCCGGTAATGTACGCCGCAGCGTCGCTTACAAGGAACTTAACTACGCCTGCGATCTCATTTGCAGAACCCAGGCGAGCCAGTGGAATTTGCGCCAACATAGCCTCGCGATTATTGTCGGATAGCCCTCTGGTCATATCTGTATCAATAAATCCTGGGGCGACGGTATTGACGGTGATATTGCGCGAGCCCAGCTCCTTCGCCAGTGCCCGCGAAAAACCGGCTACGCCGGCCTTGGTCGCCGAGTAGTTACACTGTCCTGCGTTACCCATGGAACCCACCACCGAACTAATCGTGATAATTCGCCCCCAACGTTGCTTAGTCATCCCCCTAACGCACGCTTTAGTGAGGCGAAACACAGCGTTAAGATTGGTGTCGATAACGTCCATCCAATCGTCTTCCTTCATGCGCATAATAATGTTGTCGCGGGTGATTCCGGCATTATTAACCAGAACGTCAACAGCCCCATAGTCGGCGTTGATGCGAGCGATCACCGCCGCCAGCGAATTGCTGTCGGTGACATCCAAACACATCCCGCAGCCATCGATGCCCTTGGCAGCGAAGCGCGCAGAGATATCCGATGCCCCCGCTTCAGTGGTGGCGGTGCCGATGACGCGGTAGTTGGATGCGCCGAGACTCTCGGCAATAGCAGCGCCTATGCCACGACTTGCGCCGGTGATCAAGGCAAGCTTAGATTTTTCAGTCATACGCGGGTACCTTTATTTTTTAGCGTCCCAAGGGCGCTGTCAAAACGGTGTTTTTCGTCTGTCGCAAATAGGTTTAAATCTTTATCAATCCGTTTCGCCAAGCCATTCAATACTCTTCCGGGACCGCACTCCACCAAACTATCGACCCCAAAAAGTCTAAGTCGTTCAATACAGGCCACCCAGCAAACTGGTTTATAGATTTGTTCGAGCATCAATTGGCGGATTTTTGAGCCATCGGCCTCGACCTGCGCGTGAACGTTGTGCACCACCGGAATAGCCGGCGATTCAAAGGTCGTGCGCTCTAGACGTTCAGCCAATCCCTCGGAGGCCGATTGCATCATCCGTGTGTGAAACGGCGCACTTACCGGCACTGGCATCGCGCGCTTGGCACCGGCCGCCTTACACAGTTCTATGGCTCGCTCGACCCCAGCAACGCTGCCGGCGATAACCACTTGACCGGGCGCGTTAAAATTGACTGCGGTGACTTCATCACCGTCTTGTGCCCGATGGCACAACTCGACTATTTGCTCATCTGGCAAGCCTAAAATAGCCGCCATCGCGCCCTCACCGACCGGCACAGCACTTTGCATTAACCGACCCCGCGCCTCGACAATGGTCACCGCGTCGTCAAACGCCACTGCGCCAGCGCACACCAATGCCGACCACTCGCCGAGACTATGGCCGGCCAAAAATTCGGGTGTCGCCCCGCCCCGATGCTGCCACAGACGCCAAAGCGCCACGCTGCAGCTCAACAAAATCGGTTGCGTTCGCTGGGTTTGAGTAATCGTTTCTTGGGTGCCGTTTTGAATCATGCTCCAGACATCATAGCCAACGCAATCTGACGCCTCTGCGAGACAATCGCGCACCACAAGCTCGTCCGAGTAGTCGCTGAGCATGCCAATTTTTTGCGATCCTTGACCGGGAAAAACAAATCCTAGATTCGCCATGCTATATCTCCTGATTAGATGTTGGTTTTGTCGGCTACACCGTTATTAACGATTAGAGATCCAGCGGCAAGCTCTGCGATTTGGCGTGTCGAGCAATGTTGAGCGCCTGATAAAAGGCGTCTCGGGTTGCCGAACCATGGCTTTTGATCACCACACCACGCAGCCCCAATAAACAGGCACCATTGTACTTTGCCGGATTGACGCGCTCGCTGATACCAGCATCGGAACGCGCAGCTAATGCTGCGCTCAAGCGCGAGAGCCAGTTGCGCTGAATCTCGGCACGGTACACATCGCCGATCAGCGCAGCCGCTCCCTCGCTAGCTTTGAGCGCAACATTCCCCGACATGCCATCACACACCACAACGTCGGCATCGCCAACAAACAATTGATCTGCCTCGATATAACCACAGTAATTAAGCCCTTTATCGCGACTTAAGAGCTGCGCCGCATCCTGAATAAACTGCGGCCCTTTGTTCACCTCGGAGCCGACGTTTAACAATTTAACCCGCGGGTTTTCGACACCATTTATGCACTGCGCGCTACGACTGCCCAAATGCGCGAACTGATGAAGTTGCACCGCAGAGCAATCCACATTGGCACCCAAATCGAGCACCAGGGCTGTGCCTTTGAGCGTCGGTATACTGCCGCAAATGGCTGGCCTAGAAACGCCGGGAATAGTTTTTAAAAGTTTTATACCAAAGCCCATGAGCGCCCCGGTATTGCCAGCGCTAACGCAAGCGTCTGCATCACCGCTAGCAACTGCTGCAATCGCCCGTGCCATCGAAGATTGGATTTTTGAGCGCACTGCGACCGACGGTTTATCGTCGTTTTCAACCTGCGGCCCGCAGATAACTGAAGACAACCGGTCGGCGACGGAGCGCAAAGCAGGCATATTGAGATAGCCGCCAAGGACCCCCTCACTCACGAACAATTGCACCTCGATGCATGGATGATCGCGCATGATATCGCCGACAGCGGCGACCGTAACCGCTACCCCAGCATCGCCGCCCATAGCATCGACGGCTATTTTTACCCTACTGATCAAAGATCAAACCGCATTAGTCAGCGGAGACTTCAACCACTTTTTTGCCGCGATAGAAACCATCGGCAGTAATGTTGTGCCGAAGATGCTTTTCTCCGGTGACTTCATCAGTCGATATGGTCGGTGCCGCGAGAGAATCGTGTGAACGGCGCATGCCTCGCTTGGAACGTGTTTTGCGACTTTTCTGAACCGCCATAATGGACTCCTAGGTCGATTGATCGTTATGTTCGGGTCTTGAAGCTCTTCAAGACGTTAAATGGGCTTTC
>DDJS01000023.1:0-891 GCA_002339165.1 Cellvibrionales bacterium UBA2618 | reverse complement strand
ACCAGTAATAATTCATCTTCTAACATTTGGTGCAAATTTGCCATTCGATCTTCTACGATCCATGGCTCGCGGGATGAGGCCACGCGGTCTACATACTCTTCGCCGGAGATAACTTGCAGTGCAAAGGCCGTTTGCAAGTCCACTGCCACTGGGTCGAGACAACGCTGGCACTGAATCTCAACCTTAATATTGACCTCGCCATCCACCATCGCAGCGCGTGCGCGCTCATTCTCAAAGTTCAGTGTTGCCGTCGCCTCGCCGCTAATACTAGCGACCGCGACCGCCAGCCTCGGCAGTTTTGAGGCCCCAACACGACCCTCTAAGCGCGAGTTTTGCATAGCGAGTTTGCGTGGATCGATGTGAATTGGCAAGCCCATAATTATCGCTGGATCACTGACAGGTCGGCATGATAGGGTCATGGCTTCAGTCTGTCAAAAATAATTACCTATACTATGCGCAGCGCGGCGGCCCGAGAGTTAAGCAATTCTCGCCAGAGCCCTGCAATGACTCCGGAAAACGCCAACATAGGGCCTTAAAAATGCAAACGCTCATATTGGCTTCGGCATCGCCGTATCGCGCCATACAATTAAAACAGCTTGGACTGCCGTTCAGTCAAGTACCCGCAGCGATTGATGAAACACCGCATCACGGCGAATTGGCCACCGCGTTATGCGAACGACTGGCGCGCGAAAAAGCAGCGCGGATTGCCGAGCATCATCCGGGAGCCGTGGTGATCGGCGCGGATCAAGTGGTCGAAGTCGCGGGCGAGCTATTGGGCAAGCCCGGCACCTTTGCCGCTGCTCGTGCGCAACTGCGCAAGCAGTCGGGCGCAACGGTGTATTTTCACAGCGGCTGCGCGGCTGCTTACGCGCTGCCGCATGAAGACTCGCA
>DDJS01000128.1:16350-30608 GCA_002339165.1 Cellvibrionales bacterium UBA2618 | reverse complement strand
TAACCCGAGGTTTGAACAGTTATATCGAAAAAGAGGGGATAGGCAGCAAAGCCAAGGTCAATACTACTGGCGATGATGCGCGTGAGGGGCTGACAGCCATCGTCTCAGTCAAAGTGCCGGATCCAAAGTTTTCTTCTCAAACCAAAGACAAGTTAGTGAGTTCAGAGGTTAAAACGGCGGTTGAGCAGGAGATGGGCGATAAATTTAACGATTATCTCATGGAGTTTCCTCAAGATGCGAAGGCGGTCGTTAATAAAATGATTGATGCAGCGCGCGCGAGAGAAGCGGCGCGTAAAGCTCGCGAGATGACGCGGCGTAAGGGCGCGTTGGATATTGCTGGATTGCCAGGGAAGTTGGCAGATTGCCAAGAAAAAGACCCTGCGTTGTCAGAACTATATTTGGTGGAGGGTGATTCGGCCGGAGGGTCCGCAAAGCAGGGACGAGATCGACGCGCGCAAGCGATACTGCCATTGAAAGGCAAGATTTTAAACGTCGAGAAGGCCCGTTTTGATAAGATGCTTTCCAGCGTTGAGGTCGGCACCTTGATTACCGCGCTGGGCTGCGGTATTGGGACATCGGAGTTCAATATTGAAAAACTTCGCTACCACACGATTGTGATTATGACCGATGCGGATGTCGATGGCTCCCATATACGTACTTTACTGTTAACCTTTTTCTTTCGTCAAATGCGGTCATTGGTTGAAAATGGACATATTTATATTGCTCAACCGCCGCTTTATAAAGTCAGTAAAGGAAAGTCTGAGCAGTACTTGAAGGACGATGCAGCACTGACTAGCTATTTGACTCAAAAGGCGCTCGAAAATGCTAGCTTGCATGTGAATAGCAGCGCTCCACCGATCCAAGGTGTTGCGCTGGAATCTCTGGTAAGTGCCTTTCGCTCTGTTGCCAATATGATAAATAGGCTCTCCCTGGTTTACCCGACTAACGTCCTACAAGCACTGGTCTACATCCAAGAATTTAGCAGTGACTTGCATCTCGACGCAGAAAAATTGCGTTTATGGTGTGCTGACTTGGATTCTAAACTTGATACGGGTGACGGCGGAACCCACCGATATACGGTTGTGGTGCATGAAGATTTAGAGCGAAACATATTTTTACCAAAAGTTGAAATTATGGCCCATGGTGCGCCGCAAACTTACCTGTTCAATCGTGATTTTTTTGCATCCAAGGAATATCGCGCGATGGTTTCGCTGGGCAATAGCCTACAGGGCTTACTGGAAGAAGGCGCTACGGTAAACCGTGGTGAGCGGAGTGCCCCCGTTAGCGATTTTGAATCGGCGCTTGATTGGCTAATGGCCGAGTCTCGCCGTGGGATTAGTACCCAGCGTTACAAGGGGCTTGGTGAAATGAATCCAGGGCAATTATGGGAGACGACGATGGATCCAGAGAGTCGTCGTATGTTGCTTGTGACGATTGATGACGCAATCGCTGCTGATCAGATGTTCACCACTTTAATGGGCGACCAGGTTGAGCCGCGCCGTTTGTTTATAGATAACAACGCGCTTTCAGTAGTCAACCTAGATATCTGATAAGGCGTCGGCCCGCAGCGCAGACGAACACCAGATCTGCGCCATAGAGGTCAGTTCTTTAGGGCTGCGCGAGTGTGTTTCAATCGGCTCGCCGATACGCAAAGTAATGGTTCCAGCATGCTTGATGAAGCGATGGGCGGGCCAACAGTTACCAGCATCGTGAGCGATTGGCAAAATGGGTACTTGTGCCGCGACTGCCAATGCCGCAGCGCTGACCTTGTAGGGCTTTAATGTTCCTGCGGGAGAGCGACTCCCCTCTGGGTATATGATGACGTTGCTGCCCTTGTTTAGACAGTTACGGCCTTGTTTTAGCACCTGGCGCAGTGCCGCTATAGGATGACTGCGGCGGATGGCTATAGACCCTGAAAGCGCCAGCGCCCAGCCAAATAACGGCATCCATAGCAGTTCTCTTTTCACTATCACGCTGGCGGGTTTCAATAATCGTTGCAGGTAAAAAGTTTCCCATGAACTTTGGTGGTTACTGACAACGACACAGGGTTTATCGGGGATATTTTGTAATCCAGTGACGACGACACGAATATTGCAGGTCAGCTTTAACCAGCTCATCATTAAACGGCTCGATAGGGTGCTCAAGCGTTGTCGATCAGCCAGCGGTAAGAAAAATAAGAGGCAGCAGGCAGTGCTATTAACAACAATTAAAACCGCGTAGCCCAGATAAAATAATGAGGCCTTAAACAGCTGTATCAGCATAAATCTTCGTCCTTGAGGTTTACGATTTCGATTAGCTTGTATTTAGCAACGAGATGTCTGCTACGTCGAGAAAAAGACATCGAAGCTGCTGCAATAGAGCAATCCGGTTAGCCCTGATTTCGGGGTCTTCCGCTAGTACCATAATCTCGACGAAAAATCGGTCGATTATTTCATGCAGTTCTGCCAGCAGCTCTAGTGCTTGGTTGTATTCTCGCTCCACGATGAGCGGGGCAACCTTGTCTTGCATTTCTTGAATGGCTTTGGCCAAGACAATCTCTGCATCATCCTGCAGTGCGGCGGGGTTGATCGCCATCGGTTGATCTGCTTGTTTGGCGAGAATATTGGCCACCCGTTTGTTGGCTGAGGCTAGGGCTAAGGCTTCAGGCCGCTGGCTAAATCGGTGCACAGCCATCACCCTAGCGTCAATATCCAGTGGGTTACTCAAGTCCAGTGCCGCCACCGCATTATAACTTTCAATACGGATACCCTGTTCTTTATAAGCAGACACGTTGCGCTCTAAAATGTAAGTGTGCACTTGCTCACATAGGCAATCTAAGGAACTACTGTCCACCGTAGGCAGCTGCTTCGCGGCTTGGTGAATAGCTAGTTTAAGGTCAACATCAATCCTTGACTGGACAATAATTCGTAACAAACCAAGGCTGGCACGCCTCAGCGCAAAGGGATCCTTGGATCCAGTGGGTTGTTGGCCGATGCTAAAAATGCCAACCAGTGTGTCTAAGCGATCGGCCAGTGCCAAGGCAATACCCTCGGGTTCCTGTGGGAGTTTGTCGCCTGAAAAGCGCGGTAAATATTGTTCATAAAGGGCTCTGGCAACGGTTGGGTGCTCGCCGTCGTTGACTGCATAGTAGCGCCCCATAATACCTTGTAGGTCGTCAAACTCGCCGACCATATCGCTGATCAAATCCGACTTGCACAATAGCCCGGCGCGCTCGGCGCGCAACGGATCCGCCCCAGTCGCAGTCGCTAGCCAACGGCTTAGGGCTGCTACCCTTTCAGTCTTTTCAAATAGACTCCCCAATTGCGCTTGATACACGACTTTTTTGAGCTTTTGGCGTCGCTCTTGCAGACTGACTTTAAGGTCGTTGTGGTAGAAAAATGCCGCATCTGCCAATCGTGGTCGGATAACTCGCTCGTTGCCGCCAATAACCTGCGCAGGGTCTAGACTGTCAATGTTGGCGACGGTAATAAAAAGCGGTAGTAGTTTGCCGTTATCGTCGACGACATGGAAATATTTTTGGTGTCTGCGCATTGCAGAGATCAACGCTTCTGCTGGGATGTCCAAGAATGCCTCATCGAACTGGCCAAGCAGCGGTACCGGCCATTCGCATAGCGCCGCGACCTCCTCCAGCAGCGCCTCACTGATTACCGCTTTTCCCCCTTGCTCTTGCGCAAGCGCCTCAACGCCTGCGCGGATAGTCGCCCGGCGATCGTCAACACTCGTCACTACAAAATGTTTATGCATTTGATCTTGGTACCCACGAGGGGACTGAATGACAATTTCATCCGGGGAGTGGAATCTATGTCCGCGACTGGTATTACTGGCAGTTATTCCAAGAATGTTATAGCTCAGCGCCTGATCGCCATAGAGCACGACGGCCCAGCGCACTGGCCGCACAAACTCGTCGCGGGATTTAGCCCAGCGCATACGCTTTGCGATGGGTAAAGCGCTTAGCGCTTGGTTAATAATTTCTTCTAGCAGTGTATTGGTGGCGGTGCCGGGCACAGTTTTTCGCACGCAGAGTTTATTTTGCTGACCATCGTCTTCGACATAGTCGCGCAGTTTATCCAACGGAAGCGCATTTTTTTTGGAAAAAGCTGCAGCCGCTCGAGTCGGTTGGTCGTTATCGTCAAAGGCCACCTTTATCGGTGGCCCCCAAACCACAGTTTGCTGATCCGGGGACTGGCAATCGAGGTCTTCGATTAACAGCGCTAGACGACGTGGTGTTGCATAGGCGGTGATCGGCCCAGATTGAACCCGTTGACGCTGTAAACCCTCCATTACATTGACTTTGAACGCTTCCGATAACACCGCCAATGCTTTGGGAGGGATTTCTTCTACGCCGATTTCTATCAGTAGATCGTTGTTCATCACAGCGCCCCCTCCAACCGTCGTTTGACGTCGGCGGCAATCTCTTTGTCGGCCAATGGGAAGTCCAGCGCAGCACGCGAATCGAAATAACATTGTGCGACCGACCTTGCTAAGCTGCGCACGCGTAATATGTAGCGTTGGCGCTCGGTCACGGATACCGCCTTACGCGCGTCGAGTAGATTAAATGTGTGCGATGCCTTCATGACCATTTCATAGGCTGGTAGTGGCAGCTTTTTGTCCGTTAATGCCTGACTCTGTCGCTCATATTCGTCGAATTGAAGGAGCAGAAAATCCACATTCGCCTCTTCAAAGTTAAATCGCGACATTTCAACTTCATTTTGCCGGAAAACATCGCCGTAACTGACCGGGCCTTGAGGACCCAAAGCCCAGACCAGATCATAGATACTATCGACACCCTGGATATACATCGCCAATCGCTCAATGCCGTAGGTAATCTCGCCAGTCACCGGCATGCATTCAAGCCCTCCCACCTGTTGAAAATAAGTAAATTGGGATACTTCCATACCATTGAGCCAAACTTCCCACCCTAGGCCCCATGCTCCGAGGGTTGGCGACTCCCAATTGTCTTCCACAAATCGAACATCATGCACAGAGGTATTTATACCGATGTCGCGAAGTGACTCTAAATATAGTTCTTGAAAATCATTCGGAGACGGTTTCATGACTACTTGAAATTGATAATAATGTTGCAGCCGGTTCGGGTTTTCCCCGTAGCGACCATCGGTAGGTCGCCTCGATGGTTGCACATAGGCACTATTCCAATTTTCTGGCCCTATGGAGCGTAAAAAAGTCGCGGGGTGAAAGGTACCCGCGCCAACTTCAAGATCCAAAGGTTGCATGATGACACAGCCCTTGGCAGCCCAAAACTCTTGCAGTTTAAGAATCAGACCCTGAAAGGTCGCTGTGCTGCTGCTCGGTTCATTCACGTCGATAGCTCTCTCGTCGAGTAAGGTTTAAATCACTGCCAATTATAAGCGAGGGAGACTAGAATGACAGGCAATATGATGGTCGAATGTCGATATAAGCGATCCCTGACGGTATTCACCAACGACCATCGCCTGTGGCGTGTCAAAGGATTGAACGTGACGTTAAACTAGACTTCTAATTGACTTTATGGAGCGCGAGATTGTATGTCGGGGTACGATAATTTAAAGGCTGTTCGCAAGGCCATTTTCCCGGTTGCTGGGTTGGGATCGCGTTTTTTGCCGGCCACCAAAGCTAGCCCCAAAGAGATGATGCCAGTTGTTGACAAGCCACTCATTCAATACGCCGTAGAGGAGGCCGTTGCTGCCGGTATTACCGAGATGATTTTCGTTACGGGTCGGGCTAAACGGGCGATAGCAGATCATTTTGACAAAGCCTATGAACTCGAGCACCAATTGGAAAAGAGCGGCAAGACCGAGTTGTTGAAAATCGCTCAAGGCGTTGTGCCCAAGGGCGTTAGCTGCACCTATATAAGGCAAACTGAAGCGCTCGGGTTAGGACACGCGGTGTTGACTGCCGCGCACCTCATTGGTGATGAGCCGTTTGCCGTATTGCTAGCCGATGATTTGATTCACAGCGATCAAGCTGCGCTGCAACAGATGGTAGCGCAACACAATTTTTACCGCAGCTCTGTGATAGCCGTTCAACAGGTGCCTGGGCCGGGCATCTCAGCTTACGGTGTGATCAGCGGTAGCAAGCAGGATGAGCGGATGCACCTGTTGGATGGCATCGTCGAAAAACCGAGTCCACAGGATGCGCCATCCGATATGGGGGTTATCGGTCGGTATATTTTTACGCCGCGA
The DNA here is from genome assembly GCA_002339165.1 of Cellvibrionales bacterium UBA2618. Classification (GTDB taxonomy): domain Bacteria; phylum Pseudomonadota; class Gammaproteobacteria; order Pseudomonadales; family Porticoccaceae; genus TMED48. The sequence continues at coordinate 24,429 of DDJS01000128.1, read as the reverse complement.
ATCTTTCACTACCTGCGAGGTTTGGCGCCGGGCTCTGGCGGAGAGTACCAGCTGACTGATGCTATCCAAGGTTTGCTGATGGAGGAGCAGGTTATGGCCTATGAATTTTCCGGTACCCGTTATGACTGTGGTAGCAAACTTGGATTGTTACGCGCTAATATAGAACTCGGTTTAGAACACCCAGAGATTGGCGATGCACTGCGCGACTATATAAAAAATGATCTTCACGAACGCTTGTAACAAAGCCATTGGGTAGCTGAAGTGCGCCAATTTAAGGGACTTATGGCGCTCATTCTGCTGAAGCTAGTGGCGCGTTTACCACTCTCGTTAAGCCGTGCTCTCGGCCGCGGTATTGGTCGTGCTATTTATCGCTTCGAGCGGCGGCCATGCAGCGTCGCGCGCATCAACTTAGCGCTTTGTTATCCCTCTATGGCCCTCGAGCAGCGCGAGCAACTGTGCCGACAGCGGATGCTGCATATGGGCCAAACCGTGTGTGAGACACCGCGGTTGTGGCGTCAGCCGAGCGCGTGGCTCGACCGCCATGTCACTGCTATCGAGGGTATCGAACACTTCGAGTCTACGCTATCCAGCGATGATGGGACGGTTTTTCTAGTCCCACACCAAGGTAATTGGGAGCTTGTGGGCTTATGGTTAGCGGCGCGTACCGCCATGACATCGTTGTACGAGCCGCCCAAACTTGCAGCCTTAGAAGGCTGGATCAAGGGGTCTCGCGAGCGCTCCGGGGCAACGTTGGTACCGACTAATTCTCGCGGTGTAGCAGCCTTACTGAAAGCACTTAAAAGCGGTCAAGCGATCGGCGTTCTGCCGGACCAACAACCCCCGGAAAGCGGCGGCGCTTATGCCCGACTGTTTGGGGTTTCCGCGCTGACCATGACCTTGGTGCATAAGTTATTACAACGCTGCAACGCCAATGTCGTCTTTTGCGCGGCATTGCGCGATCGCGGCGGCTGGCGGTTACACTTTTTGCCCGCTGATTCAAAAATTTACAGTGACTGTGAGGATGCAGCGGTCGGAGCGTTAAATCGAGGTGTTGAACAAATTGCCAATTTACAGCTAAGCCAGTATCAATGGGAATACAAACGGTTTCGCAGCCAAGCAGATGGCGGCATTACGATCTATGATCGATAGTACAGAGCAGATCGAACCAGCGGCCTGTGCGGCGAATTCAGACGTTGTTAAACAGCCTAAAGGTAATCGCGAGCCCGGGTGGCGGGTGATTACCTCCGAACAGGTATGCCAACTACCCGAACCGTGGCGTGATTGGTTATTGCATCAGGGCTCTCTGACAGCTCGTCTGCAGCAGCGTTGCGCAGGGCAACTATCGGTCGAGGTGCTATCGCAAGATTGGCGCGTGCCGCTGCGTTCGGAACAGCGGCATTTAGCACTGGAACCTCACCAGACCGCCTTGGTGCGCGAGGTAGTATTGTCAGGTCACGGTCATCCCTGGGTTTATGCTCGTAGTATCATTCCAAGTGCAGCATTTGAGTGTGCACTGACCCCAGGCCATACGTTGGATGAGCAACCTTTGGGTGCGTGGTTATTTGGCGAGCCATCGATGACTCGTGGTGCTATCGAAGTTGCCGAAGTCACGGCTGACTACCTCGGCGCTTTTCAACTCCGCAGTGGCGTTGGCAGTATGTGGGCTCGTCGCTCGGTATTTTGTGTGCATGATAAGCCCCTCTTGGTGACCGAGGTGTTTCTGCCCTCTTTGAATGAACTCGGAGGCGATACTGACCAGTGAGTGAGCCGAATTTTAGCGGCCTGACGCGTCTGCGCTCTCACCCGTGGCTGCGCTTAATGCGTATTGACCGCCCGATAGGTACTTTACTGCTGCTCTGGCCCACACTCTGGTCCCTTTGGTTAGCCGGTCGGGGATTTCCCGACGGCTATAATCTGTGCATTTTTTGTTGTGGAGTGGTGGTTATGCGCGCGGCCGGGTGCATCGTGAATGACTATGCCGATCGCCATATCGATGGCCATGTAGAGCGGACTAAAGACCGCCCATTAGTGACTGGTGATATATCGCCTCAGGCCGCCTTGGTAGGATTTGTTATTCTTTTAATGGTGGCTTTTGCTCTGGTATTACAAACCAACCGAATGACTATTTTATATTCATTTGGCGGTTTGGCTCTGGTTATCACCTACCCATACGTCAAGCGCTGGAGCCATTTCCCGCAAGTGGTATTGGGTATGGCATGGGCTTGGGTGGTGCCAATGAGCTTTGCCGCCGAACGCGGCACGGTACCCATTGAAGCGCTGGTAATATACCTTGCTGTGGTCGCTTGGACTGTGGTGTTTGACTCTTTTTACGCCATGGTCGATCGGCCCGACGATCGGCTTATTGGCGTAAAATCTACGGCACTGCTGTGGGCTGGAAGGGAGTTGCTCTACATCGGATTGTTGCAATTACTGACCTTGGTTTGTCTCGCATTGGCCGGTTATTTGTTTCATCGCAGCGGATTATTTCTTTTCGGCCTGGTTGGTACCGCAGGTCTTTTTGTCTATCAACTTTGGCAGGCTCGGGGCCGACAGCGCGCCGCCTGTTTTCGGGCTTTTCTAAATAATCACTGGGTAGGTTTGGCAATTTTTCTCTCTCTGGTTGTGGATATTTGGCTGTATCCTTTTCCAGTGGGGGGTTAGCAATGCTTTTCCCAGACCAATAACTGGTTATTGGTGGGCATTGTGGTGTCTGCAACAAGTTCCAGACCCGTCCTTTTAGCGAGTCGATCGAGCGCCTCAAAGTATCGCAATCCCTGCTTCGGGTCACGCTGTTTTAATTGTTTATCAAAGCGATCGTTACTCGGTGCAAGTGCCTTGCGGGTATAGATAAACGGGCCATACAGACATAGCAGACCTCGGGTTGGCAAGGTCTTAGCAGCAGCTAAAAAAAGGTGCGTTACGGCCCTCCACGTCATGATATGTATGGTATTAGCTGTGAAGATGGCATCCTGGCCGATTTGTGGCCAAGGGTTGCAAACATCGAGAGTGATCGGTGGATGCAAGTTGGCGTTCGGCGCCGCCTTTAACCATTGCATTATGCCGCTGTGACACTGGGTGAGATCGCTGGTGTGCCATTCCAGCCAGGGGAGTCGAGAGGCAAAGCACACCGCATGTTGACCGCTGCCACTGCCGATTTCGAGGACGCATCGGGTGTTCTTAAATACGCTCTGTAGCCGCTTAGCAATGTCTTGTTGGTTGCGTTCGCAGGCCGCTGAAAAAGGTTTCTCCAAAATTAATCCACCTAGTCTCTAGTGAATACCCACTTATCCTCTGTACTACGTTTTTTCTGGAAATAATAGCCGCTGCTATCGAATTTTTTAAGTTGATCAGCCTCGAGGATACGGTTTTTAATGGCGAAGGCCGCCATCAATCCGCGTGCGCGCTTAGCGTGAAAGCTAATGACCTTGTACTCACCATTTTTTTGATCCATGAATACCGGCGTGATGATCGTCGCCTTGATGTCTTTCGGTTGGACTGATTTGAAGTATTCATTGGAAGCTAAATTGACCAGCACGGGGCCGCCTTTACCACTGTTGGCATCGCCTAGGCAGCGATTGATGTTATTGGTAATAATACCACCCCAAAATTGGTAGAGATTGGCACCCCTTGGATTGGCAAACTTTGTACCCATTTCTAAGCGATAGGGTTGCATCAAGTCGAGTGGCCGCAATAGACCATAAAGGCCCGATAAAATGCGCAAGTGATTTTGCGCCCAATCGAGATCGTCGCTGGACATGTTGCCCGCTTCCAGACCTTGGTATACGTCGCCCTGAAAGGCGAGCACCGCTTGACGGGCGTTGGCTGCGCTAAATGGGGGTTGCCACGCTTGGAAGCGCTCGTAATTGAGGGCGCCCAATTTATCGCTCAAGCTCATCAGTCCGCAGACATCGTGCGGCGACAATTTTTGTAATCCGGAGATTAAGTCTTTGGCATGATCCAGCAACTCCGGTTGCGTATGCGTCGTAAACGCCAAAGCGCTTGCGTAGTCTAGTTTTTTCGCTGGCGAGAGGAGCATTAGCATAATCATTTTCCACCGGTTAAAGATAACAGTATAATTTTGATGATTGCCGGTTAACAAATCAAGTTACCAGAAACATTCCGGCCAGTTAAATGATAAAAATGGAGTTATCGAGTGAAGTCTTTTATCTTAATGGTCAGCACAGCATTACTCGCCTCGGCCTGCGCGGTTAATCCGGTGACAGGTAAGAACGAGCTGTCGCTGTTGTCGACCGGCGATGAAGTGGCGATCGGCGAGAAAAACTATCCTCCCTCGTTACAGGCGCAGGGCGGAGTGTATCACGTAGATCTGGAATTACAGCGCTATGTGAGCGATGTCGGCAATCGGCTAGCGGCGGTCAGCGACAACCCTCAGTTACCCTACGAATTTAGCGTTATCAATAATCCAACGCCCAATGCTTGGGCGCTGCCCGGTGGCAAAATAGCCATCAATCGTGGTTTGTTATTACACCTGAACGACGAGGCACAACTTGCCGCCGTGTTAGCCCATGAAATCGTTCATGCTGCGGCGCGTCACGGGGCGGCCCAGCAGAGTCGCGGGACCCTGATGCAGATTGGTTTAGGCGCCATACAAGCGGGTAGCGAGGGTCGTCAGTACCAAAAATATACCGACATGGCGTCATCGCTAGGTATGCGAGCTTGGTTGGCGAGATATGGACGCAATGACGAACTCGAATCCGATCGTTACGGTATGATTTATATGGCGAGGGCTGGTTATGAACCGTTGGCGGCGGTTGAATTGCAGCAGACATTTCTCGCCTTGAGCGGCGATGTGGACAGGGACAATCAGTTTTCAGATCTTTTCTCCAGCCATCCACCCTCGTTGCAACGGGTCAAAGCGAATCAGTTGACGGCGCGAAGTCTAGTTGCTGGTGCGCGGTTTAAACGGCGGTTTGACGCGGCTATGTCGGGTCTTGCTGCAGATGCTCCAGCCTACAAAGCGGCGCGTCGAGCGTCGATGGCACTGTCTAAAAACGATCCTGATCATGCATTGCGCTTGCTCGATCAAGCTGTCGCAGCGCAGCCTGCTGAGAGCGACTTTTGGCGTCTTCGTGGAGATGCTTGGGTAAGCTTGAACAATCTCGATAACGCCGAGCTTGCTTACACTACGGCGATTTCAAAGAATCCACGGTATTACTTAAGCTACCTAAGGCGCGGCGAGTTGCGGTACCAGCGGGGCGCAACCGACCAGAGTTTGATCGATATTCAGCGCAGTTACGATTTATTAGCCACTGCCAAGGCCAGTTATTATCTAGGAATTATGGCGCAAAAGCGCGATCAACTGCAACGTGCCGAGGGCTATTTGTCGGTTGCCGCGAACGCCTCTGGTGACGTTGGCGAACGGGCGCGCCGCGCGCTGTCTTCGTTGCGATTGTCGACCGCCCCCGAGCGCTTTTTCAAGGTCGACTTGGGCGTTAACGAACGCGGTTTGCTGCGCGTACGATTACTAAATACCAGTCAAGCCGTACTACGAGCAATGCAATTACGGGTGATCGATTTACATCGAAGCGCCGCTGCAGAGGTCATCTTACCGGTTAACATTGTGTTGTTACCCGGCACCAGTGGGGTGCTCGAAACGGGGATTGGGCCGGTTTCTGGCCCGCAGTTATCAGGCCGTTTCCAAGCCGAGGTTGTGACGGCTAGCTTAGTCGAGTAGTCTTAGAAAGGTAACGGAGCGTATCTATTGCTTGTTGTGGATAATTTTAAACGACTGATTTGAGATTGGAGGATCGATCGGTGCAAAAGAAGACTTCACCGCCCTGCGCGGTGTGTAAGCTGATTCGCATCTATATGTTGGTTGCCGTACCGATGATTTTTATTATGTGGACAAAACCGGAGATTTCGCGGTTGCAGGGAATTTCATTGACCAATGCGTTTGCAACCTTGGTGACCTGTGCGTTTATTGGTATCATATTGTGGAAATATTATCACGAAATTTGGAAACCGCGCCGTGAAGCCGCCCATAAAGAACGGACCTGATTGCTGGCAATGCGTTCATTTTAAGATCACGTACGACCCGAAGCGGCCCTATGGTTGTAATGCAATGGGCTTTAAATCAAAGGCGTTGCCGAGCGTAGAGGTGATCAGGGCGCACGGGGAGCAGTGTCTGAGCTTTCACCCAAAACCAAAGCCAATTTAATTCAACATGGCTCTCGCGACTCTTTTATATGCAGAGTTGTCTTGCATGTGCCCAAATCGAGCCTCTAATCTAATCGCGCACCATCAGAAATGGTTGCTTGAGAATGCGCGTTTGGCGACAAGAGATACGGCCACTGAAGGTGTTGATCGCACACTTAAAGATTTTTTGGTGCAGGCTTGAGCTCGACGTCCAATGGTTGTTTACTTCGGTATCTAAAAAGACATTTTCATTCATCGCTGGGGCAATGCAGTTTGGCTGCATGATTGATTTCATTTCACCATTGGTGGGTAAACGCCACGTGACACCAGACTTTTCCGAAAATTCTATTGCGTAGGCGGTCGCTTCATCCCATGACAGATAAAGTGCTTCTCCCTTGCAGCGGTAATTGACAAAGCGTTTCCCCCCTGAGCATCGAAACCACCGCGTACCGGTCTTTGGATCGGTCGCTAGGCCGTTTTCATCGGTGATAAAGCCGAGCTTGTCGTAGGGCTCTATTGCGTCGCCACATTTGATATCTTTTTTATAAATATCGCAGCCCCCCAAAAACAGGGTGGCGCTCAAAGTAGCCGCCACGATCGTCACTTGACGAGCGCGACCGAGTATCCGGCCAAGCGCGGTGGGCGAAGAGATTAGATCGGGTTTGTGCATGCGCTCACCTTTATGAAACAACTTTTTTGGTTAATTAGTGATAAGTTGTGATCCTAAACAGTTGCGGGGCTGCTTGCAACAATCAGTAAAACGCGTAAAACTGATGATGGCGCTATATATCAAGTATTAAAAATAATATATCCTATGACCAACATCAACTTAGAGGGAGTTCGTTACGAACGACTGTAGTTGAAATTTGGCTGCATAGTTGGCCCCTGTCTTAGGCTAATTTCGGCCGAAACACTAATGATTGTGCTTCTGCTGTCGATCTTTAAAGAACCTGCTGGAAGTCTGGACGGTTAGTGGTTGCCGCTGCAAACACTGCCGATGCGCGAGACTGGCCAATAGCGCGGCGTTTTCAGCGAGCAAATTGCGTAACTGCGAGGAAATTTTATGGATATTGCAACGATAGTAGGCCTTTTGGGGGCCTTTGGATTAATTTTTTCGGCAATTGATGACATTGGAGCGTTTATCGATGTGCCATCGATGTTGATCGTTGTTGCCGGTTCGGCGATGGTGACCATGTGCCGGTCGTCCCTTGCGGGTTTTTTAAGCGCCGGCGGCGTTGCTGGCAAATGCTTTATGTACAAAATGGACACCATGCCAGATCTTATTGAAACCATGGTTGAGTTGGCCACCATCGCTCGCAAGGACGGTATGATTGCATTGGAGGGGCAAGAGTTATCCAACCAGTTTTTGGCCAAAGGCGTCGGCATGTTGGTAGATGGCGCCGAGCAGGACATTATCAAGTCGTCGCTCGAGCGTGAAAAAGATTCGACTAAAATCCGTCAGATTTTGGGTGCCGATTTATTTGCCGCATGGGGTGAGGTGGCTCCGGCGATGGGCATGATTGGAACGTTGATTGGTCTGGTGCAGATGTTGGGCAATATGTCAGATCCAAAGGCGATTGGACCGGCGATGGCGGTGGCCTTGTTGACGACCATGTACGGCGCTATTTTGGCCAACGTGATCATGCTGCCTCTGAATATGAAATTGGTCGAGATGGCGGGCGTTGAAGAGCAGAATAATGAGCTGATTATTGAAGGGCTGGTGTTTATGGCCGAAGGCGGTAATCCCCGCGTACTTGGCGACAAACTGGCGGCCTTCTGTGATCCAGCGACTCAAGCGAAATTGGCCGCGGCGGCCGGTTAATAGGCGGCGTTAGCCATGGCTGAAGAGGAACAAGAAGCGACCGAAGAAGCGGTTCTCAATTGGTGGGAAGAGCCGATAGATCCGGGCGAAAAGAAACAGGA
>DDJS01000128.1:13581-15952 GCA_002339165.1 Cellvibrionales bacterium UBA2618 | reverse complement strand
TTTTTCGTTTTGTTGTTGTCATTTGCCGAGATGAGCGTTCCCAAATACAAGCAGATAGCGGGTTCACTTAAGGCCGCTTTTGGGGTTAAGCGGATCGTACCTACGATTACTATCGAGACCGCGAGAAGCATCGTCGTCGATGATTTTTCTCCAGCGGTGGCACAACCGACGGTATTCAGAGATGTGCGGCAGCGCTCAGACGATATCACCATGCGCAGGGTGGTTAAAAAAACTGAAGAAAAAGAAGCCGATTTCGAAACTAAAGAAGCGTTTAGATCCCTCGAACAGGTTTTACAAGAGGAGATCAATGAGGGTCAGGTTGATGTGCGGATAGAGGACAACCGCGTGGTGGTTGAATTGCTCGGCTCCGGTACCAGCGGTGGAGCGGGTGACAGCGACGTGAGCAAAGCGTCCGGTGGACCGATTAGTCAGGCGACGATCGACATTGCCGCCAAGGTGGTGGATGCTCAATCAAAGTTGTCAGCCGAGGTTGAGGTGCGTAGGCAAAAGCTCGCCAAGGGCAATTCAGAACGTGGTCGCGCAAACGAAGACAGCGCGTTAAACAGCCCCGGAGGCAAGACCGACAAACAAAATCAGGATGTCGAAGATCAGTATCAAAAGGTTCGAGCTGATCTTTCAAAGGATATTCAAAAGGGCTTGGTCGAAGTTGAAAAAATCGGTGACAAAATTACCGTGCGTCTCGCCAGTCAAGGGTCTTTTGTATCAGGTAGCGCAAATTTAAAGAGCGAATTTGAAGCGCTGTTGTCCCGTGTAGGCATTTCTCTTTCCGCGTCAAAGGGCAAAATCCGAGTCGAAGGCCACACCGACAATGTGCCCGTAGCCTTTAGTGAGCGGTTTAAATCAAATTGGGATTTATCGGCGGCCCGATCCGCATCTGTTGCCGATTTTTTCATCAACAGTTCGGGTTTTGAGCAAGATAAAATAACCGTAGCTGGGTTTGCCGACACGCGGCCGATTGCCAACAACGATAGCTCTGCGGGCCGCGCGCGCAATCGCAGGATTGAGGTGATTGTCGATGGCAAGTAAACGCGAGGGGGCAAGCTAATGGCGGATCAAGAACAATTGCCTGGCGATGAGGACGAACAGGCGCCACTGCCGGTTGTGGCGGAGGGCGATGACGCCGCGGACAAAGAAGAACCGATAGTCGACTCCAAGGGTAATCCCACCGTCCTTAATGAAGAGGGCATACCGATAGAGCGCGAGGTCATTGTCTATCCTCCGCTGAAAGAGTGTGCTCCCTGCAAGAGTGGCGCTCCGGCCTGGATGGCGACCTTTGCCGATATGGCAACCCTACTTATGGCGTTTTTTGTATTGCTGCTGTCGTTTGCCGAGATGAATGTGCCTAAATACAAGGAAGTCAGCGGTTCAATGAAAAATTCAATGGGTGTGCAGCGTATCGTTCCCACGGTGGAACCGCCCAAATCGAAGAGCATTATCGCCAAGAAATACAAGCGTGCCAAGGTCGACAAAACAACGCTCAATGTGATTCAGGAGCAGACCACCAACGTCGAACAACCGGTCGACCCAGAACTCAAAGAAACCACTAAAACTGCTGATTTTGATACTAATTCGGATGTTGAGACGCTCAAAGAAACGATGGCCAAAGAGATCGCCATGGGCAAGGTTGAGGTTCGGGTCGAAGACAAAAAAATTGTAGTCAAGGTTATTTCAGACGCTATGACTGGCGAAGACGGCAAACAGGATCGCGCCAAGTCGGGAGCCAAAGTGGCCCAGGACGATCTTCATGTCTACGCGAAAATCGCCATGGCGCAGGCTCAAGTGGAATCGGTTGTGCAGGTTGAGGAAGGGTCTCCGGACGATCTAGCCGACAAACTAGCGGGGATGTCGAACGCCAAGCGTAAACGTGCGATCGACGACCAGTATGAACGAATTAGGATGAACCTGTCCAACGAGATCTCCAAGGGTCTGGCAGAGGTCGAGAGAGACGGCGACAAAATCATTGTTCGTCTCGCGGAGCGCGGCTCCTTTCGGAGCGGTTACGCAGACTTACAACCGGGCTTTAAACCGCTGTTGGAAAAAGTCGGCAATTCGATCAGCCAGTCGAGTGGTTTGATTAGCATTGAAGGCCACACGGACAATGTGCCGATGGCGTTTAGCGAGCGGTTTCGCTCTAATTGGGATCTATCGGCGGCACGTTCTGCTGCAGTGGCAGACTATCTACTGGACAACTCCAACGTTGCCCAAGGTCGAGTCACAATCATTGGTTTGGCCGATACTAAGCCTCTACAATCCAATAACACCTCTGAAGGGCGCTCAAAAAATCGCCGTATCGAAGTGATCATCGACGGTGGCTAGTGGGCGCTTCTTTTACCGTAGTTAAGTTTGACGT
>DDJS01000128.1:0-13165 GCA_002339165.1 Cellvibrionales bacterium UBA2618 | reverse complement strand
ATTTGTGCCGTTGGGACGGCGCTAACGGAGCGCATGGTCGCTTCCAGTATCAATCCAATGCTTCATCCATTGCCCGCCTAGTTGCGCGTATGGCGCCGTTTGCGCGCCAGTCTCCAGCAGTTGGTTCGGACACTCATCGTGCTGCTTCGATTAGAGCGCCTGTTCGGTGACGGTTGTGCGCCGAGATTGAGCAATTCGCCCTTTATCGCCGGTCGGTCGCTAACAACCGGTTGTTCCAATCGTTACAGCCAATCCAAGCGTTGATTTGCGGCCCTAGAGCTGCGTATAAAGAGGATTCGTTAGAGTTGCTTAGCGGATGGGTATGCTGCTCAACTAGACGCGCTCCTGCGTGTGCTTGTGCGCATTACCGGCGGCATTTAACTGGGAGGAGCGTATTAGGTCTAATGTAAACGCCTGCGCAGGGGGCGGCGCGCCGGCGCCGGATTGGTAATGCCGGGTTGCTTAATCCTTCGGTTTCTCTTCAATAATCTCATCGAAGTCTTGCTGCTCGGCTATATTATCGAAAATCGCTTTGGCGTGCTGTTCACTGATTTTGAATCTACCACGCAGATCTTCAATGTGCTCAGCTTCGTCCTCGGTGATGATGCCATCGGCCATCGCGGCATTGACTTCGGCTTCAAATATCGCCTCTCGTCGTGCCATTTGGTTGGAAAACGCCGAGGCGACAATACCTGTCAACAAGGCCACCGCACAAACACCCATTAGGGCAGTCATCGCGCCGATAATTTTTCCGGGGCCGGTTATCGGATAGACGTCGCCATAACCGACCGTGGTGAGTGTTACCAGCGCCCACCACATGGTGTGGGGAATCGACTGAAAATTGTCGGGTTGGGCCTCATACTCTGCCAAATACATCATTGAGCTAGATAAAAATAGCGCGATGGCCATCAGATAGAGCGCTGCGACAAAGGACTGCCGCTCTTGATAAATCGCTGAAAAAAGATCCTCTAGAGCAGAGGAATAATGTGATATTTTGAGCAACCGAACCAATCGGAGAACCCTCAACCAGCGTAGATCGGTACCAGGGAAAAGGATCGGTAAAATACTCGGCAATATAGCTGCTAAGTCGATGATTCCGGTAAAGCTGAATACGTAACTGCCACGTCGACCCGACGCAGTTTTCGAGAGATTTTTATCATCGGCTGCCATAGACCAAATGCGTAGCAGGTACTCGACTAAAAATATCATTACCGAGAATAATTCAAAAGCAGCCAGTTCACTGCTGTACTGACCGCGGAAACCCTCTATCGATTCAAGGCACACAGCCAAGAGGTTTAGAATAATTAGCGAGGATAAAAATATGTCACAAGCGAGGCTTGTAGTGTCATGACCTTCGCCCTTGTTGAGAATTTGAAGGACTCTGCGCTGCGTAAATGCCATGTTCGTTGAACCTCGCTGGTTTGTTATAAAGCCCCGCTCTTAGCTATAAAGAACTACTAAGTAAGTACTTAAATCGCTGTAACGTGGTTTATGCCACGGAAGAACCAGTGATGTCAAGCCAAGCGCTTGCGATACTGATTGAGTTTGAATCACCTACTCTGGCCGGGCCTAGGAGGATTCGTCCGGTATCCGGCGCTGTTCCAAAAAGGTATTGATCTGATCCAGATCTGAGGTGTGGCTTTTCACTCCTGTAGCTCGTCTATTGGCCGTTTGATGCATCGACATGAACTGTTGAAAGAACAAGCAATCAGTCGGTTGCTGGGGTACTTTGGCAGGCTCTTCGAGCGGTGTTCTCGAATTCGCGGAATCGGCCGACGAAGCTGCTTGGTGTTGATCATAGAGCCACGTGAATTCTGGACCAAAGCTCGACGAGTCGCTGCTGCTACTCTGACTTTGTGACAGTTTCAAATCAAAAACGCTCTGAGGCTTTGACCTCAGAGCGTTAAATGATGTTGCAAATAGCATGGTGACTATAACGCCGACGTCATGACTACGAAGCCATGGCTGCGTTTTGATCCTTTAAAAGCGAAGGTAATAGCGTCCAAGCTGAACTGATTTCTTCCATGAGACCCTTGACTTCGCGCACTGCTTCGATGTCGTTATACAGATTGGCCTTGATCAAACGACGTAGGCAGTAATCGTACAACTCGCTGAGGTTACGTGCCAACTCGGCACCCTTTTCAAAGTCTAGTGAGCCCTGTAAACCAATAATAATATTGCTAGCTCTGTACAGAGCGTCACTTTTCTCTTTGATGGACTTACGCACTAGATGGCCTTCCGCAGCTGACAGCGAATCGATCAGGCCGTCAAACAGCATTTGAATCAACTGAACACCATCAGCGTACGGGACAGCTGATGACACATTTACGTCTTGATAGGCATTCAGCGCTTTGGCGTGTCTTTTCATGTTATGGAACTCCTCGGTATGTACTACAAACTCTGATGTAGTAGTAATATCGTCGAGAGCGGGGAATTCTTTAGGAATTAGTTAAATTAAATTTGTATCGGCACCGTGGCGGCCGCTGCACGCTATGCAGTAGGGCAGGACTCATAGTTACTGCTCAGGCATAACTCCGCCAATTCCATCGCAGTGGCGATTTCTTCATCGTCCAATTGCAACTTTGATTGGTCGCCAACATCACCGCTGTCGAGCTTGCCATTGCGTTTCGCCACTTCGCTCCAAACCAGTGCTTTAAGCGGCGCAGGGTCGCCAACTTCCCCAGCTTGAAGCATAAAAGCGTACATAAATTGAGCATTGGCGTAGCCCTGCTTGGCAGACATCAGGTACCAGTACTTGGCAAATTTATAGTCCATAGAAACCCCCTGACCCTGGTGGTAGCAAAGCGCCAGCATATATTGCGAGTCTGCCAATTCTTGCTTTGTGGATAGCTTAAACCACCTGACTGCCTCACGATAATTCTGTTTCACTCCGTACCCTTGGTAATAGAGCATCGCTACATTGTGTTGGGACTCGGCCAACCCTTGCTCGGCGGCAAGCCGATACCAACGCATCGCCTCGGTATAGTCTTGCTCTACCCCGAATCCCTCTTCGTAGAGATGACCAACATTGTTCTGCGCCTCGGCAGTGCCATCGTTGGCCATCTTTATCCAGGCCCGCATAGCCGTTGCGTAATGAGCGCGTTTTAAGGCGCTGAGACCGGCATCAAACGAATCGCCGTAAACCGGCCCGGTACTTATTAGCAGCGCTATCAACCAAAAGATAGGGAGCTGTTGTCGCATAGTTGTTCCTCGCAGTAGAGTGGGTTTAATGACCGACTGTGTGCGTCAGTTTAATCCCTCTCAATGGTGCGTGCTTGACTTTGTATATCGATCACCGCTTGAAACAATTCACCCTCGGCGATACTACCCACCATCGCGCTGGTCTCACGCGTCACTATGGGCAAGCTCTCCCCGACGAACTGACTCACTTTAACCATCGATTGTTTGAGTGAGTCATCCCCATAGAGCGTGATCGGCGAGCTATCCATATGATTGGAGACCACGTCATCGCCGCAGGCAATGGCTTGGTAGATACTGAGCTTACCCAGTAATATCCCGTCGTTATTAATAATGTAGGCCTCCGTGTGCTCGCGTTGTTCCATTTCTTGTCGGACCGTGTGTCCTGAGGTGTCTGGGGTCGCCTTTATATAGTCTTGTGAGGCAAATGGAGCAAGTTGTTGTTGTTCCAGCGCAATCGCTTCACGGCCTTTGAGTAGGTCAATACCCCGATCGAGCAATTGACGGTCAAAGAACGAGTGGCCAAACAGGCGGTGGGTAATCAAGCTACAGACCATCACTGCGATCATGGCTGCCACCGCATACTCGTAGGAATGGGACAATTCAAGCACGATCAAAACTGCGCTCAGAGGAGCGCCGATTACAGATGCGCTGACTGCAGCCATCGCTGCTACCGTTACCACCGAAGCGACGTCGCCGAAACCGAATGCTACCAGTCCTTTCGTCGCCAGCGCACCCGCGGTTACGCCAATAAACAACGCTGGCGAGAAAACCCCGCCAAACACGCCAAAGCCAATACAGGCTGAGGTCATGACTATTTTGGCAACCAACACGACCAGTAGCATTGAGATCATGAATTCACCGGCAATCATCTGGTTGATGCTACCGATACCAAGGCCGAGCGCTTGAGGAACCCAAACCCCAATCAAACCGCAGATGGTCGCGCCTATAAAAGGAAGCGCCATCGGCGACACATCCAACGAGGCGGCGGTTTTTGTCGCGAAGCGCAAAGACAGCATAAAAATAATAGCAACAGCGGCAAATATCGGCGACAGCACCATTAAAAAGGGCACTACTTCGGTTAACGCCGGGGCCGAAGCACCGATTTGAAAGGCCACGGTCTGAGGAAACAGATACCCGCCCACGGTGCTCGCAGTAATCGATGCAACCGTAATCGGCGCGATCGCGCGGACTGAAAACTGCCGTAATATTGCTTCGTGCGCAAAAATGATGCCGGCGATCGGCGCGTTGAAGCCCGCCGATATAGCGGCTGCAACACCACAAGCCAAATAGACCTCGCGGGGCAAGCGGTTAAATCCTAGGCGTTTGCGCAGTTGTAGTTTGGAGATGATGATTCCCATGGTTGCCCCAAAATGGACAATAGGCCCGTACTGACCGACTGAGGCACCGCCGCTAACCGACGCAAATGCTGCTAGCGTAGAGGCCAGACCCTGTTTGACATTAAACGGCACGTTGAGTTGGTGTGCCGCATACATCGAGTCTGCTGGGCCGGCCCACTTAGCGATCGAGAAGAGCTTTTTAATCATGATGACGCAACCCGCCGCGGCCCATAAAAACACCAAGCTTGAAAATGACAGTACTTGATCGCCAAGCGTTACGTCGAAAAAATCTGCGTTGGCTCGCTGCGTGGTCATCCATAGCACACCGGCGACAAAGAGGTTTGATACCACCGCTAGACTTGAGCCGATGAGACCACCGACGACGAATACGATAAAAACCTCTAAGACGGCTTCTTTGGCTCTCTTCATGCTGTTACTCCAATAAATAGATATGGATAAATGCATCAGCTTATATAGTAAGTATTAGTGGGTCAAAGCATGAATTTGCTAGTATTGGGGCGAATGCGCGGCAAAACTGTCGTATTCTCGACAATGTAAGGTGGTTAGGTTGTTGAAGCCCGAGCTTATTGCCATTAGAATCGACACTTATGTTATGTTGTTAAAGTTTTATGGGGCTTTTGCATCCTATGCAAGTGTTTGTTGATGTTGAATTCTGGTTACAGGGAAGAACTAGGAATCATGGGCATCTGGACTTGGTTGAGACGATTTAGTGCAAAACTTGAAAACAATTGTGGGGCGCAGTGCGGAGATCAATGAACTCCGCGCGCTGATTAAGGTGGTTGGCCCGAGTGACGCCACTGCCCTGATCCTTGGCGACAGCGGCACCGGCAAAGAGCTGGTGGCGAGAGCTTTACACGACTGTTCCGAGCGTTCTGGTGAGCCATTTATTCCTGTGAACTGCGGGGCCATCCCTCGCGAGTTGTTGGAAAGCGAGTTGTTTGGTCACCGAAAGGGCGCGTTCACTGGTGCCATTTCCGATCGCAAGGGCCGTTTTGAACTAGCCAGTGGGGGCACTTTGTTCCTCGATGAAATCGGCGATATGTCGATGGACCTTCAAGTAAAGCTTTTGCGAGTGCTGCAGGAGCGTATTATCGACCCGGTCGGAACCACTCAAGGGTTGGCGATCGATGTGCGGGTGGTCGCCGCGACGCACAAAAATATTGAGCTATTGATCCATAAAGGCGAGTTTAGGGAGGATCTCTATTATCGCCTAAACGTAATGCCGATAGAAATAAAGGCGCTGCATGAACGCAAAGAGGACATAGTGCCATTGATTGAGCACTTTGCTCTGTTGCATGCAAAGCGGAGGCAAAAGCCAATTACCTTTGCCTCCATATCGCTAGAATTGTTTATGCGATACAACTGGCCGGGCAACGTCCGAGAACTATCCAATTTAGTTAACCGTTATTCGGCGCTCTATCCCGGCCAAAATGTTGATTTTCGCAATGTTCCAGAGAGCATGCTTCCTCCGGGTATCCGCCTTTTGGCAAATACCGATCCTGGCGAGTTGCCGATTGCCACGCACGTGGCCAGTGGGCAGGGCGCATTCAATTTTGAAGTCCATGGCGATAAAGGCCTCAATGGTGACGTGCCAAGTCAACCGGTTGATGCAATTGCTGAGGGTGACCCATCCGCGGCATTTGATGAGACCGTGCGGGTTATATCCATGGCACAGAGTTGGGATTCGTTCCCTGAGCAGGGACTACCTCTAAAGCAGCATATGGTGGATATCGAGCGAAGTCTCATCCAACAGGCGCTCGATAAGGCCGAAGGTAATGTGTCCAAAACTGCTCGATTACTCAATGTGCAACGCACCACCTTGATCGAGAAGATCAATAAATACGGTCTTTCGACTACTTAACGCGTCAATCTAGCCAAGGTTACAGGCCCGATTGCCGGCATGGCATAGCGCGCAATGGCTATCGCCAACGGTGCGTAAGGCACGCTTGTCGCATTCTAAACACCCCTGTCAGTTTGCCGACTGTTTGCCACTGGCAAGCTGATGACCGCTTCTTGCCGCTGGCGTATAACTGACACTTTCTTGCCGCTCTATCTTTAACTTACTGTATTTTAACACTTTAAAAATGTGGCATATATATTGCTTTACATACCGTTAAGCGGCAAATTTAATTTAACTTGGTTAAAGAGAAGGTAATAAAGTGGCAAATACCAATAGCACTCCGATGTTGTGGATCG
The DNA here is from genome assembly GCA_002339165.1 of Cellvibrionales bacterium UBA2618. Classification (GTDB taxonomy): domain Bacteria; phylum Pseudomonadota; class Gammaproteobacteria; order Pseudomonadales; family Porticoccaceae; genus TMED48. The sequence goes on along the minus strand of DDJS01000128.1, from coordinate 6,410 downwards.
ATCCAGTTGAGCAACTCAATGACCCCCAGCGCCAGGCTTTTTTGGACAAGGGTTTCGATATTCGCATGGGCGACTCGCTAGACATCGATGACGAAGCTTTTACTTCGGCGGAGATCGTTGTAGTTCGTCTGTCGAATTGCGCTACGGCGTTAAAAGAGTTGCAGTTGAAGCTGGTTTCTTTAGGCTCACCGGCTCAGGTAATAACTCGAGTGGCGCGTGATCTGTTCGAGTTGGGTATTGAGGCGGTTCGTCAAGGTGCGCTCACGGCGGTGCCGTCGGAGCAGTTGGGGCCTGCGGAATGGCGCCATATTGTCGACACTAATGTAGCCGAGCCAAAGACCGACACTAGCGCCTTTGTTTTCGCCGATCCTATCAGCCGTAATCTTTTGGCGCTCGCTGAACGCGTTGCCCGTGTTGATGTGACCGTTCTGCTCACCGGCCCGACGGGCGCAGGCAAAGAGGTCTTGTCGAGAATTCTCCACGACGCTTCGCCAAGATTTGACGGGCCTTTTGTTGCTTTCAATTGCGCTGCGATGCCAGAGAACCTGGTAGAGGATATGCTGTTTGGTCATGAGAAAGGATCATTTACTGGCGCCTCCAAGATTCAACAAGGGCTTTTTGAACAGGCTCAAGGCGGCACTATCTTTCTCGATGAGATTGGTGAAATGTCTTATTCGATGCAGGCCAAGTTGTTGCGTATTCTTCAGGAGCGTACGGTGGTGCGTATTGGTGGACAGAAGTCAATTGCGCTGGATATCCGCGTCATCGCCGCTACCAATCGTAATTTAAAGCAGGCGATTGCAGAGCATCGTTTCCGCGAAGATCTGTACTTCCGGTTGAGCGCGTTTAAACTTTCGCTGCCGCCGCTTAGTGAGCGTCCGCTGGATATACTGCCGCTCGCCGAGCAGTTCGTCGCGCTGCAGAATACGTCAAGTCATCCGACCACTATTAGTGACGCCGCGCAACAGCGACTGATTTCTTATCCATGGCCGGGTAACGTGCGCGAACTACAGAACGTGATAGTGCGCGCTATGGTTTTGTCTAACCAACGTTCCATTGATATCGAGCATTTACTGTTTGATGATCTACATGTCAACGACGAATTTTCGGCGCCGCCAGAGCAGTATATGCCTCAGGGCGATAGGGCGCGCAATTGGACGCAGGGCAGTCCGTACTACAGTGCCGCTCGCTCTAGCATGGCGCAAGGAGACGGGCGACGCGACGCATTTGCGGCGCGCAGCAATACAGTAATGGCGCCTGAAAATGGCCGTTCGGTGCTCGATCACGCGGTTCAGCAAAGTGAATGTCAGGCTATAATGGAGGCGCTTGAAATGTCTAGAAGTCGCGATGAAGCCGCTGAAAAGCTCGGCATCAGCCCTCGAACTCTCCGCCACAAGCTGCAAAAGTTACGCGAGCAGGGCATTACCGTCACTAGAGCTTACGCGCGTTAGGGAGAATCGCAATGAACCCCACTAGTACAGCCAATATAGAGGCAGTTCTCGGTCAGATCCGCAACTATCAAGCACAGGCGCAAGATGGAATCAATGCCACATCCGTGCCGGGAACGGGCGCCAGCACAGATGGCGTTGGATTTGCCGAAGCAGTAAAGGGCGCCATTCAAGAAGTCAATGGCACGCAGATGGAATCAAAAGCGTTACGAGTTGCCTACGAGCAGGGCGAGAACGTCCCTTTGACCGATGTCGTGATTGGTATGCAGAAGTCCTCTTTGGCTTTTGAGGCAACGTTGCAGATCCGCAACAAGGTATTAAAGGCATATGAAGATATCCTTCATATGCCCGTATAGTTTGATTGAAGAGAGTTAGATTATGGCAACCACGGTAGAGCCAGGCACTGAGCTAATGGCAGAAGCACCCGGCGCCGCCGCAGGCGGAGCAGTCGTTCCCGCTGGTCAAGGGGCGTCCAAGCCCAACATGTTGCCCGCCGCCGCAGCGATGTCTTTCCCCAATGCCGCCGACGTACTGTCGCAACCAGCGGTACGCAAAGCCATGCCGGCAATTATTACCCTGTTAACGATCGCGGTGTTTTTGATTGCCTATTCGCTCGCCAAAGAACCACCGTTTCGCTCATTGTTTCCAGGTTTATCTGAGGCCGATCGGCAAGCCGCTTTTGAAGCGCTTGCGGGCGCTGAATTCGGCGTTAAGATTGACCAGGCGTCGGGTGACTTATTGGTGTCCGATGAGCGATATCACGAAGCGCGACTATTTCTGGCCTCGCGCGGCCTGCCGCAAGAGGGTTCGGTTGGAGGTATGGGATCTCTCAGCGAAGATGCATCGATGACCACCAGTCAATTTATGGAACAGGTCCGTTACGTTGCGGCCATGGAGCAGGAACTAGCTCGAAGCGTTACCCAGATTGCCAGTGTCCAATCGGCCCGCGTGCATCTGGCCGCCCCAAAACAAAGCGTATTTGTGCGCAACCGTACTCCGGCAAAGGCGTCTGTAGTGGTCAACCCTTATCCCGGAAGAATCATCTCAAACTCGCAAGTCGAGGCGATTATTCATTTGGTTTCCTCCAGCGTGCCCTATCTGGCTACCGATGATGTGGTAGTTGTGGATCAGCGCGGCAAACTCTTGACCGATGCTAATAGTTTCGCGTCGATGCAACTTAACTCGTCGCAGATGGAGCACAAGCAGAGCATTGAAGAAACCTACAGAAATCGTATCGAGGCGCTGCTGGCATCGGTAGTGGGATCAAGCAATGTGCGTTCAGAAGTTGACGTCACAATGGACTTTACCGAGACTGAGGCGACTTACGAAGAATTTGACAACAACTCGAATGGGCCCAAGGCGCGTTCTGAAATCCTCACACGCGAGGCGCGGAACAGCGAGGACGCTCGCGGCATCCCAGGCTCGACTTCTAACTCGACTCCGGGTGCGTCGACCGGTGTTGTAGACGGACAACTGGGCGATGACCTCGGCGGTTCAGAAGGAGCGCGCAGTACCAAGACAACGCGAAATTATGAGCTCGATCGCGCGGTTCGTCACGTAAAGCGACAGGGCGGTAGCATCCAACGAATTTCAGTAGCGGTTATCATTAATGAGCGCGAAGTCACCGCGCCACCGCCTCCGGCCCCGGTCTTGGCTGAGGGCGAAGAAGCGCCCGAAACTGCTCCGGTTGAGGCAGCTGGCCCAGTGATTGAGGCATTTAGCGAAGCTGAACTTGGCCGGTTTACTGACTTGGTCAAGGGCGTGGTGGGTTTCGATCAGGCGCGTGGCGATAGCGTTACGGTAGTCGCAGCGGCATTTGAAAAGCCGGTGCCGATGGAGAGTCTGGTTAAATGGTATGAAAATGCGCAGGTCATGAGCACCGCTAAGAGTCTTGGCGCAGCAGTGACCTTTATCGTGTTATTGTTTGTCGTCGTTAGGCCCGTCCTCAAGTCTTACTTGCCGCAGGTCGAAACGGTCGAAGAGGCCAAAGTGACACGGCGGCAGGATGGTGAGCTGACCGATGAAGAACTGGCTATGATTCAAGAGGAAGAGCCTGAATCGCTGGATGACATCAAGGCCAAGTTGAAGCCGAAGAAATCCACAATCTCGGCCGACATGCTGGATACTGCCAACAGTTATGACGACAAGGTTGCGCTGGTCAGGTACCTTGTTGCTGAAGATGCTAGCCGCGTCGCCAGTGTTATACGCAAAATGATCAAAGCTACTTAACCCGTCTATTGAGTCGCTCGCATTTGGGCTTAGAGGAGAAAATACCATGGCTGATGCAGCAGTAGCCGAACAACCCGATGGCGGAGTCTCGCAAAAGGTCAAGGAAGAGCTCGAGGTTCTCACCACCACTGAGCGCGCAGCGGTGATTACTTTGCTGCTGGGTGAGCAGCAGGCGGCTGACATTATCCGTTTTTTGAACCCGCGGGAAGTACAAGCCCTAGGCGCCGCAATGGTCAGCGTGGCCGATCTGTCTCAAGAAACGGTCAACTACGTGCTCGACGACTTCGTTGTTACCATTAAGGCGCAGACTAATCTCGGCCTTGGTAACAATGATTACGTCGAAAATGTCTTGAAGCGTGCACTAGGTGATGACAAAGCCGCGACGGTACTGGGCCGGATCCTTCCTGGCGCCTCGAGTAAGGGGCTGGAGATTTTGCGTTGGATGGACGCGCGATCGATCGGCGAAATGATCCGCGAAGAACATCCCCAGGTGGTAGCCATTATCCTCTCGGTTCTGGAATTCGATGTCGCCGCAGACGTACTCGGATTTTTGCCGCCAGACAGTCGTGCAGAAGTGATGCAACGCGTGGCAAGTTTAGAAACTGTTCAACCTTCCGCGATGGAAGAGCTCGAGGGCATTATGAAAGAACAGTTCAGTTCTAGCTCATCGGCCAAATCTTCGAGCATGGGCGGTGTTCCGGTTGCAGCAAAAATCATGAACTTTGTTAAAGTCGACATGGAAAACGCAATCATGGAGGGTGTTACTACCCTTGATGAGGGCTTGGCATTAGCGATACAGGACAACATGTTTACCTTTGACAACCTCGCTGCGGTGGATAACCGTGCGGTTCAGGTGTTGATGCGAAACATTGAAAACGACCAGCTAATGACCGCGCTCAAGGGCGCCGATGAAGAAACCAAGGAAAAATTCTTGGGCAACATGTCGCAGCGCGCCAAGGTGATGTTTTTGGACGATATGGAGGCCAAGGGCCCGATTCGAATTACCGATGTGGAGATTGCTCAGAAAGATATCATGCGCACCGCGCGTAAACTGTCTGATTCTGGTGACCTAGTGCTTGCCGGTAGAGGCGATGACTTTGTCTAATGACACTTCGGTGAGTTGGCGACTCAATGATCTTTTGACTGCCGACAAAAAAGCCAAAGAATTTGCGGCAGCCGGTTGGAATGATGGCGAGCAAGTTGCTCAGGTAGAAGCGGCTTTTGAGCAATTTTCGCCGACTGTGGTTGATCTCGAGGATCTTAGGCAGGAAGAGTTCGTCGAGGAGCTTGAAGAGGAAGTTATCGCCGACGAAAATGATTCGCTGGAGGACATCCCGCCGGTCACGACCGAAGGCCCGATGGACAGCTCGCCCGTCAGTGACGAGCGCCAGGCGCGTGAGTTACAAGAAGCGGCCGCGGTATACGCCGAAGAAGCGCTGCAGCAAGCCAAGCGTGAAGCCCATGACGCTGGTTATGAAAAGGGCCGAGCTGAATCCGAGGCCCACTACCAGAAATCTAAAGATAATCTCGATCAATTGGTTGCTTCTCTGCGCACCGCGCAGAGCGATATGACCGAATTCTATCAGCCGCTCAAGAAATTGGCGTTGCATCTCGCTGAACAACTCGTTCGCGGTGAGTTATCGCTGTCGTCCTCGGCGATCGAACGAATCGCTAAGGCGGCTTTGGACGATGTCGAAAGTCAGGGAGAGGGGCCGATTCTGATTTATCTGCATCCCGCCGATCGCGATCAGTTTGGCGATGAATTATATGATGAGTTCAGCACCATAGAGTTGCGCTCGGATCGCACACTGTCCCAAGGCAGCGTCAAAATATCGATTGATGATACCGCTATAGAGGATTTAATTGAGCAGCGAATGGATAAGTTAGCCGAGCAAGTTCTCGGTATTTCCATGCCAGCAAGATCCCGTGAAGAACCTAGCCCATTCGCTCATCAAGTCAAAGAGCGGGTACTTGAAAGCGCTTCAGAAGAGATTCATGCCGAGCAAGCCCTAGAGCGCACTAACGATCCTGACGCGCAGGGCGAGACTATAGAAACGGTTGCTGAAGACCTCCCCAACACAGTCGATATCGACCCTGATCCCAATGTTTGATTTTGCGTCGCAGGTCGACGATCTGGTCTCCAACTCGCGGGTGGCTGATGCATCGCGCAGTGGAAAATTAGTACGAGTCGTGGGCTTAACCCTTGAAGCCAAGGGGATTATGGCACCGCTCGGAGCACATTGTCAGGTCGAAAACGTCGACTACGATACCTTTGTCGATGCCGAGGTGGTGGGTTTTCACGACGACGTTCTCTACCTTATGCCGTTTACTGATCCCGGAGGTCTCGGTCCGGGAGCACGCGTTTGGGTGCGGTCTAACCACTCGAAGGCCGGTTTGGGCGACAATTTATTGGGGCGCGTAATCGATGGTGTTGGCCAGCCGCTCGATGGCAAGGGGCCGGTCGAGTACAGCGATTATCTGAGCCTTGAGGGGCTACCCATTAATCCGATGGAGCGTGGTTCCATCGACACTATTCTCGATACAGGTATCAAGGCGATTAACACCTGCCTAACCCTTGGGCGGGGCCAACGCCTGGGGTTGGTCGCAGGTTCTGGTGTCGGTAAGAGTGTTTTGCTGGGTATGCTGACGCGCAATACGCTAGCCGATGTGGTGGTGATTGGATTGATTGGTGAGCGTGGGCGCGAGGTCCAAGAATTTATCCAGAACACACTG
>DDJS01000103.1 GCA_002339165.1 Cellvibrionales bacterium UBA2618 | reverse complement strand
TCTTGCTAGCCCAAGCCAATCGAGCCGACGCCGATCTAAAACGTGGACATTACCGCGGTTGGATGCATGGATTTCCGCATTTGGCAAAAGACTTGTTGGATGTAGTAGGCTTCAAAACGACCTATGGTAGTCGGATTTTTAAAGACAATATAGCCAATCAAGACTCTGTTCCGATTGCTCGCATTAAAAATGCTGGTGCAATTATTGTTGGGAAAAGTAATATCTCGGAATTTGGCCTTGGATCTCACAGCTATAATCGAGTTTTTGGTACTACCCTCAACGCCTATGACGGCATTAGCACGGCTGGGGGCAGCAGTGGTGGAGCTGCAACAGCTCTGGCGTTGCAGATGACCCCGGTGGCTGATGGCAGCGATATGATGGGGTCGCTACGCAATCCAGCGGGTTTTAGTAATGTAATAGGTTTTCGGCCGACGCCGGGTCGCGTTCCTATTTTACATAGCTTTATTGAACAGCTGCCGTGCACTGGGCCTATGGGACGCAATGTTTCTGATACGGCAATGCTGCTATCCACGATGGCCGGTTATGATTCAACAATGCCTACTAGTTTAAATGAGGATCCTGCACAGTTTGCAGCTCCTCTACGAGCAGATATGAAGGCTAAAAAAATTGCTTGGTTAGGCGATCTTAATGGTTATCTGGCATTCGAGAAGGGCGTCATGCCGCTGTGTGAAAAAGCCCTGCAGTCCTTTGGTGAAGTGGGCTGCAGTGTCGATGAGGTGCGATTAGAATATCCGATGGAAAAACTCTGGCAAACGTGGCTCACGTTGCGGCATTGGGTGAATTTTGGCAGGATGAACCAACTTTATAATGACCCTAACAAACGGCGCTTGTTCAAACCAGAGTCGATTTGGGAAGTTGAGGGCGGATTAACTCTCTCTGCTGAGGACATTTATAAGGCATCTCAGGCACGCGCTGACTTCTATAGAGTCTTATTGGCGATGTTTGATAAATATGATTTTCTCGTGCTTCCGACTGCACAAGTTTTCCCCTTTGACGCTAAAATTCTTTGGCCTAAAGAAATTGCAGGCAAAACTATGGATACCTATCACCGCTGGATGGAGGTAGTAGTCCTCGGAACTCTTAGTGGCTGTCCGGTAATCAATGTTCCAGCTGGCTTCAGTAGCGGAGGATTGCCTATGGGCCTGCAGATTATAGGCCCTCGATATAAAGATTTCGCTACACTACAAATCGCCTATGCCTATGAGCAGGCGTCAAGATGGAACCTCGATTACCGGCCCGCGAGTCTATCGACCAACATTTAGCCAATGTACGGTATTTCATCGGCATTGGTCGGATCTGTAGGGCTCTATCCTCGAGCATGCCCTGTCAGCTGCTGGTTTCGCCCCGAGTGGTGCCCATATGCAACCTTGGCATTTTGTGGTGGTGCGCTATGCCGCCACCAAACAACAGATTCGCCAAGCGGCAGAGGTCGAAGAGCGCGAACTCTTCGCCACGCGCGCGTCCGATGAGTGGTTGAACGCCCTTGCGCCCTTGGGCACCGATGCCAACAAAGCCTTTCTTTAGACCGCGCAGGCGTTGATCGCGATTTTTCTCAAAAAAGCCACCATTGATGTCGAGGGCCAGCGCCGTAAAACTTATTACACCTCGGAATCCGTGGGTATCGCCACGGGCATTTTGATTGCCGCGCTGCATCGCTCCGGTTTGGCAACCTTGAGGCACACCCCGAACCCGATGAAATTCCTCAGTCGGATCCTCGGCCGACCGGCTTACGAGCGGCCGTTATTCCTGCTGCTGGTGGGTGATCCAACCGGGAAGGCCAGCGTGCCGGATATCGATCGCTTGCCGTTGTCGGAGATCGCGACCATTATCTAGGGTCTATGATTCAGCGCAGGCTATTTAACCTCAGGCGAGTTTAAGGTCTGCACCCAGGTGTCAGTCTTTGCTACCATGGTGTTCTACTCTTACACGCTTTGAAGCATAGGAATCGCAATGTCTAAACTCACCCACCTGAACGCCGCGGGCGAAGCTCACATGGTGGATATTTCAGAAAAACCCGTGACCGCGCGCAGCGCTACTGCGCAGTCGCAAATCGTCTTGACCGCGGAGATTGTCGCGGCGATAAACGACGACAGTCTACCCAAGGGCGACCTCTATGCGACCGCGCGGATCGCCGGTATTCAGGCGGCAAAAAAATGCAGTGAACTGATCCCGCTGTGTCATCCGCTGCCGCTGTCGAAGGTCAGCATCGAACTGACGCTCGAGGGCGACTGCCTCACCGTGACCGCGCTGTGTAAAACCAGCGGTAAAACTGGCGTTGAGATGGAGGCATTGACCGCCGCTTCGGTGGCCGCGCTGACGGTATATGACATGTGTAAAGGCATCGACAAGGATTTGTTGATTCGCCACACACGACTGCTGGAGAAATCCGGCGGCAAGTCGGGTGACTGGCGCGCCGGGGATATCGGCGGTGATTAAATTATTATTTTTCGGCCGTTTGGGGGATTCGGCAGTTACGGCGCCGGAGTTTTTCGAAGCCAGTGAGGGTCTCACCGCATCTGCTGTTCGCGATGCGTTGGCCATTGAGCACCCGCTGTTGGTCGAGGCGCTACTCGAACCCCAGGTGCTGGTGTCGATCGATCGCGTGATCGCCGACTGGAACCAACCGCTGACGGATGGCTGTGAACTGGCTTTTCTGCCACCGGTAACCGGTGGGTAGGGCAGTGTATCGTCGCGTAGTGGTGCAGAACGAAGACTTTGATCTCGCTGACGAGTATCGACGCCTGCGCCAATTGGACGCCGCGATTGGCGCGGTGGTGACATTTTGTGGATTGGTTCGCGACTGTCAGCAGCAGGCGCGGATCGATTCGTTGAATTTGCAACACTATCCGGGCATGACCGAAGCGTCGCTAAACGAAGTGGTTGCGACGGCCGAGCAACGTTGGCCACTGCATGGCGTGAGCGTGATCCATCGCGTGGGCGAGTTACTGCCAAGCGATCAAATCGTGTTTGTCGGCGTTGCTAGTTCCCATCGCGCTGCAGCTTTTCAGGCCGCCGACTTCCTGATGGACTATTTAAAAACCCATGCGCTGTTGTGGAAGAGTGTCGAGATCGATGGTCAGCGCAGTTGGGTGGAAGCTAAGGACTCCGATCAGCGGGCGTTGCAGCGCTGGATGCAGAGTTCAACGTCGCCATGAAGGAATCGGTTGATGGCGTGATTTTGGCCGCCGGGCGTTCCAGCCGAATGGCAACCGGTGACAAAGCACAGGCAATGCTGGGTGGGCGGACGTTGTTGGCGCACGTTGCCGATCGATTTGCGCCGCAGGTACGTCAATTAGTGATCAATGCCGACCCAGTGGGTTCGCCGTCGCTGGCACAGTTACCCTACCCGTTAGTGAAAGATGCCCTTGACGGTTTTCGAGGCCCGCTAGTGGGTCTTTACAGTGCGCTGCTGTGCGAATGGTTAAGCGACGCCGCCTATCTGGCGCTGGTGCCCTGCGATGGCCCCTTTGTGCCCGATGATCTGGTAGACAGATTGCACCATGGCATTTCGACTGGCTCGGCACAGATAGCCTGTGCACGCTATGCCGGGGTCGCCCAACCGACCTTTTCGATGTGGCGAAAGGATGTTTTTTCGACCGTCGAACGGGCCTTGTTGGAGGATCAAAACGGCGGATTTAAACCGTTGATGACGGCCTTAAAGACGGTTTATATCGATTGGCCAACGGAGCCAAACGCGCCATTTTTCAACATCAATAACGGTGACGATCTGGCTCGGGCGGAGCGCTTACTGTGCGTTTAAATGGCCGTCAATTTGCCCGTTATAGCCGCCATCTGCTGATGGATGATATCGGAGTCGATGGTCAGCACCGCTTGTTCAACAGCCATGTGTTGGTGGTTGGCATGGGTGGGCTCGGTTGCCCTGTCACATTGTACTTAGCTGCTGCGGGTATCGGTAGGCTGTCGATCTGCGATGCTGACGTGGTGGCTGAGAGCAACTTGCACCGCCAGATACTCTATCGCGAAGAGGATTGTGGTCGACTCAAGGTCGATTGCGCAAGTCGCGCGTTAAAGGATGTCAATCCAGATTTAATCGTAAATACGTATGCCGAGGCGGTATCCGCCGAGCTTCTATCCGGCGATTACCAATTGGTGCTCGATTGCAGCGACAATCTAGCCGCCCGCAGACTGCTCAATCATCACTGTCGCGCGCGTCGCCTGCCGCTAATCAGCGCCTCTGCTACCGGTTGGGAGGGACAGTTGATGGCGTTTGACTTTGAACGGCAGCAGAGCCCATGCTTTAATTGCAGCATCGACCCGTCGGGCGCAGAGGGGCGGGCAGACTGTGATACACAGGGTGTCGTCGGGCCAGTGCTCGGCGTAATCGGAAGTCAGCAGGCGACTATGGCGATGGCAATGTTACTCGGATATGGCCACCAGCACGGGCAGTTGCAGCGCTTCGACGGCAAGGCCGGGCGGTGGATGGATTTCAGCCTGCCGGCGAATCCTAGCTGCGACTTGTGCGCGCCTTCCAGGCCGCGCTAATCTGGCCCTTAATGTGGAGTTAATGAGGAGTTAATGCGATGAGCCAGGATACATCGACCGCCAGGCGTTTCGTCAGTGTTGCGGTGCTGACGGTTTCCGATACCCGCACGCCAGAGACCGACACCAGTGGTGACTACCTACAAGCCGCCTTGGAGCAAGAGGGCCACCAACTTGGCGATCGTAAGCTGGTGATAGACGACGTCTATCTGATGCGGGCCATGGTCAGTGCCTGGATCGCCGATCCTGCAATCGAGGTAGTGCTGACCACCGGTGGCACTGGATTTACCGGCCGGGATAGCACGCCAGAAGCGCTCGCACCGCTGTTTGATAAGCATATCGAGGGTTTTGGCGAGCTCTTTCGTCAGCTCTCCTTCGATGAAATAGGCACCTCGACGCTACAGTCGCGGTGTCTGGCCGGGCTCGCCAACAACACCGCGATTTTCTGTTTGCCGGGCTCCACCGGCGCCTGCAAAACCGGTTGGCAGAAAATTATTAGGCAGCAGTTAGACAGTACCCACCAACCGTGCAATTTTGTCCAGCACGTGGCCAAAAAAACCTCCTAATGCTGACCGTTAAAGAGGCGATCATCAAACTGACGGACGCGATTAAGCCGTTGGTGGCATCCGAGTGTGTGTCCATTGCCGACAGCCTCGGTCGGGTGCTGGCGGTCGATGTAGAGGCGATGGTCAACGTACCTCCGGCCGACAACAGCGCCATGGATGGTTATGCGTTTTGTTACGCCGCCGCTGCCGCTCAGGGCTTTGAGTTACCGCTATCGCAGCGGATTGTAGCTGGCCGCGCTCCGCGCCCACTGGTCGAAAAGAGCGTTGCGCGAATTTTTACCGGAGGCGAATTGCCGAGCGGTGCGGACACCGTTGCGATGCAGGAAAATTGCACACCACGGGCCGATCGGATCGCCATCGATCCAGAAGTTGCCAGCGGCGCCAATGTTCGGCGGCGCGGTCAGGACCTTATCGCCGGTTGTACAGCGGTGTCTGCGGGGACCCGAATTCGCGCTCAGGAAATGGGCATGCTGTCTTCCATCGGCGTCGGCAATGTCAGCGTTTATCGACGTTTAAAAGTGGCGGTTTTTTCTACTGGCGATGAGCTGGTCGAGCCCGGCGCGCCGCTCGAGGCAGGCCAGATTTACAATGCTAATCGCGCCACGCTATGCGGCCTTGTGCGCGCTTGGGGAATGCAGCCAGTCGATTTGGGCAACGTCGCAGATGCTGCGCAGGCAACCCAAGAAATCCTCGTCAAGGCCGCTTCTGAAGGCGATGTGGTTATCTGTTCGGGTGGCGTTTCGGTCGGTGAAGAGGATCATGTTAGAGCCGCCGTGGCAGCGGTCGGCGCGATTGATTTTTGGCGGGTGGCGATTAAACCGGGCAAGCCGCTGGCGTTTGGCCATGTGCGCGGAGTGCCACTGATCGGTTTGCCGGGAAATCCGGCGTCGGTATTCGTCACCGCCTGTATTTTGGCGCGACCGTTTTTATTCGCAGCTCAAGGCTGCAGTGACGGGCAACTAGCCACGTTTAAGGCGCGCGCTTGTTTTGCCCGTCGTGGCGAGATCCGAGAGGCCTATTTGCGTGCTCGATTGACCGCCGGCGGCGGCGTCGAACTATTTCCCAATCAAAGCAGCGGCGTGTTGTCCTCGGCCTGTTGGGGAGATGTCTTTGTCAGACAAAAAAGTGGCGAATCCATCCAAGTGGATGACCTAGTGGATGTGCTACCCTACAGCCGCTAGATGCTATTTGGTTAACTCGAACGTAGGTTGGTATTGCCGTGACTGTAAAGACCTCTTTGGTAGATCCGTTTGGCCGCACTGTCGATTATCTGCGCTTGTCGGTGACCGATCGCTGTAATTTACGCTGTGTCTATTGCATGGCTGAGGATATGACATTTTTGCCAAGGGCGCAGTTACTGACCCTTGAAGAGTTGCGGGATACCGCCGCGGCCTTTGTCGATTTGGGCGTGCGCAAGATTCGCCTGACCGGGGGCGAGCCGTTGATCAGACGTGACATTCTCAAATTGGTCGAGGTTGTCGCCAGCTTGCCAGGCTTGGATGAGCTGACTATGACCAGTAACGGCGTGCTGTTGCCAAAGATGGCGCAACCATTAAAAGATGCCGGTTTGGCGCGTCTAAATATTAGCATCGATAGCTTGCGCGCCGAGCGCTTTAAAAGCTTGACGCGGATTGGCGGTCTGGCGCAGGTGTTGGCCGGGATCCGTGCTGCTGCTGATGCGGGTTTTGCCAAGGTCAAGCTCAACGCGGTCATATTGGCAGGTTTTAACGACGATGAGGTGCTCGATTTGGCTCGGTTTGCGGTCGATCGTGGGCTCGATATCTCGTTTATAGAAGAGATGCCGCTCGGCGAAATATCCTCCCACAGTCGCAATAGCACTCAGGTTAGCAGCGCGCAGATCCGCCAACAACTGGCCAGCGAATTTACCCTTTTGGACAGCGCCGAATCCACCGGTGGCCCATCGCGTTACCTGCAGGTGGCCCATAGTCCGTCGAAAATCGGCTTTATATCACCCATGACGAACAATTTTTGTGACACCTGCAATCGCGTTCGACTAACCGCACAGGGGCGACTGTTACTGTGCCTTGGCAACGAACACAGCGTCGATTTACGGGCTGTGCTACGTCGCTACCCCGGTGACATCGAGCGCCTAAAGCGGCATATTATTTTCGCCATAGAGAAAAAGCCTGAACGCCATTATTTTGATCCCGATCGCACCGACATCGTGCGGTTTATGAATATGACCGGTGGCTAATGGCGTTCGAGTTTGTCGCCTTTGCCCACAGCCATTGGTTATTGCTCGCCATCGTCTTGCTGGCGGTGCTGTACGCCTCGGTGGGTCACGGTGGAGCTTCCGGTTATCTGGCCGCTATGGCGCTCTGGGGACTGGCTCCAGAGCAAATGCGACCTGCGGCTCTGGTTATGAATGTGGTCGTCACCTGCTGGTTGCTATACCGCTTTAAACCCCGCCGTTTGATGCCCACTGGTTTGTTTTGGCCGCTGGTGCTGGCCTCCACGCCAATGGCCTTTGTCGGCGGCGTATTGCACATTGATGCCGACGCCTATCGGTTGCTGCTAGGGGGGCTATTACTGTTAGCCGCCGGTCGTATGCTGGTGCGACCGTTGGCCGCGGTTGCCGAGACGCAACCCAATAGCTACCTGGTCCTCGCGCTCGGGGCGCTACTGGGGTTTGCCGCTGGTCTTACTGGCATTGGTGGAGGGGTCTATTTGAGCCCGATTTTGGTGCTGGCTGGTTGGTGCTCGATACGTGCTAGTGCTGTGCTGGCCGCTGGATTTATACTGCTCAACTCACTGGCGGGACTGGGCGGGTATTGGCTGAGCGCACAAGTCTGGCCGACCGGCATTGGTTGGCTGGTACTGGCAGCATTTGCCGGCAGTTTGATCGGTGCGGAATTGGCCACCCACCGCGCATCATCGCGCGCCTTGCAAATTTTATTGGCACTGGTACTGGCGTTGGCGGCGTTGAAGATGCTGGCTATGGCATGGGTCTAGTCGACTTTGGCGATAGCTTTGAGGTCGAGCGCGGGGTTTAAAATAATGTTTGTGTATACCCAGATAGAGCTTTTACGACTTAACAAAAGTTCACCGGTATAGATGATGAAATTTAGCTTAAAATGAGGAACAAGCAGGTGATGTATGCAGATAAGGTGGTCGTAGTGACTGGCGGAGCCCATGGTATTGGTCGCGCGCTGTGCAAAAAATTTGCCGCCGAGGGTGCCCGCGTGGTGGTAGCTGATATCGATCAATCCGCGGCGGAAGAGGTCGCAGTGAGTTTGTCTGGTCTCGCCGTTAAAGCGGATGTCGGCATCGAAGCTGACATTCGGGCGCTGATCGCCGAGGCCGAGGAGGCGTTTGGACCGATCGATGTGTTTGTCTCCAACGCCGGTGTGGCCCTCACCGATGGGCCGGATTGGTTGGCGGCGTCGGCCGGCGATGAGCAGTGGTCCGCCAGTTGGCAGGTCAACGTGATGGCGCACGTGTATGCTGCGCGAGCGCTGGTACCAGACATGATACGGCGCGGTGGTGGTTACTTGGTGAACGTTGCCTCGGGCGCTTCCCTGCTCTGCCAGATCGGCGATGCCGCGTACTCGACCACCAAGAGCGCCGCGCTCGGATTCGCCGAATCACTGGC
>DDJS01000074.1 GCA_002339165.1 Cellvibrionales bacterium UBA2618 | reverse complement strand
GATCTGTTGCGATAACCAGCAATAATTTGTCGGTAACTCGTTCGATCCGTTCCAACGCCGCCTGAATATAGGCTCCAGCAACCTTGCAGATAATTTCGGGCAACTGCAATCCACCCTCGCTGTCATCATGCTGCGCCGCCATCAAGCCAAAGTCTGCAACAGCGTCCCAGGCTTTTTGAGTCTCCGGAACCAGATGGACAACCGTCCCGTCAAAGGTTGGCTCATTCGCATCGCTCTTGCTGTAATGATTAGCGAAGTACTTATTTGCTATCGCTTTGGCGCCCTCAATCGCAGCGTTAAATATCTCAATAAAATGCTGCGCATAGCGCGGCCGTTGCAACAGCGGTTGGCTGTCGAGGAACTCGTATAGATAAAAATCCTCGTCCCGAGAATTTAAATGGGGGTTATTCATAAAGCGTCTGTGCCCGATGGTTTATGGCGACGGTTGCATAGCAATATTTGAGCGTTGATTTAGCGTTATGTTGCTACTGGCGTCTAACATCACTTGGCTATCAAAGCATAAATTTGCGCTATGAATAATCCTCGTAGAGCGCTTGCGTCGCTGGCAATTCTGTATCGCTAGCGCGCATTAAATAGCGCCATAATTAACATTAGATAATGTTAATTAACTATATCGAACTGAGATCAGCGCGGTTTTAACGACGTTTTTTGGACAGTGGCCAATACCACAACGCACCGGCCACACATCTTACCGACGGTCATCAATTGCCGTCGCCATCGAGAGCGAACCGCCGATCGGCCGAGCATCTCCCCAAAGCACTTAAGATTAGGCATCGCCAAGCCGAGCGATCGAGGCATGAACTACGCCACCATCGACTGTAATAGTATCGCCGACAACATAATCCCCGGCTCTGCTAGCCAGATAAATAGCCGCGCCGGCGAGGTCTTCGTCGTTGCCAATGCGGCCGCTCGGGATGTACTTCGTCAGACTGTCGGCGTGATCCCGCGCAGCGCGATTCATATCCGAGGCAAACGCCCCTGGGGCGATCGAAGTGACGACGATATTGTCCTTGATCAGGTGTGCAGCCAGACGTTTGGTGAGGTAGATCAGGCCCGACTTAGACGCGTGGTAACTGTAGGTATCCCATGCGCTCAATCGTTGACCATCGATCGATGTAATATTGATCACTTTGGCAGGCCGACCGTCAGCGCCGCTGGCTTTCAAGTGGCCATGCAGCGCCTGAATCAGAAAGAACGGAGACTTAAGATTGAGGTCCATAACCTTGTCCCAACCGGCCTCTGGAAATTCTTCAAATGGCGCGCCCCATGCAGCACCGGCATTGTTGACCAAAATATCCAGCCGCTGCTCCCGGTCTGCAAACGCTTGAGCCAACGCCCTAACGCCCTCAACGGTACTCACGTCTTGGGGCAACGAATGACAATTTGGGCCCAGTTCCTCGGCGGTGGCCTCGCAGTCGGCAACTTTGCGCGCGCTGATGTATACGGTGGCGCCCTGGGCGATGTAGGCCTCGGCGATAGTTTTACCGAGGTTGCGCGAACCTCCCGTGACCAGTGCCACGCGGCCCTGCAATGAAAAAAGCTTACTGGTATCCAACATCATTCTCCTAGTGGTGTGTCGCTGAAAGGTTCAGCTTGCAAATATGACAGCCACAAACAAAAGCAACCGTCGCATTAAAGTACTTTGTAACCCACCTCAGCGATCGACAATACGGTGAGTCAGGCTTTGGTAGGCACGATTGACAAACAGCGAGCTATCACCGCGCACGGCATCCCAATCCGAGGTCAACCCCGACGCCATGATCTCGTCGAGACTCGCGCCTTGATCAATCATCGCCAGCATTCTTTTACGCACTTCGATCAGCATATCGACATAGTCGATTAAATCTTGGTAACTACCGACGACGCCATGACCAGGGATCACCAAGGTAGTTTTATCAATTTGCTCTAGAACCGCTTGGCAAAAAGCGATCATCCCGTCCATAGAACCGCCATTGCCAGCGTCGATAAACGGGTATTGGGTGTTGTAGACATCGCCCATATGTACCGCGTTGCTGCCGCGAAAGATCACCGCCGCATCGCCGGTGGTATGCGCCGCAGTAAAGTGCAAAAGGTCAATTTTCTGGCCATTCACGTGCAACTGCATACTGCGGTCAAAGGTCACTTTAGGGAGCGCGCCCTGCGGATAAGCAGGTTGTAAATACGATAACCCGACCATATTAATAAGGTGGTCGGATTGCATCATACGTCGCGAATTGGCCTGCGCGATGATGATCGTCTCAGAATCAGCCAGAGCGAGATTGCCATCCGCATGATCAAAGTGCCAGTGGGTATTGATCGCATAATCGATACCTTGGCCACCAAGCTCAACGATTTTGGCTTTAATTTTGGGTATCATTTGGGGAATTTGGTCGTCGACAATTAACACGCCATCGGCACCTATATTCACCGCAACGTTGCCACCAATGCCGGTAAATACAAACAGGCCATCGCTAATTTTTTCAGATTTAACCACGGTATTTGGCACATCCCAACCAAACGCCATAAACAGATCGTCTAACTGGCTGGCCTCCGGCACTTCGGGGCCATCATGACCCATGCTATGCCCTGCCAGTGACAGTATTGCAAACGCCAAAAATCCAGCTTTAAATGCTTTTATCATGTGATCAATATCTCCCTACAAAAAGTGCTCAGAAACAACCCATTTACAGCCAGCCGATCGGGCTACTTAGCGAGCTGAGGGACTGCGAGAAAAGGCGACATTGCAAACCCTCAATGCGCGCCCGCCGATTAAACCAGCGTCATTTAAACGCCGATAAATTGCTCGTCGGTAAGATCGTAGCAAGTAGTGTCAAGCGCCGCCACCAAACGTAAATCGGCGAACGCCTTAGGCAGTTCATAACCATAAAAGAACGCCACAGCCGCCAACTTTCCACTGTAAAAATCGGCGTCAGCAGCCTCGCCACAGGAACGCCCGCGCAGCGCAGCCAGCGCCTGCATGAGCCACATCCATGCGATTACCACGTGCCCAGTGGCATGCAAAAATAACGTCGCGTTGGCCAATCCGAGTTCGGGATTGTCGGCCATATTCACCGCCTTTACAGTACACTCCACCTCGGCTAACGCCGCCTCCAACTGCTCGGCATAGGACGCCAGTTCGGGTATTGAACTGGCGTCAGCCAGCGTAGTTTGCATCTCTTGGCGAAGAAGTTTTAGCGCCATACCATCTTTTATGCGTACCTTGCGGCCGAGCAGATCGATGGCCTGAATACCCAGCGTGCCCTCGTGAATGTGGTTTAAGCGGTTATCGCGATACAGTCGCTCGACTGGATAGTCGCGGGTATAGCCATAGCCACCGAGCACTTGAATGGCCAGCTTGTTGGCCTCTAAGCAAAACTCTGACGGCCACGACTTGGCGATCGGCGTCAGTAAATCGAGCAACAGTTCGATGCGCTGCTGCTGTTCTTTGTCCGCCGCCAGCTTTTGTTGGTCGATCAGGCGGGCGCAGTAATAGACCAACATCTGTGCCCCTTCAACAAACGCCTTTTGGGTCATCAGCATGCGTTTAACATCGGCGTGCTGGCTAATCATCACCATCGCTGAGGTCGGATCGCGATCGACCAAACGCCGACCTTGAGGGCGGTTGCGCGCATAATCCAGCGAATAGAGATAGCCGCCTAAACCACACATTACCGCCGCCATACCCACCGACAGGCGCGCCTCGTTCATCATGTTAAACATGTTCGCCAAACCACAATTTTCGTCGCCGACGAGGTAACCAATCGAATCGCCCCCCTCACCAAAATTGAGTAGGCAGTTGATGGTAGCCCGCTGGCCCATTTTGTGGTTCAGACCGGCCAATACAATGTTGTTGTCTTCGCCGATCTCGCCCTCGTCGGTCAGGCGATTTTTAGGCACTAAAAACAATGAAATACCTTTAACGCCCGGCGGCCCCCCTGGAATTTTTGCCAATACCATATGAATAATATTGTCAGAAATTTGGTGGTCGCCACACGAAATCCACATCTTAGTACCGGTAAGCTTGTAGCTGCCGTCGGCCAATAGCTCGGCCTTGGTGCGAATATCCGCCAATGACGAACCCGCTTGAGTCTCCGACAGGCACATGGTGCCGAGCCAGTGACCGGCGACAAGATTGGGCAGGTAACGTTTTTTGAGCGCCTCTGAGCCGCAGGCGTTGAGCATATTGGCAACCCCTTGACTCAAAAATAAGTAATTAAAAACCGCCGTATTAGCGCAGGCAAACATGCCCTTCAGCGCCTGATCGACCATCGTCGGCACCTGCATGCCACCGATGTCGGTGTCGTATGCAGTGGTCGACAAACCCGCTTCGCGGAACGCGTCAACGGCGTATTTAATTTCGGGAATTAACACCGCACTGCCATCAACGAACGCCGGTTCTTCGGCATCCCCCTTGCTGGCACAGGATAAAAATTTATCTTCGGCGATCGATTGCGCAAGGTCAAACACAGCGTCGATTGCACTTCGATCATAATCACTATAACGCGGCGATTTCAGCAATTCATGCATAGCCAGGGTTTCATAAAGCATGAAATCGAGGTCTCGACGGTTGACAATCATTGACATGGGTTATCTCCAAAAAAGTACTGGCCTACAAGCTGCAAATACTACCACGGCGATGCACACAGCGCTGTCCTGCGCGCGACAACAAGCGCTTCGATTGCAGCGATTGATAAGGATAGGTCATTCTATCGAACGCTATTTGACGTTGGGCCGAGATTAATCTAACCACCCACGCCGAATAAGCAAAATATGCAGACCAACATCGAGGCCGAATGGGGTGGCGCTGGGACAGTGTTCTGGCTCGGTCTAGCATCATCAAAATCAGCATGGCGGGCGGCTCAAATCGCACAAAATATATTTATTATGGGCACCCCCACGCGCGTCGATACACTTATCAATAACGACTGACAAGCGGCGCTGGCCATTGTCCAAAACGGACGATTTAAAGGTCGAATCAACGGCGACTTAGCTTGCATTTTTCGCGTAAATGAGAATAATTACCGTTCTCAGCCAAGTACTGTAGGAAGCCCCATGAAAATCTCCGCGATCGGCCTCACAATCGCTCTAGGCACGACCTCTGCGTTTGGCATGGGTAGCCCCGACACGCTCACATCCAGCGAGCTAAATATTTATTCGGCGCGTAAAGAGGCGCTGATCAAACCGCTGCTCGATCGTTTTAGCGAAGCAACTGGCACGCAGATTAATCTAGTCACCGGCAAGGGCGATGCGCTGCTGACGCGCCTTCAAAGCGAGGGCATCAACTCGCCCGCCGATCTGTTGCTGACCGTCGACGCCGGTCGACTCTACCGCGCGCAGCAGGCTGGGGTATTGCAACCGATGATTTCCGAGCGGCTAAATGCCGCGATCCCGCAGCACTTGCGAAGCACCGATGACCAGTGGTTTGGGCTTAGTGTGCGCGCGCGGGTGATTGTCTATGCCAAAGATCGCGTCGGCGTCGAACAGTTGAGCAACTACGAGGCACTAGCCGAGCCACGCTGGCGCGGCAAGGTTTGCGTGCGCTCCTCCAGCAACATCTACAACCAGTCGCTGGTCGCGAGCATGCTTGCCACAGAGGGAATGCAGCACACCGAAACCTGGCTCGAGGGATTGGTCGCCAATTTTGCGCGCACCCCTGCCGGTGGCGATCGCGATCAGATCAAAGCGGTTGCCGCGGGACTGTGCGATGTTGCCATCGTCAACAGTTACTACCTCGGCGGTATGTTGCGCTCCAGCGATCCAGCTCAGCTCAAAGCCGCATCGAGCGTTGGGTTGTTTTGGCCCAATCAAGACGGCCGTGGAACCCACATCAATATCTCTGGCGCTGGCGTCACCCGCTCGTCGCAAAACCCAGAACTTGCCGCACAACTGATCGCCTTTTTAGCTAGCGATGAAAGCCAGCGCTGGTATGCCGAAATGAACAATGAATTTCCGGTACGCGCCGACATCGAGGTTAGCGAAACTCTGCGCACCTGGGGAGGCTTTGACGCCGATCAATTAAACGTCACCGAACTGGGACGCAACAACGCCAACGCCATTATGGCGATGGATCGGGCGGGTTGGAAATAACCGCGCACGCCGCCATCGCGCCCCGCGACAGCCGCCAACGCCCCAGTTGGCGCAATCTAGCGACCCTCGTTACCACACTGCTGGCACTGCCGGTGCTGGTGATTCTCAGTAGCCTGCTGCAACCCTTTAGCGCCGCATGGCAGCACCTCTATAGCACGGTGCTCGGCGACTATGTGGCTAACTCGCTATTACTGGTTGCCGGCGTCGGCGTCGGCACTTTGCTGCTTGGCGTTAGCGCGGCCTGGTTGACCGCTCTCTGCGAATTCCCAGGGCGCAAACTTCTGAGCTGGGCGCTGTTGTTGCCCATGGCCATGCCCGCCTACATCATCGCCTACACCTACACTGGCCTGCTCGATCTGACAGGCCCGGTGCAAACCGGCTTGCGGCAGGTATTTAATTGGTCCTATGGCGATTATTATTTTCCGCAGATCCGCTCTTTGGGCGGTGCTATATGCATGCTCTCGCTGGTGCTCTATCCCTACGTGTATCTTCTCGCGCGGGTCGCCTTTGCCGGACAATCAGAAGCGATTCTCGAGGCCAGCCGCAACCTTGGTAAGGGGCCGTGGCAGAGCTTTTTTTGGGTCTCGCTACCGATGGCGCGACCGGCCATCGCCGCCGGTTTAAGCTTGGCATTGATGGAGACCTTGGCCGACTATGGCACCGTTGCCTACTTTGGCGTGAGCACCTTTACCACGGGTATTTTTCGTACTTGGTATGGCCTCGATGAGCTGACCACCGCGGCGCAACTCTGTGCGCTATTGCTGCTGTTTGTGTTTGCGCTGATTCTGCTTGAACGGGAATCGCGCCGGCGACTTAGATTTCATCAAAGCACCGTTCGCGGCACACCCAAACTGCTGGTGTTGCGCGGTTGGCGCGCTCCGCTGGCAAGCGTGTTTGGCACCACTATCGTGGTGCTAGGGTTTGTCTTGCCGGCGTTACAATTGGTTTACTGGGCCACCAGCCGCTGGCAGTCTAATTTCAATCGCGACTTTGGCGAATTGCTGGTCAACAGCTTTACCCTCGCCACCGCCGCCGCTATCGCCTGCCTGTTGGTCGCGCTGCTATTGGCCTATACCAAGCGTCGCTTTAACACCCGCCGCGAACGCTCCCAAGTCGAAATTGCCAACCTTGGCTATGCGGTGCCGGGCACCGTTATTGCGGTCGGCATCATGGCGCCCGCTGGGTGGCTCGACCAACAAATCGACGCGCTTAGCAGTGCGTGGTTTAACTACCCGACGGGGCTACTGTTGAGCGGCACCATCGGCATTTTATTGTTTGCCTACGTGGTGCGGTTTTTGTCGGTGTCGCTGCAAAGCGTCGAGTCTGGCCTCACCGCGATCAAGCCAAACATCGACGAATCGGCGCGATCGCTCGGCGCATCGCCGCTGCAAGTGCTTAGCCGCATTCATCTGCCACTGCTGCGCCCCAGTCTACTAACCGCGCTACTGCTGGTGTTTGTCGATGTTTTAAAGGAATTACCGACCACGCTTATTCTTCGACCATTCAATTTCAACACCTTGGCAGTACGCACCTATGAATTGGCCTCAGACGAGCGTTTGGTGGATGCTGCCCTACCCGCTCTGGCGATTGTCGCCACCGCACTATTACCTGTATTATTAATCATTCGCACTATGCTTCACGAGCGCCGATCTCATGGATAACCAACTGACCCTAGACCGAGTCACTATCGCCTACGATGGTGCTAGTGCCGTGGCAGATGTCTCGTTTGCGCTACCCGAAGGCGATATCGGTTGCCTATTGGGCCCCTCGGGCTGCGGTAAGACCAGTCTACTGCGCGCCATAGCCGGCTTTGAACCGGTCGCTGCCGGTGCCATTAGCCTTCGCGGCCAGACCATTAGTACGCCGCAATATGCGCAGGTACCGGAAGAGCGCGCGGTGGGTATGGTATTTCAGGATTTTGCGTTATTTCCCCATCTGAGCGTCAGCGACAACATCGGCTTTGGATTGCCTCAGGGCAGTGCCGACGAGCGCCGCGCACGAATCGCCGAGATGCTCGACTTGGTCGGACTGAGCAACAAAATCGAGCGCTACCCTCACGAGCTATCGGGTGGCCAACAACAGCGCGTAGCACTGGCCAGAGCCTTGGCGCCCAATCCAAAAATACTTTTGCTGGACGAGCCGTTTTCTAACCTCGACAGCGTTCGGCGCAGCCAACTCGCCGGCGAGATCCGCGCCCTGCTGAAACGCAGTAAGGTCACCGCCCTGTTGGTGACCCACGATCAGGACGAGGCCTTTGCCATGGCCGACCAGATTGTCTTGCTCAACCATGGCCGAGTCGATCAGATCGGCACACCCCGCGAACTCTACCAGCGACCGGCGACGCTGTTCGCCGCAGACTTTATCGGCGCCGGCAACCTGATCGACATCGACATCGATGCCGCCGGTAATCTCGATGCCGGTTGGGGCAAACTAACATCTTCGCAGTGGCCAGAGCAGTGCGCCGGACGCATCAAACTATTACTGCGTCCAGACGTGGTGGTGTTTGACGACCATGCTGGGCACCAGCTCAACATTGTCGAAAAGATTTTTCAGGGCGCTAACCACCTCTATCAATTGGCGCTTCCCGATGGCCAGACCGTCGCCTGTCTAGCACC
>DDJS01000091.1 GCA_002339165.1 Cellvibrionales bacterium UBA2618 | reverse complement strand
TGCGGGATATAAGAGCGGTTTAAAAAGGGGTATAGCGAGGTATAGAATGGATTCAAAATCCGCCAGCACCCTAACGACTCCCGCCATTGTGACTGCATCTAGCGTGATCGATTTGTTTGATGCCACGTTCCGCGACAGCGAGAGTACGCGGCTAGAGGGTGGGTATGACGAGCCTTTATACCGACCCAAATCGGCGCAGCAGGCGCACCACTGCATCTGTTTTAGAGCGGATTATGTGTCCAGTGCGCTCCACGAAGTGGCGCATTGGTGCTTAGCCGGCCGGCGGCGACGGCGCTTGGTGGATTATGGCTATTGGTATGAACCCGACGGGCGGTCGGCAGAAAGACAATTACAGTTTGAGCAGGTTGAAATAAAACCCCAGGCGCTGGAATGGCTGTTTAGCACCGCCTGCGTTCACCCATTCCGTCTCAGTAGGGACAATTTATCGACGTTGCCAAGCACTGATAGTTTTCCTAAGGCGGTGTTGAATCAGACCCAGCGTTGGTGCACTATTGACGCCATCCCCGAGCGTGCAGGCGTCTTCATTGAGGCACTATCTCACCGTTATAAAGCACCTGATATATCCGATTTAAATAACTATAATTTATCGGATTTATTCTAAAATTTGTGTAATTTTCAGGTTTTATTAAGATGCCTAATGTGGAGTTTTAAATGAATATTGTGGCCGATGATAATATGCCCGGGGTCGAGGAATTGTTTGGCGCCTACGGCGACATCAAACAGATTAGCGGCCGTCAAATGTGCCCAGCCGATGTCGCTACGGCGAACTTATTGTTAGTGCGTTCGGTAACCAAGGTCAATCGAGAGTTACTTGATACCAGTGCGGTGCAATTCGTCGCTTCAGCCACGATTGGTACTGACCATGTCGATCTTGATTACTTGCAAGAACGCGGGATCGGCTTTGCCCATGCGCCTGGCTGCAATGCCGATGCAGTGGTGCAGTACGATCTGTCGGTGTTTTGTCGGCTCATGCCCCACTGGCGTGAACTCAGCGTCGGTATCGTTGGTTGCGGTAATGTCGGCGGTCGTCTGTACCGAATCCTCAAGGCGCTAGGCGTTGCCTGCCGGGTCTATGATCCTTTTTTACACGCCGACAGTAATCCTGATTTGGTTGAATATGGCGATGTGTTAAAAGCCAATATTTTGTGTTTTCACACGCCGCTCACGCGCGATGGCCCACACCCAACCGAGCACTTGATGGGTCGTCAACAGCTTGCTGAGTTGGCGCCGGGAACGCTGCTTTTAAATGCCGGTCGGGGCGCTGTGATCGACAGCCGAGCACTTGTCGAAAGCCTTGCGCTGCGCGGCGATCTCTTAGTGGCGCTCGACGTTTGGGAGACCGAACCGACCATCGATAGGGCGCTACTCGAACTGGTCGCAATTGCCACGCCGCATATTGCCGGGCACAGCGTCGAGGGCAAGATGCGCGGCACCGAGATGATTTTTGAGCGATTTTTGGCTTGGCGCGGTGAGCTTAATAAGCCACAAAAAGTTATCTTTGAGCAGACCGAAGAGTTGGCGATTGAAGCTGCTGCGAATCCAATAAATGCCGCTATTTTAGCCAGTTACGATGTCTCTAAGGACGATCAACGCTTTCGAGAGAGCATGCATCGCTCGGCAAATACAGCGCATGATTTTGATCGATTACGACGTGAATATCCGGTGCGCCACCAGTTCAGTCATTTCCGATGCCCCGACGCCAGCGATTGTCAGAGTGACCTCAAGTCGCTGGGTTTTGTCACCTAAAGTCAGGCTATCCGCGCATTTTGGCTAAAAAGTTCGCCAGTCGCGAGATCGCTTCCGTGAGTTGGCTTTGATCTGGCAGGAACACGATGCGAAAGTGTTGTTTGCCTGGCCAGTTAAACGCGCTTCCTTGTACCAGCAGCACGCGCTCTTGTTTGAGAAAGTCAAACACGAACTTTTCATCGTCCAAGATCGGATATACCTCGGGATCTAACTTGGGAAATAGATACATCGCCGATCGCGGTTTAACGCAGGACACGCCCGGTATGTCGGTAATCATTTTATAGGCGAGGTCGCGTTGTTCGCGTAGTCGGCCACCCGGCGCAATTAAATCATCGATGCTTTGATAGCCACCGAGCGCGGTCTGTACCGCGAGCATTGCCGGCACGTTGGCGCATAGGCGCATTGTCGCCAGCATGACCAGGCCGTCGAGGTAGTCCTTGGCGCCCTGTTTGGCGCCGCTGGCGACAATCCAACCAGATCGAAAGCCGGCCAAGCGATAGGTTTTTGAAAGTCCGTTAAAGGTTAGGCAGAGCACATTTTTAACGCGCGTTGACAGCGGTTGATGGGCCGCGCCTTCGTAGACAATTCGGTCGTAGATTTCATCGGCAAAAATCACTAAATTATGCTTTTCGGCCAAAGCAATGATTTGGTCGAGCACTTTCGCAGAGTAAATGGCACCAGTTGGATTGTTTGGATTGATGACCACGATAGCGCACGTTTTTGGCGTCAGCTTCGCTTCTATGTCGGCAATGCTTGGTTGCCAATCGTCTTCTTCATCGCACAGGTAGTGCACTGGGGTGCCACCACTGATCGAGGTAGCCGCGGTCCATAGGGGGTAGTCCGGTGCGGGTATTAATATTTCATCTCCCGGGTTGAGCAGTGCCTGCATCGACATCATGATGAGTTCGCTGACACCGTTGCCCATAATGACGTCTTCGACATCGACGCTCTCTACCCCAAGCGCTTGATACTTTTGCATCACCGCCTTGCGTGCGGCGAATAAACCTTTGCTGTCGCTGTAACCCTGGCCGTCCCGGAGGTTTTTGATCACGTCATAAAATATTTCGTCGGGGGCATCGAAACCAAAGGCGGCGGGGTTACCAATGTTGAGTTTGATGACTTTTTGGCCCTGATCCTCAAGCCAAGTGGCATGATCAAGCACGGGTCCACGTATGTCGTAGTGGGCATCATCGAGTTTGTGTGACTTTCGTACGCGCATATTGATAGCTTCACAGTGGTGCGTTGAATCAGTAGGTATTGTAGCGAATTACGCAGAATAATTTGCAAATATCATCTCTGCTGGACAAATTAAAGGTCGCGCTAGTGTGGGTGGCTAGACACCGTGCGCTTTTGTCATTTTGTCGCCTTGAGGAGAAGGGCGTTATGACCAAAATGTGTCATAAAATAGCCGCCGGTAGGCCGGCGCGAAAGATTTTCAGCGCAGCGTTTATTGCCAATCGTTGACTATTCGGGGGTTGTAGAGCGTCAGTTAGCACAAACCGCAATTAAGCGACGTTGTAGTTGGGCGTTGGTCTTGACAGACATCGACTTGCTACTTAAAATGCGCCGCTTGTTCGTCCAATACGTCCCGTTCGTCTAGAGGCCTAGGACACCGCCCTTTCACGGCGGTAACAGGGGTTCGACTCCCCTACGGGACGCCATTTTTAATGCGACAGACGCGGGAATAGCTCAGTTGGTAGAGCGGTACCTTGCCAAGGTACAGGTCGCCGGTTCGAACCCGGTTTCCCGCTCCATATTAAAAACGAAGAGCATAAGCTTTGCGTTTTTTTTGTCTAAAAAAA
>DDJS01000010.1:8839-9578 GCA_002339165.1 Cellvibrionales bacterium UBA2618 | reverse complement strand
CCCCCAGTTTCCGTAAAAATTACTCAAGAGTGCTCATTAGATGATCTTTGAAAACAAGAGATCGAATGTTGATGGGGCAATGAGACTTAGCAGATAGACTTTACCAAAAGCGCTCATCAGCACTATGTTAAGCACCGGGTTAAACAGTTGAATTATATATAACTTTAAATAGCATCCACAGACTCAACATGGCGCTAAGTATAAGAGCGCTGGCAAAAACTAGTGCCGCTCCACAAAAATTCCGCGCTGTGTTCAGTCGTCGTTAACCTTTTTGATACCTTGCTAAGTATTCAAAAGTGTATTTTATAAAGGTTAACGAAAGACGGTAAAAAGCCATGAACTATCCCCCCGACGTCGCGCAGAGACGGCGTTGAATGTAGGTAACGACCACACTTCATGCTGATTAAATGATTAGACTTGCAGGGCATTATTGCATCGCGCTGTCCGCTTAATAATCAGAAAAAATACGCCATGAGAACCCAACAAGCAGTTACCGATAAGATGGCCATTGAATTGTCAATCGCTTGCGCTGTGCACTGCCTGGCGTTTCCGGTGTTAATTTTAATGCTACCCAGCATGGCCGCATTAAACCTCGAAAATGAGGCTTTTCATGTCTGGATGGTGGTAGCCGTGATCCCATGTAGTGTTTATGCCACATTTTTGGGGTTTAAAGAGCACAATCGCCGCCAATTGTGTGTGTTGGGATCTATTGGGCTATCGATGTTGGTGCTGGTGCTGG
>DDJS01000010.1:6901-8524 GCA_002339165.1 Cellvibrionales bacterium UBA2618 | reverse complement strand
TGGTGCTGGTGCTGGGCGAAGCGCGAATCGGCGAGGCGGGTGAAAAAATAATGACGCTTCTAGGGGCCAGTTTGGTTGCCGTAGGGCACTGGTTCAATTATCGTCTCTGCCAAGCGCGACACCACAAAGACTGCGCCTGCGATGCTGAAGAGCACAGTGGGGCTTAGATAATGTACTTGCGTTTGGCTTGCATTCGTATTGATAATAGCGCACTTCGCCCTAATGACCTGTTTTGATAGGGCGCTTAAGCGCCAACGAGAGTGTGATCCATCATGATGGAATCGACCACATTTGCGAGCAATGAAACGCTCGACGATAATCACGCTTGCTGCAGCGATAAAAGCTGCTGCCCACCCCAGCGCCCGGTTACGCGCATCGAGCCAAAAATTGGGCGCAATGATGCGTGCCCCTGCGGTACTGGGCGCAAGTTTAAAAAATGTTGTGGCCAGCGCTAATAAAGGCCCCGTCGCCTGTTAACCCCTCCACCGAGCTACCGCCGTCAGAGACTAGTCGATGAATTCTACTAACCACCCGACTCACCCAGTGCCGACCAATGTGATAAGCGGATTTTTGGGGGTCGGTAAGACCTCGGCTATCGTGCATCTGCTGAGTCAAAAACCTGCGCATGAACGGTGGGGGGTGTTGGTGAATGAATTCGGTGAAGTCGGTGTGGACGGCAGTTTACTCGAAGGCCAATACGCCAAGGACGCGGGTATTTTTATTCGTGAAGTACCCGGCGGATGCATGTGTTGTACCTCGGGGTTCCCCATGGAAATCGCACTTAGCCAACTACTAGCAGTCGCTAGCCTCGACCGTTTGCTGGTTGAGCCTACCGGTTTGGGGCATCCAAAAGAAGTGCTAGAAGTACTGGCCGCACCGCATTATCACGACACATTGTGCTTGCAAAAAACCATCACGCTGATCGACGCGAGAAAACTGGCACACCCACGCTACACAGAGCATGCTACCTACAACCAACAAATAGAGGTGGCAGATACCATTGTTGCCAACAAGGTGGATTTATACACTGAGGGCGACAAAGCAAGATTACTGGCCTACGTTGAACAGCAAGGAAAATCAGCAGCCACTGTGTTGTTTACTCAACAGGGTCAAATTCCCATTGCCGCGCTCGAGGGCGTCACCGCACACCCACCGCCAGTGTCTGTGTACTCTGGCTCTAAATCTGGATCTAAATCAGGCTTCAAACCATTGATGTTAGATCTACCGATGCCAGACTGCGGTTACATCAAGGCAACCAATCAAGGGGAGGGGTTTGCCAGCGTTGGCTGGCGTTTTTCGCCCGCAACAGTCTTTAATCGACAGAAACTGTTCTTGGTATTGATGGGTATATTGGCCGAGCGCATTAAAGCGGTTTTTATCACCGATGAGGGCGTGTTTGGTTACAACGCCACGCCCGATGTTCTCAATGAGATTGAATTAGATGACTGTTTAGACAGCCGTATTGAGATTATAGGTGACAGCATTGATGATTTGTTAGAGCATCAGTTGCTGGCGTGTATAGAGCCCGAACACTAATATCAATAACCTATGAAATCGCCTGTTACGCAGCCATTTACGCGAGCGTTGACATGACCGTGAGCGACGGCATTGGCCGTGACTTTA
>DDJS01000010.1:3118-6576 GCA_002339165.1 Cellvibrionales bacterium UBA2618 | reverse complement strand
GTTTTTTGGTGGCAGGCTTTTCGACAGCAGGCATTACAATGGCAAGAACAGAAACAGAAGCCACAGAAGCACTAGGAATACAAACAGCGGGAACAGAAGCACTAGAAATACAAACAGTAGGAATAGAAGCAGTAGGAATATAAACAGTAAAAATCGAAGCAGTGGGATCATAAACAATGGCAACAGGAACGCTACCTACGAACAATGCACGCATAACAAAAGAGCGCAGCAACAGCGGTTGGCTTGCGGGCTGTTGCTTGGCGCAGCCTCGGGCCAAAGCAGCGACTGGCAATAACCACCAAAGCGAGGCGGCCGCCACGGCGTTTTGGCAGCAGCGCTTAGTGTTAGAGCCCAGCCGATGAGCGAGCCGTCGACAGCGCCCTTTTCTGAATGGCGAGAGGCTGCGGTATTTGACGCCGAGGTATTGCGCGGTAGCGGCAAGGCACGCGATGGCGAGTTGCAGCGACTACGGCAGGCGGTCGAGCGCTGGGGCTTTTTTGAGCTGCAAGGGCACGGCATCGAGACCCAGCACATGCAGGCGTTGTTCGCCGCCCAGCGAGCATTTTTCGCCTTGCCCGACGCGCAAAAACTCAGCCTGCGCCGCACCGAGACCAACGCGCGGGGTTATAACCCGCGAGAGTTGACCAAAAACCAGATAGACGCAAAAGAGATACTAGATTTTGGCCACAAGCCAGACCCAGCAGCAGACGACGACGCGCCGGTCAATCGGGTTGTAGACGGTTGGAACCAAATGCCCGAAGACGCCGGTATTTGCGCGCCTATCTGGGACTGGTTTGGTTTGTGCGAACCCTTGGCGATCGAAGTATACGGTTGGTTGCTGGGGGCCATGGGTGCCAGCGACGACCTTACTTCAGTGACCCGTGGGCACACCAGTTTTTTGCGTCTAAACGCCTATTCAGACGCCCACCGACTGACGCAGTCGCAAAGCAAAAGCCCAGATTCACCGGCGCCGCTCGGCATCCATCGGCATACCGACGCGGGCCTATTGACGCTGTTGGTCGAAAACGGCCACCACGCATTGCAGGTTTTACACGACCGGCAGTGGCACATGATCGAACCCGCGCCCAACGCCTTTATCGTCAATACCGGCGACATGCTGCAGGTGTTGTCGAACGACCGCTTTGTCGCGCCCGAACACCGGGTGCTAGGCTCTGTCGGCAGCCAGTATCGACTGAGCGCGGCGTACTTCTTCAACCCGCCGTACGCGCAGATGATCGAGGCGTTGCCGTGCAAGCCTGTTGATGCCAATGCCGACTCAAACGACGACTCAAACGGTCACTCAAACGACGATAAACCGCGCTATCGCGGCTTTACTTGGGAGGAGTTTCGCCGCCGTCGGCGCGCGGGCGATTATCAGGACCTCGGCGAAGAAGTCCAGATCAGCCATTACCGTATTTAGCGCGGCGCGCGTGATGCCAACGACGCGGGTTAACTGGTCTTGGGCGGTGATTCAGATCAGCCGGCAGCGCGGCGTTAGTCGAGCGATTGTGTGCCGAGTCAACGCAAACCTTAGGTTCGAGCAGCGCATTAGCTGGCTAGTAGCTTACTTTAACGCCACATTACGGGTTAAAATGCCATTGCTTCATCGGTAAAAATACCTATACCTTAGTATCGTTTATTTGTGACAGTGGACTATTTTAATGCGTATCTTTTATCGCTTTGGCAAGGATCAGTCGTTATGCGGTCTTTGGGTATAGGCGATTCAACACGGTTGAGCACACGGCACACAGTGTGTGCTGAAACCGTCGCCCTGCGGTTTCACCGCCCGTGCCGAGGGCCTTAGGTGGCCATGTATCAGTCGATCACGGGTTTTCATAAGGATAAGAATGATGATTGGGTTGCAGAACTAGTCTGCGGTCATTTTCAACACACAAGACACGATCCTCCTTGGCAGAACCGCCCCTGGGTCGAAACGATCAAAGGCCGACAAGAAAAGCTTGGTTCTCGTCTATACTGTAAGAAATGCAATGAAGGCGCGCCACCCGATGAAAAACGACAATCAAAAGAAAAGCCCGCCGGCTCCACCTAACCCGTATCGGCAGCGCGCTCCTGCAAAGCTGCGCGAACGGTTAGCCCGTCGCAGCTAGCGTTATGCCTAAAATGACGTTTTTAGCACCTGAAGAGTACCAGCCAAAGTGCAGATCGCCCTTCGTGTCGACAGCACGTAAATTATCAACGATGCTCCCACACGCCCGTATCGAGCACGTAGGGGCATCGTCGATAGACGGCGCGATATCGAAGGGTGATTTAGATATTTTTGTGGGTGTTAAAGCCGGTAATCATCAGCAAACGGTGATGCTCCTGCAGGGTGTAGGGTATACGGTTAAATTGGATACCCATAGAGATCAGTCGCTGTGCATGTTGGAACACGCAGACAATGCTGATGCGCTGCAAGTCGTGGTCAATGGTTCGCAGTATGAGTGCTTTATTACATTTCGAGAGGCTCTGAATCGCGACCCTAACTTGGTTAGTCAATACAACGCCTTAAAAAACCGACATCAAGGCGCTAATGTTCAAATTTACAGGTTGGCTAAATCGGAATTTATCCGAGGGGTATTACTCAAGGTATAACACATTTATCAGCCGGAACATTTTTGTTAATAATGGGGTCAGAGTATTATCACGGTGATTTCAGCAGGTTCGGTGCGCTGATAGCGAAGTAACATTCACAACTAACATTAATTAAACCCCCACCCATTGATGGGCTATTTCTGCGCTTTTTATTGGGCAGGCAAGGCAATGTCTAACCGCCCCTTGGGTTAGACATTGCGTGCATTGGTTTAGACATTGAGTGCAGAATTTTTGATCGGTAGTTGGCGGATGCGGTTGCCGGTGGCATTAAAAATCGCGTTGGCAAGCGCAGGCGCAATCGGCGGTGTGCCGGGTTCGCCCGCGCCGCCCATGGCTTCGCCGCTGTTAATAATGTGCGTTTCAATGGCCGGTGCCTTAGACATTCTGACCGAGGGGTAGTCGTGAAAGTTACTCTCTGCGACCGCGCCGTCTTTGATGGTGATCTCGCCATACAGCGCTGCGCTTAAGCCATAAATAATGCCCGATTCAATTTGCGCTTTCATGCCGTCCGGCGAAATCGCGTACCCCGCATCAATCACAGCTACCACGCGGTCGACCGACAGATTGCCATCGTCGACGGTCACCTCAACCACCTCTGCGACGATCGATCCAAAACTCTCTTGCAGCGCAATACCTCGGCCACGTCCAGGCGCGAGGGGTTTGTGCCATTGCGCCTCGGTAGCGGCTTTTGTTAACACCGCGAGTTGTCGCGGCAGGTGTTTAAGCCGCGCCGCGCGATACGCATAGGCATCCTGACCCGCAGCCGCCGCCACTTCGTCTATAAATGACTCGGTAAAAAACCCATGCTGTGAATGGTCTACGCTGCGCCACGCACCCAGAGGAACGTGGGTGGGGCTGGCGACATG
>DDJS01000010.1:0-2730 GCA_002339165.1 Cellvibrionales bacterium UBA2618 | reverse complement strand
GCATAGGTGTTTTCCCATGCGGTTAGGTTACCGGCGCTATCGAGCGCCCCACGAAAGCGGCTGTGCACAGCCGGGCGGTAAAAGTCTTGCTGCACGTCTTCTTCGCGCGACCAAATAAGCTGCACGGGCCGTCCTACCTTGGCCGCTAGCTGCGCAGCCTGCACTGCATAGTCCGGTAGAGATTTTCGGCCAAAGCCGCCGCCCATAAAGCAGTTGTGCAAGGTGACATTGTCAACCTCAAAACCCAGCGAGTCTGCAACCGCTTGGCGAAAACTCAACGGGCTCTGGCAGCCGATCCACATTTCGCAAAAGCCGTCTTTAACCGAGGCGGTGGCATTCAGTGGTTCCATGCAGGTATGGGCGAGATAAGGAACGCGATAATCTGCCTCTATCACCTCGGCGGCAGATGCCATAGACCCAGCCACATCGCCCTCTGACAGATCGGGTTGGCGATCGACAGCGGCGCTAATATCGCGGTCAAATTGGGCATAAATAGTCTCGCTCGACACGGCATCGTTGTCGGTAGCGCGCCACTCAATATTTAGCGCGTCCATGCCGGTTTTGGCTTGCCAGTAGCCATCGGCAACCACCGCGACGGACTCTGTAGACGAGAAACTGCCGAGCAATGCGCTGACGTCGGCAGCAGGCAGCCGAACAACGTCTACAACCCCTTTGATCGAACGGGTCAGGGTGTCGTCAATACGTTCGACGTCACCACCAAAAGTGGGTGCACGCTTGACCGTGGCATAGAGCATGTTGGGCACCCTGACATCGAGCGCAAAAATAGCAGAGCCATCGACTTTGCTCGGCAGGTCATGCCGTTGCACGTGGCGGCCCATGATCTTAAATTCATCGGGCGTTTTTAAGGTCGGCGATGCGGGGGGTGTCATGGTTGCAGCCGCGGCCGCAAATGCCGAGTAGGGCGCGCTTTGCCCGGTTGCTTTGTGCGTCATCTGGCTGTTGCTGGCGACCACCTCCTCGACCGGTACCTGCCAGGCTTCAGCGGCTGCATTACGCAGCATGTCTTTGACCGCAGCACCTGCAACGCGCATGCCGAAGGCACCGGTAGTGCGCACGCTGAGACTGCCGCCGGTAATCTGTAGGTCAAGCGCTTGGGCGGTGCGGATGAGAACGCCATCCACCGTAGGCACCACAAAGTCTGGCATGTCGACGCCAGCCAGCAGCATGCCTTTAGCCATCGAGTGGTTGGCAAACTCGCTAATCGCCGGTGCCTCTTCAAATCTGACCAGGTTCCAGTCGGCATCCAGCTCATCAGCAAGCATCTGCGCCAGCGCTGTGCCAGCGCCTTGGCCCATTTCTGAGTGGGGAACGATGGCCGTAACGACATTATTGCTGTCGAGCTTGACCCAGGTATGGAGCAGCGTTTCGCCGTCATCGGTGACGTGTTTGGTCAGTTGGCTGGCGCGATTGCCCGGTCGAATCGCAACCCCGACAACCAGTCCACCGCCGGCGATAACACCGGCGCTAATAAACCCCCGTCGCGTCCACTTACCCACGGGTCACCTCCTTAACAACATCAGCAACAACCGCTGCGGGTTCAAACTGTTGCACCCCAGCTGCGGTCTTGATGGCTTTGCGGATACGGTCATACATACCACAGCGGCAAATGTTGCCCGCCATAGCGGCATTAATATCGGCATCTGAAGGCGATGGATTGTTGGCTAAGAGCGCCGCTGCAGACATTAGTTGGCCCGACTGACAGTAGCCGCATTGCGGTACCTGCTCGTCGATCCAAGCCTGTTGCAATGGGTGCAGTTCGTCGGGGCTAGGTGCCAGCCCTTCAATGGTAGAAATGGCCCGCCCCGCGACCGCCGATACCGGCGTAATGCAAGAGCGCGCTGCCACGCCATTAATGTGCACGGTACAGGCCCCACATTGAGATATGCCGCAGCCAAATTTTGTGCCGGTGAGTTCTAACTGCTCGCGCAATACCCAAAGCAGCGGTGTTGCAGGATCTACCTCGAGTTGTTGTTCTATTCCATTGACGGTTATTACGGTCATTTTTGACTCTCTTATATGGGTGGGGCGTCTCTTATGGGTGGTTCAAATTTAGTGGCTAACGATAAACGGTGATAGAGCTTATCACCGATGATTGACACGCTGCGACCCCCTAGTTGCGATCTGCGTCTAGGCGCTGAATGAGCGCGGCCAAGTCTGCGGGATCATCTATGTCGTCTGCAACATCACCCAGCGCCAGACTTTTCGGCGCCGGGCAGAGGCTCTGCAACAGCTCTTTGGCCCCTTTGTCGCCGTCTAGCTTGGTCAGTGCATCAAAATAGCGCTGTGCAAATATCGCCGGCACACCCAAATCATGGTGGTACTGACTGCAGGCGACCTGCTGACCTTTAAACAGGGCAACCAAGCGCTCAAGGTGCTGGCTGTTAATGCGTGGCTGATCGGCGAGTAACACCAACATCGCATCAGCCGTATCTTTGAGGTGGTTGGCACCGACGGCAATCGACCGACCCAGCCCTTGTTGCCATTCAGGGTTGAGGATAATTTCGGTACCAGAAATATGCCGACGTACGTCATCAGCTCGGCTGCCTAGCACCGTATACACCGCCCCGGGAAAAAGCTCATTGGCCGCGTCTATACAGTGCTGCAACATGGGCTTGCCATTGATTACAGCGAGTTGTTTGGCCGAGCCAAAACGCGAGGCGCCACCCGCAGCCAGAATCAATACAGCGATTTTCATAGCCGCTGGCTGAT
>DDJS01000086.1 GCA_002339165.1 Cellvibrionales bacterium UBA2618 | reverse complement strand
GCAATACTCAAAAAACCACTGTAAATGCGGTTCAGTATTTTAGAGTTCGGACGAATGTCCGAAAGTTGCCCACCGGCACAAAAGGCACTCCCAGCGCCAGTGACTATTAGCGCTTTTACATCGGGATGGGCCTCTGCCTGCGCAACACATGCGGTGATCTGATCGCAGACTTCGAGCGTCAACATGTTTCTTTTTTGTGGATTGTTTAAAGTGATCAGGGCAATATGATTACGAATTTCAAATAGCACTAAAGGCATTGGGGTATGCTCAACAATGGAGGCTGTAAGCATAGCAGTTTTAGTCGATCGCAGCGGATTTAGTCACCCGCCGACCAGTGTGGTTTAGGTATGCGCGCCGACCAACTCGTTGCGCATCGTGGCTACCGTGCCCGGGCACCAGAAAATACCCGATCTGCGATTATCGCAGCGATCGAAGCCGGCGCATTGTTTGTTGAAATTGATATTCAGTTTAGTTCCGATTGCCAAACCGTCATCTACCACGACGCCTGTATGGGAAGGGTTAGCGGCATTGAGAATGCCGATCGCCTGATTGTGGATCACAAGGCCGATGAGTTAGCCCGACTTCCAGCGAATGAATCACAACGATTCGGCGATGCATTCGAGACCGAAAAAATCGCTAAGCTCGACATCCTCAATGACATCCTGTTTCGCTACCCCGAAGTGCGTGTGTTTTTGGAAATCAAAACCGCGAGTCTAATTCGTTTTGACCGCCACATGTTGATCGATGCTTTAGAGCCGTATCGCCTGCAGTTACAAAAGCAGTTGGTCATTATCAGCTCTGATTACCCATTGATCGCGCTGGCTGCGCAGGCCAACTGGCGGCGCACCGGCGTAGTGCTAAATGAATGGAGGGATTTGCAGGGACAGCAAATCAAGGGCATACTTCCTGACTATGTTTTTATAGATAAAATGGTGCTGCCCGAATACTCGGCGCTCGGCAAGATCGCATCGAGGACAGTCGTTTATGAGGTAGACGATATTGGCGAGGCGAGAGCATTAATTGCCGCAGGGGCCGACCTAGTGGAAACTTTTGATATCGGAAAACTATTGACCGCATTTTAGCGTTGAGAACCCATTCATGAATCTAAACACCGCACAGCAGTGCCACCATGTCGACGCACTTTGATCTATGCGTCGTCGGCGGCGGTATTCTTGGTGCGGGAATAGCGCAGGCAGCGGCGATCAATGGTCTCTCTACCATTATTGTCGAGAAGCGTGGTTGGGGCTCGGGTAACTCGTCAAAGTCAGGCAAGCTGGTCGGCCCAGGGTTAGAATACATGGCTCCGCTGTCTCTGCTCCAAGCACGAGAGCGTCTTGTAGAGCGTGAAATCCTATTCTCAATAGCGCCCGACTTAGTTGAGGGGGACTGGTTTTATGTACCGATTTATTCGCATAGCCAACAAAAACCTTGGCGTGTCGCGCTGCAATTGGCACTCCGCGACTGTCTGTCTGCGGGTACAAATCTACCTTGGCATCGGCGTATTCCCGAGGATCAATGGCGCGATCTAACCGGTTTAAATCAGCATAATTTACGCGCTGTATTTGCCTTGCACGACGCCCAGGCCGAGGACGCCCAATTAACGCAAGAAGTACTCCGGTCTGCCAAGCAGCATGGTGCTATGGCGCTTTGCCCGGTCAGCTTTGACGGTGCGCGACCGACCGAAGATGGCTATCAAGTGCGGGTAACCAAAGGCTCGCGCTCACGCGCTTTTGATTGCCGTTTTTTGGTCAATGCTGCCGGCGCGTGGGGAGATCAAGTCAAGCAAACTATCGGCGCGCTTGGACAACTTCCGCGTTCCGAATTGATTAAAAGTACTTATATAGAATTTCGTGAACCGCTGAGTGAACGGCGATTCTACGTCGACGGATCGGATGATGGGTCCCGCATAGCGATTGTTCCATGGCGCGGCGGAACCCTCGTTGGGGGCGCTGAACGAGCTTTTTCTGGTAGCCCGGACCGCGTGGAAACCTCGATGGCCGACGTCGACTATTTGACGAATGCGCTGCGCTACCACTTCCCCCACTTCCGGCATGCACCGAGCGACGCCTGGTCTGGCTTAAAGGTTAAACCCCTGACTCGAAGCGCGGCTAATGCTTGGGAACGACGCCTGCTGATCATCGAGAATGCGCGCTACCTAAGCGTGTATGGCGCCCAATTTGGCAGCTACCGAGTGGTCGCAGAAAAAGCGGTTATCGCGATCATGGGGATATTAAATAGCGGCCCAGAGCAGGTGTCAGAAAGATCCTACATCAGCTCGGCATCGATCTCCGTTTAACCGACAGTGTCGGCTACTCAGGCTCGCCGCCATTGGGTGCCCTGCCTGCCATCTTCGAGGATGACGCCGCGAGTCTCGAGGTTTTTTCGTATTTCGTCGGCAGTGCCATAATCGCCAGACGCCTTTGCAGATTGCCTTGCGCTGATGGCTGCCTCGATCTCGTCCGCCGCCATTGCATCGTCGCTGCGCGCACGGGTAAACCAATCATCGGGGTTTTGTTGCAATAGACCGAGTAGTTCTGCGACCCCCAACAGCTCATATTTTAATTCCTGTCGCCGTTGCCCAGTTGCCTGCTGCATATCGCGCGCCAAACGGTGCAGTTCACTGAGCGCTATGGGCGTGTTTAAATCGTCCGATAACGCCCGATATCCAGCGGCAGCCTTTAAGTCTACCGCAACTGCATGTATGTCATTTGCAGTGCGTAAAAAACCGTACAAACTATCCAGTGAACGCCACGCTGCATTGAGTAATTCGATGTGAAAGTTTTGTTCTGAACGGTAGTGTGCCGAGAGCACCACATAGCGAATAACCTCGCCTGGATACTGGGTCAACAAATCGCTTACCAACTTAAAATTGCCCAGCGATTTAGACATTTTCTCGCCGTCAATGTTGATGAAACCATTGTGCATCCAATACCGAGCGAGCGGCTTACCATCGTGCGCACAGCAACTCTGCGCGCTCTCATTTTCGTGGTGAGGAAACAATAAATCCTGTCCTCCTCCATGGATATCGACAGTAACACCGAGATGTTTTTCTGCCATGGCAGAGCACTCTATGTGCCAGCCAGGCCGCCCTCGCCCCCAGGGACTTAGCCAGCCGGGTTCATCCTCAATAGACGGTTTCCAGAGCACAAAGTCACCCGCATAGCGCTTGTAATCGGCAACTTCAACCCGCGCACCGGCGAGCATATGCTCCAATGAACGACCTGACAGAGCACCATAGCTATCCATTGCCTGCACCGAAAACAACACGTGCCCATCGCTCGTGTACGCGTAACCCTTATCGATCAAA
Source organism: Cellvibrionales bacterium UBA2618 (assembly GCA_002339165.1). Lineage (GTDB taxonomy): Bacteria > Pseudomonadota > Gammaproteobacteria > Pseudomonadales > Porticoccaceae > TMED48. The sequence continues at coordinate 17,625 of DDJS01000086.1, read as the reverse complement.
CGCGCGATCATATCGAGCATTTCCGGCACGTGTTCGGTCGCCAGCGGAACGAGCGTTGGTGTGAGATTGTTCAATGCCGCCATATCTGCCGCATAGTATTCGGTATAATGCTGGGCGATCTGTTTTATATCCTCACCCCGGGTATCAGCCAGATGCATGATTTTATCGTCTATGTCGGTGATGTTTCGTGCGTAGTCTACCCGAGGATAACAATCTTTGAGTAATCTAAAGAGCGTATCAAATACCACCGCCGGACGCGCGTTGCCTATGTGCACCCGGTTGTAAACCGTTGGCCCGCAAACGTACATAGTTATGCGCTCGGGATTCTGTGGCTCAAAGAGTTGTTTACTCCGGGTCGCGGAATTGTAGAGATGCAGTGTCATCGACGGACTCATTTAGCGTGACTAGATTAATAACCTAGCTCTGCATATTGGTAAATTTATTTTTGCCAGGTATCGCGTAACCCAATGGTACAGTTAAATACCAATTCGCCATCGGTTCCAGCACCACTGTCCAAACAAAAGTAGCCCTCGCGTTCGAACTGATAGTGCTCACCGACGCGGGCATCAGCCAAGGCTGCTTCAGCTTGACAATTTTTAATTACGTCCAGCGAGTGTGGATTGAGGCAATCAGCGAACGATTGCTCTGCCGAATTGGCTAGTGGCTGACTAAATAGCCGATCATAGCGATGCACCGTACACTCTATCGAGCGGTCTGCACAGACCCAGTGTATCACCCCTCTCGGTTTACAGCCTTCGGGCGGATTAGCTCCCACTGTGTCGGGCACCAGACTGGCATGAATTTCCACTAGGTTACCCTGCTGATCCTTAACCACCTGGTCGGCACGCACCACGTAGGCGCCTCTTAGCCGTACATAATCTCCTAGCACCAAGCGTTTATACTTCTTTCGAGAGAGTGAACTGTCTTCACTAAAGTCACTGCGGTCGATCCATAAATGTCGGCTAAAATGCAGTTCGCGAGTCCCCATATCCTCGCGATTGGGATGAACAGCCGCGTTAAAAGATTCATGTTTTTCGGCTGGATAATTCGCTATGAGCAACTTAATCGGATCGAGAACACACATCGCACGCCGTGCATCGCGGTTGAGATCGTCGCGGATAAAATGCTCCAATTGACCTATATCGACCACGCCGTCGGTCTTGGCTACCGCTAAACTGTCACAGAAGTTGCGAATTGCTCTGGGCGTCACGCCACGACGGCGCATACCTGACAGCGTTGGCATTCTGGGGTCGTCCCAACCGTCGACATGCCCTTGGTCGATGAGCAGTTTTAACTTGCGTTTGCTGGTCACCATGTAGTTAACTTTAAGGCGACCAAACTCGTACTGGCGTGGTTTCGAGGGAACCGGCAGCTGCTCTATGAACCAATTGTACAACGGCCGGTTGGCAGCAAATTCGAGTGTGCAAATGGAATGGGTAACGCCCTCAATTGCATCTTCTTGACCGTGAGCAAAATCATATGACGGGTATATATTCCAGTCGCTACCGGTGCGATGATGAACGAGCTTTTTCACTCGGTAGAGCACTGGATCGCGTAAATTGATGTTCGGCGATTGCATATCAATTTTTGCTCGCAGCGTCATCCGACCCTCATCGATACTGCCCTGCTTCATTTCCTCGAGTAAGGTCAAACTCTCCTCGGCAGGACGGTCGCGATGGGGGCTGTCTTTACCCCCCTCGGTCAGCGTGCCGCGGTAATCGCGCATCTGCTGCGCGTTCAATTCACACACATAGGCAAGATTCTGTTGCACCAAATAGGTCGCCCAGGTGTATAACTGCACAAAATAACTCGACGCATAGCGAACGTCGCCATGCCATTGAAACCCCAGCCAGCGAACATCTTCGATAATCGCCTGAACAAACTCTTCGCTCTCGCTCTCTGGATTAGTGTCGTCGAAACGTAAATGGCAATGGCCTCCGTATTCTTGCGCCAAGCCAAAGTTGACGCAAATCGCCTTGGCGTGACCGATATGCAAGTAACCGTTGGGTTCGGGCGGAAAGCGTGTCACCACTCGCCCAACCTGTCCAGCTTCTATATCCGCATTGATTATCTGTTGAATAAAGTTGATCGGTTTATCGGGGGTTGTCATAGCGTAGTAGGTAATCTGTAGAGTTAAAAATCAATTATACCGTTGCGATTGCTTGCATTGCACTAAAACACCCCAATATCCAAAACATAGTCCGACATCTGCTGCGCTGATCGGCGACGACCGGGGGATTTTAGATTGATTTCAGCAACGCTGCGCTAAACCGGTGTTAAACTGTCAACCAAACGAATAAATTACAGGGGTCTAGCAGTGCATCTTGCGCGCCGACCGAACTAGGATTTTTTATGATTACACTGTGTACCACCATGGGAGACATCTCCATTGAACTCGACTTCGACGCTGCGCCGATAACGGCACAGAACTTTTTGCAATATGCTCGCGATGATTTTTATGTCGGTACAATCTTTCATCGCGTGATCGATGGTTTTATGGTTCAGGGCGGCGGCATGGACATGGATATGGTCGAGAAGGACACCCGAGAAACAATTATCAATGAAGCCGACAACGGTCGCGACAATATACCGGGAACGCTGGCAATGGCTCGCACCTCTGAGCCCGACTCTGCGTCGTCACAATTTTTTATTAACGTCGCTGAGAACGGCTTTTTAAACCACTCCAGTAAGACCGCTCAGGGTTGGGGCTACGCGGTATTTGGCGACGTCGTCGAAGGGATGGATGTGGTCGAAAATATCAAATCGGTAACCACTGCCACAGAGGGCTATCACCGCGATGTTCCGGTGGAGATAATTGAAATTACAGCGATCCAAATCAGCGAGGATTACGATCATCTGTAACCGTCTGACGAGCACGCATCGTGAGCTTATTATTCATATCTGATCTCCACCTGGCGCCAGAGCGACCTCAGGTTACCGAAGCCTTCTATCAGTTTATCGACAGTCATGCCCGCGATGCGCGGGCGCTTTATATACTTGGTGATCTATTCGAAGTCTGGATAGGCGATGACGATCCCAGCGATATGGCCGGCGAAGTTCAGCGTCGACTCGCAAAATTGAGTACTAGCGGAACTCAACTGTTCATTCAGCACGGCAACCGTGATTTTTTATTGAATCGCCAGTTTATGCGGCGCACAGGGGCAACCTTGCTGCCCGACCGGCATATTGTGAAAGATCATGGCCGACGTTTATTACTGATGCATGGCGATCAATTGTGCACCGATGACCTCGACTATCAGCGTTTCCGCCGCAAAGCGCGCAATCCAGTCTATCGCTGGGTTTTGGGTCATTTACCGCTCGCCAGACGGCAAAAAATAGCCACCGAGTGGCGGCTTCAGAGTAGCCAAGAAAACCGCAATAAACCGAGCGCCATTATGGATGTAAACCAGTCGACCGTGCAGCGCGTCATGCACGAGGAACAAGCGACTACTCTAATTCATGGGCATACCCATAGACCTGCGCGTCACGCACTTGACGATGGCCAAAAAGAGCGTATTGTATTGGGCGACTGGCACCGCTTAGGGTGGTTTTTGCGCAGTGAGCAAAAGGGCTTAGAGTTGTTAAGTTTTTCTATAGCAACCGCGGCAGTCGGGGTTTAGCGCAGACGGTACCACGTAACAAAACAAACCATAGTTTAAAGGAGCAGCACAATGGATCTAGATAAAATCTCACAGAGCGCCAGTTTGGATGCAGAAATTGGAAACCAACTCGACAGTGATGTCGGCAAGGTGCTGCGCAATACCTACATGTTGCTCGGCGCCAGCATTGCTTTTAGCGCCGTTATGGCGGGGATCTCGATGTTATTGCGCGTCCCCTACATGGGCCTATGGATGCTACTGCCCTACTTTGCGTTGCTGTTTATGATCGAAAAGAACAAAAATAAAGGCGCTGGGATCTTTTGGGTTTTCGCCCTCACAGGCTTTATGGGCGTGACCCTAGGGCCCATCTTATCTGCGGTACTCGCGCTGCGCGGGCCAGAGCCAATCATGCTGGCGCTGGGATCGACCGCTCTGACTTTCTTCGCGGCGTCGGCCTACGTGTTAAAGACGCGTAAGAATCTTAGCGCTATCGGTGGTTTCCTGTTTATTGGTATCGCAATCGCATTCATCGGCGGCATTGCCAATATGTTTTTGCAAATGCCTGCGCTGACGCTCACGGTTAGTTGTATGTTTGCCGTTCTTTCGACCGGTATCATCATGTGGCAGACCAGCGAAATAATCCACGGCGGTGAACGCAACTATATCTCCGCGACAGTGACCCTGTTTGTCATGATCTATAACTTATTCTCAATCCTGCTGTCGTTTTTTGGCATGAGTGACGACTAACGTCGCACCGGGCGGTGGCACGGTATCAGTGCCACCGCTACAATTACCTCACGGCGGTAACCTTAGCATGGGCATGAGTGGGGCTGACGGCTACTTGGCAAACATACCAGTTTGGGATTCTAGCAGCGCTGAAAAACAGGCTGCAACGCTTCACATCTGTCTATCGCCAGAGCACTTAGAGGTCGTGTTTATTGCACGACGCTTTTATGATGTGTTTGGCTTCTCTCCCTCGATGCGGCCGCTAGCGAAGTATGTCGCTGATAATCTAGGGGTCGAAAAGGCCACGAGTTTATACCTGCTAGGTCTATTTCCGGGCAGCCCTGCAAGATTAGTAGCAGCCATTGCCGGGCTTCCGAAACCGAAAAATTGTCTCTAGGGCATAAGCTATGAACGCAGTATCAGATTCGCCACTCCATCAACGCGACTGCGATACCGATTATCGAACCGCGCAGCCTATTGCGTCCGAGTATTTGGCCGAACTGTTGCCACAGATTAGCGGTTGGAAGGTATCTCCCGATCACCAATTAGACACGCTCTCCTGTCGCTACAAGCGGCAGGACTTTGCCGACGCTATTGCGCTTGCCGCGGCCATAGGCGTGATTGCGGATCGCCAAAATCATCATCCCACGCTATTGGTGGAATATGGTGCAGTAACGGTTACTTGGTGGACTCACGCCATCGGTGGCCTGCATCTCAACGACTTAATTATGGCCGCAAAAACCGACAAAATAGCCATCATCAAAGGATAATCACTCAACTATAACAGTGATTTTTTTGGAGATCAGCGGCGGATTGTGTGGAATATGGTACTGATTTCCCAACACCAGTTGCAAGGTGTGGGAACCGGGAACGAGACGAATTTCGGTCTGCGTTTGCCCACCACCAAAATGGATTACTTGAGCCGATGCCGGCAGCGGCATGGTCAAGTCGGGAAGTTCCTGCTGATCGATTAACAGATGATGATGGCCGGTCTTTTCGACCACGACACCGGCAGGCGCAACGCCCATGCCACGCAGCCCAAAACTCACTTCAATCGGTTTTTTTGCATTTAGAACCTGCCCATCGAGGGGATGAATCACATAGACTGCTGCGCCCTCGGCGGCCTTGCTATTGGGCATGACATCAGCCTCATTAATACCCGCGGACCCTGCGACGGCCATCTGCGACAACGCCAATGTAAAAATCACATAGATTGATTTATCTATCACGCTACTCTACTCCCTAATTACCGATTTTCTTTGCCGAGTATAGCAGACAATTTTTGTCTGCAGACAGTTTGCTATGCGCTTGCTGGAACCGGTTACAATGGCGCTCGATAGACTGGATTAACGAAGAGAGATTTTTTGAATAACGACGACGCCGAGACGTTTACCCAAGAGCGCTATCAAACCCACCTCGATGAGAAAGTAGCCCGCTTTAGCACGCTGTTAAGCGATCATTACACTGCCGCGTTGGAGACTTTCCCATCGGCCCCCGACGGCTTCCGAATGCGCGCCGAGTTTCGCATTTGGCACGACGCGGAAGGTGCCCATTATGCCATGACCCATGCCGGGCAAAAGACCCCCTATGTTATTCGGGCTTTCCCCATTGGCACGCCGCTAATCGGCTCTTTAATGCCGCCGTTACTCAGCGCCATCAATGCCTCGCCAACGCTTGCCAAACGCTTGTTTGGCATCGAATTTTTAACCACTCTGAGTGGCGAGGCGCTCGTCACCCTGCTCTATCATCGACGACTCGATAGTCAGTGGCAACTGGTGGCCGATAAATTACAGTGCGATCTGGGTATATTGTTGATCGGGCGCAGTCGCAAGCAAGTCTGTGTCTTAGAGCGAAACTATGTCACTGAGCGTTTTGAGATGGGCAACCGCAGCCTGGATTACCGCCAGGTTGAGTCAGGATTTACCCAACCTAACGCTAAGATTAACCAAAAAATGCTGGCCTGGGCCGATCTATGCTGCAGCGATAATCAAGGCGATCTACTCGAATTATATTGCGGTAATGGCAATTTCACCGTCGCCCTGGCAGGCAACTTTAGGCGCGTTTTAGCCACTGAAATATCCAAGGTGGCAACCGCCTGCGCCAAGCACAATTTACTTCACAACAGTGTCCATAACGTCGAGCTAGTGCGCATGTCGAGCGAGGATATAACCCAAGCCATTGATCGAGTCCGGGCGTTTCGACGGCTGGAAAATATCGATCTCGACAGCTACGCATTCTCCACGCTGTTGGTGGACCCGCCACGCGCCGGTCTCGACCCAGCGACGCTATCGCTCGCCACTAGATTCGAGCGGATTATTTATATATCGTGCAACCCAACAACGCTGATCGCTAACCTAAAAACACTCTCGCTAACCCACCGCATCGTCAAAGCGGCGGCCTTCGATCAATTCCCGTGGACCGAGCACCTCGAGGTAGGATTATTACTGGAGCGCAGGGGCTGTGTCGGCGGTAGCTAGATAGGTAGCACTGGCACGAACAAACTCTTTAAACTGTTGCTCTACGGCGAGTCTTTCGCGCGTCAACTGACGCTGTTTGCTGCGTTCGAGCGCTTGCCAATCCTCCAATATCGGAATATAAGAAGTAGCCTCCGCTAGTTTCTCAAACACCTTATAATGCGATTCTTCATCGGCTTGAACGTCCACTTGTCTGCGCAAATAAGCGATGCGCATCGCCGCTTCAGTGTCGGTCAAATCGTCCTTAAGCAGTGCTTTACATATCACAACTACCGACAGCCTCGCCTCTTTAGCCCGCTCGTCGGCCATTTCGGCCAACTGATGAGCGCCAATGTCGCGCTGGCGTTTTTGTCGCCATAATTGCAGGCCCAAATAACTCGCATAGGCGCCGAGCGCAATAACCAACACCAATGCCACCAAAACTAAACTAGTTGGCGGCGTGTTCATTCGCCGTCCACTGGCGATGATTGAGTCTGCATCCTCGGCGCCTGCAATTCATCTGTCTCCTCGATCACCAACTGTTTTTTGGCCTTGGCTCCAAGGGTTTTTAGTTCTTCGGTTTTTTTGATCAAATTACCCTGCCCGCTATACAAGCGCTTACGCGCGGTACCCAAGGCGTCACTACTGCGCTCGATATGCTTTGCCACTTCATCTAGACTCTCGGTAAAAAGCACAAACTGGTCATACAGCCTTCCGGCTTTTTCGGCGATCAATTTTGCATTGCGATTCTGGTCTGCATAGCGCCAGAGATTTTTAATGGTTCTCAACGTGACCATCAAGGTACTCGAACTGGCGAGAATAATGCCTTGATCATAGGCGTCTCGCTGCATCTGTGGAGCGCGGTCGAGTGCCAATAAAAAAGCACTTTCGATGGGCACAAATAGCAACACAAAGTCGAGACTATTAACGCCATCTAGTTGTTCGTAATTTTTGCCTGCGAGGCCCCGAATATGACTGCGCATTGAGTTGAGATGTTTTTTTAACGCATCACTCTTGGCAACTTCATCGGTAGCATTGTAGTAGCTTTCATAGTCCTTGAGACTGACCTTCGCATCGATCACTATGTCGCGCCCCTCGGGTAAATGCACAATCACATCCGGGTTGCGTCGACGACCCTCTACATCGGCAAGATTGACTTGAACTGTATATTCTCTTCCTTTATTTAAACCGGAATCCTCAAGTAACTTCTCAAGTATAAATTCACCCCAATTACCCTGCGCCTTGTTGTCTCCTCGCAGCGCATTGGTCAGGTTGGCGGCCTCGGCAGATATCTGCATTGTTTGCTTTTGCAATTCGCCGATGGTGCCGATCAATTGGTTGCGGTCGGCATTTTCTCGATCATAAGCGCTGGCGACCTGTTTACGAAAATCCCCAAGATCGCGACGCAGCGGCGACAGAGAACTGTCGATCGCAGATTTACTGTTTGCCGCAAACACTGACTGTTTGTCATCGAAAATTCGATTCGCCAGATTTTCAAATTCCTGAGCCAATCGCAGCTTGGTATTTTCTAGCAGCGCCAACTGTTCTTTGTGTTGCGATATTTGACTATCACTCTTTTGTTCCAGGGCGCTACAGCGCTGCAACGCATCGAGTTTAGCGGTCTCCGACGCAGCCAGGTTTTCGCGCGTTGTGAGATCCGCCTGACGAACAATGTCTAGGGCGGTTTCAATCCGAACAATGCGCAGTTTGGCGCGCCCGGTCGCCACCGCATAGCCGCAGCATACGCCGACGAATAATCCGCCGATCAGCCAGTAAAATGTGATTGCTTGTATCGAAACTCCCATCGCTATATTGTAACAGCCTCGCGCACTTTTAAGGATCTATTTAGCTGGCGTTCGAACACGCTAGCCAAACCACCAATCAATGACTGACAGCCATTCGCTACCGCCGCTAATCAACGGTGTGCTATTCCATTCTGCGCTCACAAGTAAGGCCACAATCATCGTGCCGAACCAGCGGTTGGCCAAGCATATCAGCCATGCATGGGGGCGGGAGGTGCTGCCGCAGAAACGCGTTTGGGAGGCCCCCAGCGTTTATTCGATGGATGCTTGGATAAAGAGTTGCTGGGATCAGATTCAGGATCTACATTTACCAGAATTTAGTGGACTGGCGGTCGTTGGTCGCGCACAAAGCCAGTACTATTGGCAACGCGCGATCGATAGTTGCGACGAAGATTTAGGACTCCGTTACGCAAGCCTCGCGGAAACAACCTTTGATACGCTCACACTCTGGGGCTTGCGGTTCGAGCAAATTCCCGGCGATGACAATGGCGCAAAGCAATTTAAAACTTGGTGTGCCGCCTACTTAAAACTATTGCAAAAAAATGCCCTGATAACGCGTGCCCAGAGTTGTCATCCGATTGCCAAAACTTTTATGAGCGCAGATAGTAGTCCATTGTCGGCGATCTATATTTACGGTTTTCAATCAATCCCCCCGTTGCAACAGCGGTTACTGCATGCTGCCACTCAGCAGCTTAAATCGCTCGATCTATCGCCGTTGGATAGCGATGCCGGCCAACCGCGAGACGGCGCACAGCGCGAGTCGCTGGCCGGTGATAACGCGTTGCAGTTGTTGCCAAGGGCGCGACAGGTTGCTTGTGCCGATTCGGCGCAGGAAATTCATATGGCGAGTCGCTGGGCGGCGGACGAGTTAAAACGCAATCCCATGCAGCGGATTGCGATTGTGGTTCCCGATCTAAACCAGCGAATCGCGGAATTGGAGCGCGCGCTAGATACCGCGCTGGCGGATGCAGAGGTTGCCACGCCAGTCAATTTTTCAGCCGGCATACCGCTAGCCAATACACCATTGATTAGCGCCGCCTTTGATCTTTTCGGTTTTTTAGATTATCGACAACCACTGTCCTTTTGGCTACGCCTACTGTATTCACCTTACAGCGCACTCGACAACACGCCACTGCAAGTCCGTGGCGACGCTGAAAAACGCCTGCGCAAGACATCTCAATTCGATTTTAAACCGAGTCAATTTTTGGAGTGCTTTGAACCCGCTGACGACACCGCAAAAGGACTAAAAGCCTTTGTCGAAATAGCCCGCAATAATCGCCGGGGCGGTGCCATACGCAGAAATTTTTCGGCGTGGGCGGATTATTTTCAAGACTATCTAAAAACTCTCGAATGGCCGGGTGCACGGTCGTTAAACAGTCTTGAATACCAACAACAGCGGCAGTGGACGCTGCTGTTGGAAAAGTACTCAGAGCTCGACAATCTCGATATAGAAGTCGGCCTACCGCGGGCTGTTCAAATGTTGAGGTCGATGGCCTTAGAGCACCCATTTCACCGGCAGACGCCCGACGCGCCGTTGCAAGTGCTCGGTTTATTGGAGGCCTCTGGGTTGCAATTTGACAACCTCTGGATCGTCGGTTTGGAACAAAAGCGCTTTCCGTCCCTGATCGACATCAATCCTTTATTACCGAGTGATTTTCAGCGTATCCACCGCATGCCACACAGCTTGCCCGAGCGCGAATTGCAGATTGCCCTAAATCTGCTCAATGGCTTCCACCAAAACAGTCAAAATTTAATACTTAGCTATCCGCAAAGCCGCGGCGAGGAAACCCTCGAAGCCAGCCCACTATTACGCTCAGCCTTGCATTTAGAAGACCCAGTCAAGACTCATTTACAGCAACCGGGCAATACGCCATGCCAGCCAACCGGCAGCGACCAATGCGAACTCTACAAGCAATCGTCAGTACCCTTTGATCCGAGCCATGAGCCGGTAAGAGGTGGTGCGACGTTAATCAACAATCAAGCCATATGCCCGCTTAATGCATTCGCGATTCACCGTTTAAAAATGGTTCGTCCAGAATTACCGCACCAGGGGCTATCCAACCTACAACGCGGCAATTTACTGCATCAAATTATGTTTTTGCTGTGGGATTCTTGGCGCTCATCTAGTTATTTACACGACACCTCAGATCAGCTCCTCGAGCAACAGTTGGAGCAGATTATTGCCGATGTAATCGACATCCAAAGTCGACAAATTCCGTGTCTAAGGGGCGATCGCTATCGATTGTTGGAGCGCCGAAGATTGCATAAACTTATCTCTCGATGGCTAGACGTCGAACGTCAGCGCGAGGCTTTTGATGTGCTAGCTCTGGAACACCCGACGACCGTTCAACTTGGCAGATTAACGCTGTCGCTTACGCTCGATCGGATCGATCAAATTGGCGACAAAAGATTGATCATCGACTACAAGTCCGGCGCCGTGAGTTCAAGTGGTTGGCACGCGCAGAGACTTTTTGATGCGCAGTTACCGCTCTATGTGGTGGCAGCACAACCAACGGTCAATGGCTGCGCTTTTGCTCAGTTAAAAGGTGCAGAGGTGAGGTTTCACGGTGAGGCAGAGGGATTGTTGCCCGATGCGTTGCGCGATAGCAACGACTGGTCGGCTCAAGTGAGTCTGTGGCGAGTCAGTTTACACGCGCTAGCCGAAGAATTTTGCCATGGCCGCGTAGACCTGCAGGTGTATCACTCGTCAGGTTTTGATCAACAGGCGTATCTATTACCTTTTAATCGTTGGTCGGAGCAAACCGAGCTTGCGGCGTTGACATGTTCTGAGGCACGTCATGACGATCATTGAGCCGAGTGACAGCGCCCAACGCCTCGCGGCACTCGACCCGCGGTCGAGCTTTATCGTCTCGGCACCCGCTGGATCGGGTAAGACTGGACTGATCACTCAGCGGCTTTTAAAGCTTCTCGCCGGAGTTGAAAATCCAGAAGAAATTCTCTGCATTACCTTTACCCGCAAGGCCGCAGCCGAAATGACTCAGCGTATTCAAATGGCGCTCCGCGAGGCTGATACTCAGCCCTGCCCAAGCGATACCTACGGTGCTCAAACATGGCATTTGGCCACTGCAGTACTGGCTCGAAGCGCCTCATTAAACTGGCATATACTCGACTTGCCGGGGCGATTGCGGATTCAGACTATCGATGGTTTTTGCCGTTATATAGCCAGCCAGTTCGCGCTGGAAACAACCCTCGGTCAACTCCCGGAGCCCAGCGAAGAGCCCGACATTTGCTACCGATCTGCGGCGCGCACCCTGCTCGACAGGCTCGAAGAAGAAAGCCCTACCGGTGACTGCCTCGCTGCCTTGCTGGCGCATATGGGAAATAACTATGCTCGCTGCGAGCAGCTTTTGTGCGATCTATTGGGAAAGCGAGAGCAGTGGTTACCACTGATATTTAACGCTGCCGACAACCAAAGCTACTTTCAACAGGTTACAGATCGCTTAATTACGGATAATTTAAGCCGGTTAACCGCTGAGCTCAAACCTATCGCTGGTGAACTGATCGCTTTAGCCGACGGCGCTGCAAGCCGGGTTGATGCCGACAAAAACCCTCAATTGACGCGCCTAGTGGGTATCGAAAGCTTGCCGCAAGAGAATTTTGACGGGCTGTTAAACTGGCGTATTTTAATCGATTTGTTGATGACTAAAAATCATCAGTGGCGCAAGAGGATCACCGTTCAGGAGGGTTTCCCAAGCACCCATAGCACCGAAAAACAGCGGATGAAGACAATACTGGGATGGTGTCGAGAACAGGCCGATCTAGACTCTTTGATGGTATTGGTGCGCCATCTACCCGACCGTCCCATCGATCGCTCACAGCAAGATATTCTCGACGCGCTGGCGCATTTGCTGCCGCGCCTAGCCGCAGAATTGAATACCTTGTTTCAAGCGCAAAACCAATGTGATTACCCCGCGATCACGCTCGCCGCTATGGAGGCCTTATCTCAGGGCGAGTGCGGTCAGGTGTCTGACATCACGCTGCGATTAGATTACCGACTTCGCCACGTCCTGGTGGATGAATTTCAAGACACCTCGGCGGCACAAATTGAATTGTTATCATCGCTGTTATCGGATTGGCAGTCAGGTGACGGACGGAGCCTGTTTTTAGTCGGCGACGCGATGCAGTCGTTGTATAGCTTTCGTAACGCTAAAGTCGGTCTTTTTTTGCGAACCCAACGCCAACCCCTGGGAACCGTCGAATGCCGCAACCTGTCGTTGACGACCAACTTCAGATCGCAAAAACCCATCATAGATTGGGTCAACGAGTATTTTTCCGTAGCGTTTCCAGCACAACCAAACATAGTCCGCGGTGCCGTACCCTACTCCCAATCGGTGGCCTGTAAAAACCATGATCCAGACTCGGGCGTTGATTTTATCGGCTACTGCGGCGATGCATATGAGCAATTTGAGGCGCAGCGCATCGCCGAAATTTGCACTGACATTCGCGATAACCAAGCGCCCCAAAGCGTGGCTATATTGGTTCGTAGTCGCGGGCATTTACGCGCCATCATACCGGCTTTAAAAAGCGCCGGTCTCGAATGGCAGGCCACCGATATCGATCCATTGGCAACTCGGATGGCGGTCGTTGATCTGATATCGCTGACCCGCGCGTTGGTGTCACCGACCGACCGAATTGCATGGCTAGCTGTTCTGCGGGCGCCCTTTTGCGGCCTGGATCTTGCCGACTTACTACAAATTAGCCACAGTGGTGCGGACTCGTCCAGCGGACAACCGGTCATTGTTGAGCAATTAATGCAACGCTTCGACGAGCCAGACAAACCGTTTATGGGGGCTCTAAGCGAACACGGACGCATGGTGCTGGCCCGCATTGTGCCGGTGCTTAAAAAGGCATGGACACAGCGCTCGCGCACTGATTTACGGGTCGCGGTTGAGCAGTGCTGGATAGGGTTAGGAGGATATGCAACGCTTAAAAGCCCGAGCGAGCAGCGCGATGTGGAACGCTTTTTAGACCTGTTATCGACGCACCAAGTGGCTGGCCACATTTCTGACTGGGACGCTTTGCAACTCGCGGTTGAAAAACTCTATGCCTCGCCATCGGTTGTAAATAATCGCATTGATGGTCGTAGCGGTATCCAAATTATGACCATCCACAAGGCCAAAGGCTTGGAGTTTGATCAGGTGCTCCTGCCGGGGCTTTCGCGTGCAACGCCCGCCAACGATAAGCCACTGCTGCGCTGGCAGGAGTTAATTGATGATAGCGGAAGTAGCGAACTGCTAATGGCCGCCCGGGGGGCATACGACGACGACGACGACGCCCACTACCAATATTTAAAATACGAACAAACGCAGAGCCTCCAGCTTGAGAATACCCGCATCATCTATGTTGCTGCGACGCGTGCGATCAGTCGGTTGCACCTATTCGCAAAATTGAAGAAGTCTGGCAAAGCCTGGAGTGCGCCCGCGAGTGGGTGCCTGCTAGCCCCAATCTGGAAGTCTCTCGAAGCCGACATTGAGGCTCAGCGTTTTTCCGTTACCGTGGTCGAGAATGAAACGACTATAGAATCTGCAACCGCCGCAGAGGCACTTACACAGCGTCGATTACCCAGCAATTTTAGTGTCCATCAACCGGCCGATGGTGGCATCGACAATCGACCCGCCACTGCGGCCATCGAACGCCCCAATCAATCCGCAACAACCGAGCCGTTTGATTCAAGTTCGCTGCGTGTTCGGCAATTGGGCAATACGCTGCACCGGGCGCTGAAGCAAGTCGCCGTCGAGGGCGTCGAGGCGTGGCCTAAAAGCCGCCTCCAAGGCCTTGCCAAGGGTTGGCGAGGGCAATTACGTGAGGTCGGTGTGCTAGCGTCCAACAGCGAGTTACAAGAGCTATTACGCGCCGTCACCAACACATTGGAGGATCCTACAGGACTTTGGTTACTCAACAGTTACGCCGACTCAAGGACCGAATTGGCCCTCGACTACCAATTTCCAGACGAATCGCAGGTGCAACGCTCGATCGTCGATCTGACGTTCATCACCGACCAAACGCGCTGGATAATCGACTATAAATACAGCCTACCTGAACATCCCGATGGGCTTGAGGCGTTTACCCGCACCATGCAACAGCGCTACACCGCTCAGTTGCAGCACTACTCTCGCCTTTTACAAGAAATCGACCAACATCCAGTGCGCTGTGGACTATATTTTCCAAGAATACCGATGTTTATGGAAATCTCCTGCGATTAGCCTTTTCTGTCGCAAATATATCGTTACAATAGCGGCCATTTTGTTATTTTACCCAAGGTGAAAAAATCGCGATGGACGCAGTAGATGATATCAACATTGAAAATCAGGAAACACTCATTACTCCCTTCTCCCTAAAGGAGAAAATTCCCATATCTGACCTCGCAAGAGAGACCGTTAGCCAGAGTCGGCGAGATATAGAGGCGATTTTGAATCGTACGGATTCGCGGATCTTTGTGGTCGTTGGCCCCTGTTCAATTCACGATATCGAAGCGGCGCACGAGTACGCGCGGCGTCTCAAAGAGCTGTCTGCAAAGGTCGAGGATTGCATGCTGTTGGTCATGCGCGTTTATTTTGAAAAACCGCGTACCACGGTGGGTTGGAAGGGATTGGTGAATGATCCCTATATGGATGATTCGTTTAAAATTGCCGACGGCCTAAACATCGGACGACAGTTGTTGCACGACGTCTTGGAGATCGGTCTACCGACGGCGACCGAGGCGCTCGATCCAATCTCGCCACAATACATGCAAGATCTTATCAGTTGGTCGGCGATTGGCGCTCGTACCACAGAGTCTCAGACCCATCGCGAGATGGCCTCGGGTTTATCGTCGTCTATCGGCTTTAAAAATGGTACCGATGGCAGCCTCAGCGTCGCCATTAACGCACTGCAATCGGTCGCACATCCGCATCGATTTCTCGGCATCAATGGCGAAGGCGAAGTCTCGGTGGTAACCACCCGTGGCAACTCCAACGCCCATGTTGTGCTGCGCGGTGGCGGCGGCAAGCCCAATTACGATGCGCTCAATGTGATGCGCTGCGAGCAGCAGTTAGAAAAAGTCGGTATACCCGCCAACATCATGATCGACTGCAGCCACGCCAACTCGAACAAAGACCATACGTTGCAGCCCCTCGTCATCGACAACGTCGCCAACCAAATCGCCGAGGGCAACCGCTCGATTGTCGCGCTGATGGTGGAGAGTAATCTCAAGGGCGGCAATCAAAAATTGTCGGCAAATCCAGACGAAATGGAATACGGCGTGTCCGTTACCGACGCCTGCGTCGACTGGGAGAGTACCGAGGATGCACTTTTGCGGATGGCAGATACGGTGCGTGGCGCATTGAGAAACCGTTGATGGTTGCCCTAAGGCTCCGCAATCTGTGCTACCTTTAGTGCAACAGCCACTCATAGTTAATCAGCTTATAGATATTGGGTGGTCCCATGAACCGATTTTCGTCGAGGTACTAAAGCCACTATGATCAAGGTCTTGTTACTGGTCAGTGTTGTGTTCTCAATTTGGTACTGGCGCAACATACTCAATCGTATGCCGGCCGATAAGAGACGGCGATTCCTATGGGCCAGCGCCTTTTGGGGTATTTTATTGGGCTCAGTACTGTTGGTCGCGACCGGCAAAATGCATTGGATCGGTGCTGGATTGGCAGCGCTCATCCCTCTTTCTAAAGGACTCTTAGGACTCGGCCTACGCGCCTGGCCAATTCTACGATTTTTAGGCCGCTTCAAGTCTGAACCGTCACAATTTCGCACCGATAATATTTTTGTCGAGGTCAATTTTTCTAACCAAAAGATTGATGGCGAGGTACTCAAGGGAGATTTAACCGGACGCCGCTTGAGCGATTTAACCCCGCAAGAGCTCACCGCTTTGGCGGACGGATTACGCGCTCAGGATCGAGAGTCCTACCTACTCCTACAAGCCTATATGCTGCGCGCCGGGCTCGGTGGTCAACAACATAACGATTCGTCCGAGGGCAATAGCCAGCAGAACTTTGGCGAGCTTTCCGAAAATGAGGCTTTACAGGTTCTCGGCTTAAAACCGGGGACCTCGGATGCCGATATCATCAGTAGCCACCGACGCTTAATACAGCGTCTGCACCCAGATCGCGGCGGTAGTGATTACCTAGCCGCAAAAATTAATGCCGCCAAAGATAAATTAATCTCTTAATTCCGGTATACCGACTACGCCCGCTCTCGACCAACACTAACGCTAATTTGAACGCGTCGGTTGAGCAATAAGATGTACGTAGCGTCCAAGCCATTTAAACGGCTCCTTGGTCGAGTACTTTAGTTCCATTTTGAGTATTGATGAGGGATCCGCATGCCCTCCTCTGAGCGTGGTGACATAATCGTGAAACACCCGAATGCCACTGCTACTGCACAACGATAGGCCAGCGTGGTCAAACCAAGCCAGCACGTCATCTGGTGTCAGTGGATGTTGCGGCGTAAGGCTACCGCTATCAACGCTAAATTGCCGTTCCAGCGCATGGAAGTTACCACGAATTAAATTGCGATAGTCCAGTCCATTACGGTTGTAAAACGTGAGTGATAGCCAGCCATTGCGATCAATCCAAGTGCGTAGCTGGGAGATTAACAACTCTGGTTCAGCTAACCACTCGATCAATGCATGGCACATCACCAAATCGAATTTTTCGTCGATCAACTCGGACAGATGTTGGTAGCTCGCGCAGTGCCATTGTATTTGCTCTTCGACTTGCTGATCTCTGGCATGCTCTCGCGCAGCATCGCACATGACCCTGGAAATATCGCTGTAGACAACCCGATGTCCGAGCTGTGCCAATTCCACTGAGTGCTGTCCAAGACCTCCACCCACATCCAGTATACGTAACGATCTCGCCCCCGTGATGTTGGCTATAGCGGCTTGCATATCGCGTCGGATCACCGCTAGGCGAATTTCACCCTTGAGCCCACCATAGACCTTGCGGGCAAATTTCTCTGCCAAGTCGTCAAAGTTTCTATCGCTATAATCATCGCTCATGGGGTGCCCTCCATGAGATTATACTCGTTTAA
>DDJS01000093.1 GCA_002339165.1 Cellvibrionales bacterium UBA2618 | reverse complement strand
GCGCGCAGGGCGACAAAGGTCTCAGTCTTACTGCTGCTGTCCTGACTGCCCTCTTCTTGCATATAACCGACCACCGGTTGGTCTTTAATCCAACCTGCGGAATACTGCCCCCGAATTGCGCTCTCGAGCACCGTATCGGAGGTAATTGGGCGCAACGCGCGCAATAACTTGACCTTCTCAGCACGAATTTCGTCCGCTTCGAGGGAATTGGGCGGCTCCATGGCGACCATACAAAGCAACTGCAACAGATGATTCTGAACCATGTCACGAAGCTGGCCCACCGAGTCGTAATACCCCCAGCGCCCCTCGATGCCCACCGTCTCAGCGGCAGTAATCTGAACATGGTCGATACAGCTGTTGTCCCATTGGGAATTGATCACCCGATTGGCAAACCTCAATGCCAATAGATTTTGTACCGTTTCTTTACCGAGATAATGGTCGATGCGATAGATGTTCCGCTCATCAAAGTACCCGCCTACGGTGTCATTGACATGCCGCGAACTAACCAGATCTTGTCCGATGGGTTTTTCCAGTACCACCCGCGCGCGTTCATCGACACAACCCGCGCTGTGCAAGTGCCCACAGATAGAGCCAAATAGACTCGGCGGGGTGGCCAAATAATAAATCGCTACCCGCTGACTCTGCAGCCATTGATTAAAATTCGTATAGTGAGCTTGCTCGCCAAAATCCATGCTCAGATAGTGCAGGCGGCGACTGAAAGCCAGCCATTGAACATCATCTAACTCGCTGGTATCGAGTATCTGACGGAGTGATTTTAACAGCGCTTGGGCAAAGTCCTCGGTCGATAACTCGGCGCGTGCCAGCGCCATGATTCGCACATGTTCATCGAGTAGGCCCGCACAGTGCAAGCGGTATAGCGCAGGAAATAGCTTTCTATTGGCGAGATCGCCGGCCGCTCCAAAGATTATCAAATCAGTATCGTTCGTCATCTGCATATTGGAATCTCGCTGTTTAACCACTGATATCGCCGGCATTGAGAGAGGTTACATGGCGAGCCAAACGCTCGATTTCCGACCACCGCTTGGCTCTCACCAGCGCACGCGAAGCAACCCAAGAACCGCCAACCGCAAGAACGTTACCAAGGGCCAGATAGTCAGCCATGTTATCCACATCAACGCCGCCAGTTGGACAAAATTTTACTGATTTAAAGGGCCCCTGCAACGCCTTAATAAAGGCCACGCCGCCAGAGGCTCCTGCCGGGAAAAACTTGAAATCTCGGTAGCCGAATTGCATCGCCCGCATCACCTCGGACACAGTGGAAACGCCGGGCAACAGAGGAATAGACGCCTGCTGTGCAGCATTTAATAGGTCGTCCGTAAAGCCCGGAGAGACCATGTAACGGCAGCCCAAATCGACCGACAGATCGATTTGTTGTGCAGTGCATACAGTGCCAGTGCCGATCAAAGCCTCGGGCACATGACGAATGATATCGCCGATTCCGGCGACGGCTGCCTCGGTGCGCAAGGTCACTTCAATCGCAGTGATGCCACCAGCCACAAGCGCCTCTGCCAGTGGCACCGCGTCACGACTGTCCTCGATCGTAACCACCGCGATCAAACGATGACCGGCCAATAATTCACGCATTCAATCACTCCTCTGAATAGCAATATGTTTTGTCGCGCCCAACAGCCCAAGGTTGGCACGGGTGACCAAATAGGTCGGAATCGCCTCGAGGTACGCGACAAAGCGGCCCTTGCTCTCGAAATAGGTTCTAAATTGACTGCCGATAAAATAATCTGCAAAGCGCGGCACGATGCCACCGGCAACGTAAATTCCGCCGCGAGCACCATAGGTCAAAGCGAGATTACCAGCGGTCGATCCGATCACTTCGCAGAATAGGTCTAAGGTCTGAGCGGCTATCGACTGGTTGTCTTCGATAGCCTGTTCGACGACCTCGGAGGGCATTGTCAAGGCTGATTGATGGTCGTGAATATGCGACAGTGCGGCGTAAATATTTAACAGACCTGCGCCAGACAATAAACGCTCGAGCGAAACGCGCGAATGACTGCGTCGTAAATAGCGCAGCACTTCGACCTGCAGATCACCCACTGGCGCGAAGTCGGCATGCCCTCCCTCGCTGTCAATCACTTGATAACCGTCATTATGGGGCACCAATGCCGCCACTCCGAGGCCAGTCCCAGCGCCCAAAATAACTTTAGGTTTGTCCGTCCTCGGTGCTCCGCCGCCAATTTGGCGCAGATCATCACTCCCTAGCGCGTTAACACCGCGCGCCAGAGCCTCGAAGTCGTTGATCAATATCACTTTGCTACAATTAAGGCAGTTCATCAATTGATCGCGTGAAAATGCCCAGTGGCTATTGGTAAAACGAATAATCTCGTTGTCGACTGGGCAGGCCACCGCAAAACACACCTGTTCAGGGGGACATCGCCAGCCGCACATCTGTTCAATTTCCGTCGTTAATACCCCAAGAACCTGGTCGAATTGCGGGTATTCGTTCACCGCGTGGTGAAATTCGTACAGCACCTCGGGTTGATCGACCAGATAGGCGGCAAAACGCGCATTGGTGCCGCCAATATCGGCGACTAAATTCCAACTGATGTGCATATTCCCTAGACCCTCGGAAACAAATACGATGCACCCTGCTCTGCATCGCTAATATTTTCGCGATTAATGCTGAATAGCTCACGCCCACAGCCGCGCTGTCGGTCAATCGAGCGCGGTGAGCACGCCCGATCTTGGATCGCGGCCACGTCGCCCAACAACTGCAATTCGCCGTTGTGAGCGTCGACCCGCAGTAGGTCGCCATCGCGCAACTTGGCCAGCAGCCCACCGTCGGCCGCCTCGGGCACCAGCTGAATAGCAGCCGG
>DDJS01000008.1:5450-9729 GCA_002339165.1 Cellvibrionales bacterium UBA2618 | reverse complement strand
GGTCGAGACGAATGGTCATATCGGCCATGGCGCCATACTGCACGGTTGCCTAATAGGCACCAACAGCTTGGTCGGTATGCTAGCGGTAATAATGGATGGCGCGGTGATCGGCGAAGAGTCTCTGGTTGGCGCAACCGCTTTTGTTAAAACTGACTTTAGCTGCCCAGCGCGTAGCATGGTGACTGGAAATCCAGCCCAGATTCGGCGTCAACTCAGCGACAAAGAGGTTGCTTGGAAAACGCGCGGGACGGAGGAATACCAAGCATTAGCGCGCCGTAGTCTGGCAACTTTGCGCACTGTCAAACCATTGGGTGAAGCGCAAGCCGATCGCCCACGTTTCACCCATAGCACTCATCAGCCAAAGCGCTCATCGGCAAAAAAACC
Organism: Cellvibrionales bacterium UBA2618; assembly: GCA_002339165.1. Lineage (GTDB taxonomy): Bacteria > Pseudomonadota > Gammaproteobacteria > Pseudomonadales > Porticoccaceae > TMED48. The sequence continues at coordinate 9,345 of DDJS01000008.1, read as the reverse complement.
CAACATAGAATCTTAAAGGCAGCCGCCTCCGTTGACAAACAGTATGGCTGGCGCCGAACGGCTGTTCTTATAGTTAGGGGTCGCCACCCAATAGATTAAATTCAAGCTCTTAGACGGGCTTAAAAAACGTTGCATATAAAGCAAAAAATCAGCGGTGTTGACACCCGAACAAAAAATGCACCGCGATTGACGGTATTACCCCTGGGCGCGCTCCAGCGCCAAACCTGTGCGCGACCCATTCGCGCGGTTAAGCTGCTGGCATACCCAGTGGCCCACCACGATCAATCGATGCAAATCGACACCGTGCTCGATCCCTGCGCCATCGAGCATATACACCAGATCCTCGGTGGCAACATTGCCGGAAGCTCCTTTCGCATAGGGACAACCACCGAGACCCGCTACCGAACTATCGATCACCGCAATGCCCATCTGCAGCGCAACCAGTATGTTTGCCAGCGCCTGGCCATAGGTATCGTGGAAATGCACCGCGAGCCTGTCAACCGGTATTGAGTGCACTAGGTGGGCCAGCAGCGCCTCGGTCGAGGCGGCGGTTCCGACCCCTATGGTATCGCCCAAAGAAACCTCGTAGCAACCCATCGCCAGTAGTTGTTCGGTCACCGAAAGCACCGCATCAGCGCTGACGACGCCGTCATAGGGGCAACCTAACACGCATGATAGATAGCCGCGCACTTGGATACCACTCGCCTGTGCCTGCGCCACCACTGGCGCAAAGCGCTGCAGGCTCTGGGCAATCGAGCAATTGATATTTTTCTGGCTAAAACTTTCCGATGCGGCTGCAAACACCGCAACCTCGCGAACACCGCAGGCGGTCGCCCGTTGCAACCCCTGCATATTTGGCGTCAGCGCAGCATAAGTGGTCTCGTTTGATCGCACCAAACGTTCAAAAACCTGATCGCTACCGGCCATCTGTGGCACCCATTTCGGGCTCACAAAACTGCCGACCTCGATATAACCCAGCCCGGCAGCGACCAATCGATCCACCAATTCAACCCGCGTCGCCACCGACAAAGCTGCAGTTTCATTTTGCAGGCCATCGCGAGGACCGACCTCGACGATCCGCACAGATTTTGGATAGCTCATTAGGTCGGCTCAAACATCAGTAAAATCGCGCCACCCTCGACGCGATCACCCTCGATGAAATAAAATTCACTCACAGCCCCGTCGCAAGGCGCGACCATCGCGTGTTCCATTTTCATGGCCTCCATCACCAGCAGTGTATCGCCGGCCTTGACCGCTGCGCCAGGCTCACACAGCAACGAGATTAGCGTGCCATTCATCGGCGCATTAAACGACTCGGTAGTCGCCGCGATCCGATCGCAGCCAAAATCTGGCGGCACCTCGGCGCAGCGAAAAAAACCGTCTGGAGTGAGCAAATCGAAGCCGGCGGCGGTGGTGATCGATTGCGCCGGCGTCAGATCAATGGCCTCGGCGACCGCAACACTGCGTTGCTGACCCTGCACCTGAACTTGTAATGGCGGCTCGGGCAGTCCCCAACCACAGGTTAAATACCACGGCGAGTTGGGTTCCCATGAACGCTCTGCGGCACGACGTGACTGCTCCGCACGCCGTCTTATCAGCACCGCCGCGGCAAGTGGCGCGGCGTAGTCGATGTCTAGCGGGCGACGGCGAAAAATTTCATCGGCGTGCTGATCTATAAAGCCTGTATTAACCTCGCCGGCGCGGAATGCGCAACTACTAGCGAGGTTGTAAAGAAAGCCGACGTTGGTGCTCACGCCGCCGACGCGGTAATCGCCAAGCGCGCGCTGCAAACGCGCCAGCGCCCGTTCGCGATCACTGTCCCAAACGATTAGTTTGGCGATCATCGGATCGTAGTAGATACTCACTTCGTCGCCTTCGATAACCCCGCTATCGATCCGCACATGAGGGCTCTCGATGGGCGTCAACAATTGCTCTAAGCGACCACTAGCGGGCATAAAGTCGCGCTCTGGATCCTCGGCGTAAATACGCGCCTCAAAGGCGTGGCCATCGATTTGTAAATCCTGTTGCCCGCAGGGTAACGGCTCACCCGCCGCCACCCGCAATTGCCATTCGACCAAGTCCTGGCCGGTGATCATTTCGGTCACCGGATGTTCGACCTGCAGACGGGTGTTCATTTCCATAAAAAAGAATGCCCCCCGCTGATCGAGTAAAAACTCCACGGTGCCGGCTCCGCGATAGTCGATCGCCCGCGCCGCAGCAATCGCCGCTGCGCCCATGCGCTCGCGTATATCGGCTGCAAGGCCCGGCGCTGGCGCCTCCTCGATGACCTTTTGATGGCGTCGCTGCACCGAACAATCGCGCTCAAAAAGATGTACAGCGCCGTCCTGCGCATCGCAGAATACCTGAATTTCTATGTGCCGCGGTTGCATGAGGTATTTTTCGATGAGCATACGATTGTCGTTAAAACTCGCCTGCGCCTCGCGCATGGCTGACGCCAATGCAGCGTCGAACTCGCCCTCATCGACAACCGTGCGCATGCCCTTGCCGCCGCCGCCGGCGGCTGCCTTGAGGAGTACCGGATAGCCAATCTCGGCCGCGGCCCGTTTTAGCACTTCGGGATCTTGATCGTCACCATGATAACCCGGTACTGTGGCAACGTCGGCCGCCGCCATCAGTGTCTTAGCGGTCGACTTACAGCCCATGGCGGCGATCGCCTCCGCCGGTGGGCCGATAAATACCAAACCAGCCGCCGCGCAGCGACCGCACAAATCGGCATTTTCAGAGAGAAACCCATAGCCCGGGTGAATCGCCTCGGCACCGGACTCGAGCGCCGCCTGAATTATTTTATCAACCACCAGATAAGAATCCCGCGCCGGCGAAGGACCTATGTAAAAGGATTCATCGGCTATTGCAACATGCTGGGCATGGCGGTCGGCGTCGCTATAGACGGCGACGGTCGTAATGCCCATCGATCGAGCGGTGCGAATAATGCGGCAGGCAATCTCGCCGCGATTGGCAATCAGTATTTTGTTAAACATCGCCACCATTACTCCCCACGCCAGTCGGGTCGGCGCTTTTCTAAAAATGCCGCGAGACCCTCGCGACCCTGTTGGCTAACGCGAATATCGGCAATGGCGGAGCAGGTCTCAGCGATCAACTCGCCATCGATCAACCTGCCACTCAAGTCGCCCACCAACTGCTTGGCGGCCATCACCGCCTCGGGCCCATTAGCCAACAACGCATCGACCAGCGCATCGACCTGACGATCCAACTCATCGCTATCGACGACCTCGCTGACCAACCCCAACTGAGCCGCCCGCTGCGCATCGAAAGGCTCAGCGGTGGTGAAATAACGCCGCGCGGCCCGCTCGCCAATGGCGGCCACTACATAGGGGCCGATGGTTGCAGGTATTAATCCGATCTTGACCTCACTCAGACAAAAGCGAGCAGAACGTGCCGCCACTGCCATATCGCAACAGCTTACAAGGCCCACAGCACCGCCATAAGCGGCGCCCTGCACTCGGGCTATGGTCGGCTGCGGCACCTGCGCCAGGTTGGCCAGCATGGTCGCCAAGGCCTCGGCGTCGCGCAAATTTTCAGCGTGGCTGTACTCGGCCATGCGCGCCATCCAAGCGAGATCAGCGCCGGCAGAAAAGCTCTTACCACGGGAAGCCAAAACCATCACCCGAACGCCTGTGTCGGCGGCGATCGCCGTAAATGCCGCGTTCAATTGCTCGATGCTGTGGTCGTCAAAAACGTTATGTTTGGTTGGATTATTCAACCAAACTGTGGCCACGCCGCGGCTGTCGGTTGTCCAGGTGACTTTGTCCATCGTTGTGCTCAACTCCTGTGAAACTCGTACTACTCGTATTAATCGGTGCCGCTATTTAGTCTGTGCACGCTATTCACATGGGCCTATTCTCAATGGCCTATT
>DDJS01000008.1:0-5140 GCA_002339165.1 Cellvibrionales bacterium UBA2618 | reverse complement strand
GCCTATTCTCAATGGCCTATTCTCGACAACCTATCCTAGACAACTCACCGGTGAAAACCTTGCAGTGGAAACCTAGCGTTGAAAATATGGCTGTGACACGCGTCATCCTTCGCGTGACGTGCGACCCAGTGCATCCATCACATTCTGAAAATACCAAACTTGGTCTCGCCGATCGGTCGGTTATAGCTCGCTGAAATCGCCAAACCCAATACCATGCGGGTGTCGGCGGGGTCGATCACACCATCGTCCCAAAGCCGCGCCGAGGCATAGTAAGGATGCCCCTGATGCTCGTAATCCTCGACAATCGGTCGCCTGAAAAGCGCCTCTTGTTCGGTGCTCCATTCGTTACCATCGCGCTCGTGTTTGTCACGCGTTACCTGGGCTAAAACCGCCGCTGCCTGCTCGCCGCCCATCACCGAAATACGCGCGTTGGGCCACATAAATAAAAATCGTGGATCGTAGGCACGACCGCACATGCCGTAGTTGCCTGCGCCAAACGAGCCGCCGATCAACAGCGTAAACTTGGGTACATTGGCAGTCGCTACTGCGGTCACCATCTTCGCGCCATGCTTGGCAATACCGGAGTTTTCGTATTGCTTACCGACCATAAAACCGCTGATGTTTTGTAAAAACAATAGTGGGATTTTACGCTGCGCGCAGAGTTCGACAAAGTGCGCTCCCTTCTGGGCCGACTCGCCAAACAGAATGCCATTATTGGCGACAATGCCCACTGGATAACCCAAGATGCGCGCAAACCCACACACCAGGGTGGTGCCGAAGAGGGCCTTAAATTCGTCCAGTTCAGAGCCATCGACGATCCGCGCGATCACCTCGCGCACATCGTAGGCGACCCGCGCATCGGCAGGCACCACGCCGTATATTTCACGCGGCGAGTAGAGCGGTTCGCGCGCCTCGCGGATGTCGCCCTGCGCAACCTTCACCCGATTGAGACGGGCAATGGCGCGGCGCACCAAATCCAGCGCATGTCTATCATTGTTAGCGAGGTGATCAGCCACGCCCGAGGTTCGGCAGTGGACGTCGGCGCCGCCCAGTTCCTCGGCGCTGACCACTTCGCCGGTGGCCGCTTTTACCAGCGGTGGTCCCGCGAGAAAAATCGTGCCCTGCTCGGCAACGATAATCGACTCGTCGGCCATGGCAGGCACATAGGCCCCTCCGGCAGTACACGAACCCATCACTGCGGCGATCTGCGGTATATTTTGCGCCGACATATTGGCTTGATTAAAGAAAATGCGACCAAAATGCTCGCGGTCGGGAAACACCTCATCCTGACGCGGCAGGTTGGCCCCGCCCGAATCGACCAGATAAATACAAGGTAGGTGATTTTCGGCGGCGATGGCCTGAGCGCGCAGGTGTTTTTTTACCGTCAGTGGGTAATAACTGCCGCCCTTGACGGTGGCATCGTTAGCGACGATCAGACATTCCAGCCCGCTCACTCGACCAATGCCGGTGATGATACCCGCCGCTGGCACGTCTTCGCCATAGACCTGATGGGCTGCCAGCGCCGAAAATTCTAAAAACGGCGAACCCGGATCGAGCAGCGCTCGAATCCGCTGCCGCACCAGTAACTTGCCGCGACCGACGTGCCGTTCGCATGCGGCTGTGCCACCACCGCGAGCGATCGCTTCGAGGGTGCTGCGCAAATCGTCGACTCGCGCTGCCATTGCCGCGGTGTTGGCGGCGAACTCGGCGCTACGGGTATTCAGTGTGGATTGAATAATGGTCATGGGCGACTCGCTATGCGCTCTGGGTAAATAGTTCGCGGCCAATCAGCATTCGCCGCACCTCGGACGTTCCCGCACCGATTTCATAGAGCTTGGCATCGCGCAACAAACGACCGGCGGCATAGTCATTGGTATAGCCGTTACCACCGAGCGCCTGAATCGCCTGGAGAGCCATTTGCGTGGCCTTTTCGGCGGTGTATAGAATCACCGCCGCAGCGTCTTTGCGCGAGTCCTGACCGAGATCGCAGGCCCGCGCTACGGCGTACAGGTAGGCACGCGAGGCATTCAGCTCGGTATACATATCGGCAATCTTACCCTGCATCAACTGAAACTCGCCAATCGCTTGGCCAAATTGCTGGCGCTGATGCACGTAGGGTAAGACGGTATCCAGACAGGCTTGCATGATGCCTACCGGCCCACCGGAAAGTACCGTGCGCTCGTAATCGAGACCCGACATAAGCACCGCCACGCCACGCCCCTCGCCGCCGAGGACATTGTCTACCGGCACCTGGCAGTCCTGAAAAACCAACTCGCACGTATTGGAGCCGCGCATGCCGAGTTTGTCGAGCTTTGGGCTGCGCGAAAAGCCCGCTGTATCACGCTCGACAATTAATGCAGTAATCCCCTTGGAGCCCGCTGAGCTGTCGGTTTTGGCGTAAATAATATAGGTATCGGCATCCGGGCCATTGGTAATCCACATCTTGTTGCCGTTCAACACATAGTGATTACCCTGACGCCGCGCACTGAGTTGCATACTTACGACGTCGGAACCGGCGTTCGGTTCGCTCATCGCCAGCGCGCCGATATGTTCGCCGGAGCAGAGCTTGGGCAGATAGCGCATTTTTTGCGCTTCGCTGCCATTTTTGTACAACTGATTGACGCATAAGTTAGCGTGGGCGCCATACGATAAGCCGACCGATGCCGAGGCGCGAGAAATCTCCTCCATAGCCACTGCATGCGCCAAATAGCCCATATTTGAGCCACCGTATTGCTCGCTGACGGTAATACCGAGTAAGCCCATATCACCCAGTTTTCGCCACAGATCAGAAGGGAAATCGTTGCTCTGATCTATGGCACTGGCGCGCGGCGCGATTTCTGCCGCGCAGAATTGAAATACCGCGTCGCGGAGCATGTCGATATCGCTACCAAGATTAAAATTTAAACTGGGATAAGAAGTATTCATGAATGATCTGTCCGGTTGGATTTTAGTGCGTCGACACAGTCGGCTTCGGCCTGATTGAGGTCTTTTAACAGGCTGCCTATATCGTCGAGCTGTTGGGTTAATTGCAGGCGTTGGACTTGAATGGCGGTAATTAATTTTTTTAGCTGATCGATGTTGCTTTTGCCCGGCTCGTACATGTCGATAATCTCGCGAGAGTCCTCTAGCGACAGGCCGAGACGCTTACCCCGCAAAATCAGTTTTAGCCGCGTGCGATCGGCAGGACTATAGATGCGCGTTTGGCCGCGTCGCCTCGGCGCCACCAACCCGCGCTCCTCGTAGTGACGAATGGTGCGCGTGGTCACCTGAAACTCTTTGGAAAGTTGCGAAATGCTGTACTCGCGCATAAAACACCGTAGCTAAATAGCCTGAACGAGGAGCCAGTATAATATGACCTTTACGTCAACGTAAAGTATTGATGGGTACGGTTTTTTGAAACCACCCGATTTCTGGAAGCATGCAGTGGTGTGAGAGGACCTTATCAACGATGTCGATAAGTATGTCTATTACGCCGTTTATTACCAGGCCTGCTAAACCTTTTGGCATCATCAAACCGATACGTTGCACAGCAATTGGGACGCTCCGGCAGATCTGTTTGGCTACTCTATTGGGGCATTTGAGCGCGCAACCTCTTGCTCTTCGCGACGCACCGCACGCAAGGGCGTATCCCGCAGATAGATGAAAGACGCCAGTACAAAGGTCAATCCTTCGGCCACCGGCAACGCGGCGATAAACCGGTAATCGCTCAAAACACTGTACGACAGGGTCAATAGAGCGGCAGGCAGAATCAGGCTGCGACTAATCGAAATCAAACCCGACTGAAACGGCCGATGGATGGCGGTCAGATAACCGCATATCAACATATTGACACCGGCAAATAAAAACAGCGGCCAGACGAAGCCGACAAAGGTCATCGCGAGTTGCAGCGTATCACCGCCCTGCCCTACCCGATGATCGATAAACAGTCCAATCAATGGCTCACTGGCGCTCAACAACACAGCGATACACAGAGCGCCGACCAGACCGACCGCGACCAGCGCGGTTTTCAAAAATGCGCGTATCCGCTCGGGATTACGCGCACCGAAATTTTGTGAGACCATCACCTGAATGCTATCGGATATGGCAAAAAAGGCCATAAAACCAACCATTAACATGTAGTTGACCACGGTGATCGCGGCGACGCCTTCCACCCCCGCGCGCTGAATCAACATCCAGTTAAAAATCAACGCGATAATTCCGCCCGACACCTCATTAATAAATTCAGACAAGCCGTTATAGGCCGCGCGCAACACCTCCATCCAGTCTTTTTGCCGCCAGGCAAAGCGCAGCACGCGCTTGTGCTTTAAAAAATAGCTAAGCAATACCAGCATCGACGCCACCTGCGACAATCCGGTGGCGATTGCTGCGCCTACCAAACCCCAGTCATAGACAGCAATAAAGAGATAATCGAGGGCGATATTGAGCGCTGCGCCGACACCCAGAGCCGCGGCCGCCAGATTGGGCGAGTCATCGAGGCGAACAAAAAAGTACAGCGCGATGGTGATAAATTGTGGCAGTAAAAACGGCGCAGCGATCCGGTAGTATTCGCTCATCACCGGAAATAAGTCGGCGCTAGCGCCGAGTCCGGCAAACAACTGGCGCTCAAATAGCAGCGCCATTGCGATCGCCAAAAAGCCATAAAACACCATGAATATGAGTGTCTTACTAAAGATCGCTGAGGCCGCCGGAATATTCTTTTCGCCGAGATACTTACCACCGCGCACCGACGCGCCGACGCCCACCATAATGCAAATACCAAAGCTCAACGTCAGGATTGGGATGATCAGGTTGACCGCGGCCAGCGCGGTAACGCCAACGTAGTTGCCGATAAAAATACCATCGACCAGCGACCCCGAGGTCATGGCCAGCAGGCCGATCAATGACGGCAGCAGATACTGGATAAAGGTCGGCACAATAGCGCCATCCAGAGCCCGGTTGTGCTCTGCACTATCGCCGTTCATACAACAGACCTACCTAGATTAATACGAGCCGGTTCGGCGCACTCGACGTTGCGGGGCAGTTCTGGGCAACACAACTGCGGTATAGACCATTAACATACCCGTCGAGGCGGCTGACGGCAATCAGTTTTTAGACAAACTGATGGTCAACTGCGGTGATTGGCAGAATCACCGCAGTGATG
>DDJS01000154.1:13004-13549 GCA_002339165.1 Cellvibrionales bacterium UBA2618 | reverse complement strand
ACCATTTCTTTTTTGGCGCGACGCGACATTGCTTCTCCGATGGTCAGACGCCGATTGATGTCTTTGATCTGAGCTATACTGAAGCCGCTCTCGAGCTCAATTTTCCCCAGTTTACGCTGTGATCTATGGATCTCGATGAGTTGCCCGTCGAAGCCAGAGGCCCAGGCGGAACTGGATTGGCTGATGTCTGTCGACCACTGTTTGTCGCTCTCATGGCCTGGAAATTCCTTGATAAACGCCTTGCGCGGCATTTTGGCCTTGCGTACACAGAAATCTAGCAGGTTGCGTTCTTCTCGCCGAACGCTCTCGACCGCGCGTTTTAGAACCGAGATTAACGGGTCGAATTGGCGTGGCGTGAGCTTTAGGTATTTAAAAAGGTCGGCGAGTTCTTGAACATTGCTAACCGCGCTTTTTGACGAGCGACCGTAACGTTCTATAGAGCGTTCGGTTTTGCTCAGCTGTGCTCGAATATCACTAAAACGTTGGGCAGCTTCCTCTGGGTTTAGTCCGCCTTCATGCTGTTCTTCTTCTTCCTCGTCATCCTC
>DDJS01000154.1:12227-12665 GCA_002339165.1 Cellvibrionales bacterium UBA2618 | reverse complement strand
TCGCCCGATTCAGCTTTCAGTGCCTCTGCGGCTTGTTGTTGAGCGAGTGCTGAGGGAACGTGGTCCATCGGGTTCAGATAGCCGCTAATAATGTCGGTAAGTCGCCGTTCGCCAGGCTCTATTTTGTCGAACTCTGCCATCACCTTGGCGACCGATGAAGGCCACTCGGTGATCGCCGCCATGAGTTCTCTGGTGCCCTCTTCAATACGCTTGGCGATTTCAATTTCACCCTCGCGCGTGAGTAGCTCAACCGAGCCCATTTCACGCATATACATGCGTACTGGGTCGGTGGTGCGATGTTGTTCTGATTCAACCGAAGCGAGTGCCGCGGCGGCCTCGGCAGCAGCCACTTCATCCGGTGTGTTGTCGCCCGACATCATCAATAGAGTCTCGGCATCCGGTGCAGTTTCAAACACAGTGATACCCATGTCGTTGATC
>DDJS01000154.1:0-11905 GCA_002339165.1 Cellvibrionales bacterium UBA2618 | reverse complement strand
CATCTGAATGATGTCTTCGACTTGCTCTGGATCAGCGATGTCTTCAGGGAGGTGGTCATTGACTTCGGCGTACGTCAGGTAACCCTGTTCACGGCCTTTAGCAATGAGGTCTTTAATGCCAGATTGTTGCTTTCGAGTATTTTCGGTCATAGGATATGTCAGTAAGAGCCCAAAAATTAGCGCGCAATTATAGCCGATAATTAATCGCTTGTCCCAGACTATTTGGGTTTATTTTTTTTTCGTAGGGGATATTACAAGCCTCTGTTTTATATCTCTTTTTAGTTGTTTCCCTGCTGTATCTTGCGGTAGTTTGACATGGATTTTATGTAACTGTTTGATTTCTCTTTCATTGAGGGTTTCACAGGCCAAAAGGTGACGGGCTTTATGAGTGTCTGGTAGCGCTTCAAAGATCTGTCGTTGGACATGATTGAGCGCATCGCAAAACTCTGCGTGGTCATCTCTACCGGTGCCCGTCGGCGGGTGATAGAGTTCGCTCGACGCCAATGACTGCAAGTGACGCGCTTCTTGTTGCGCATTCGGATTGCCCAGCCAATAAGCGATCAGTTGGGCAGATTTGTAATTCGGGTGCTGCTGCACAGCCAGCAGGAGTCGCATAAAAAGTTTTACTTCCGGATCGGCCGAGCTAGCCAAAAGCGAGCTATCGTCAACATGCTGGGCGAGATCAGGATGATTTAGCAGCAGAGCTGAAAGATATTGGACAGGGGTCAAACGGACTTTTTTAACGTTGTTTGACAACTCGGGATAGTCGCCATTACCGCTCTGACCGTGCGGCGGATAACTCTCTTCGTAGCTATATTCGGGCGCTTCTCTGTTGCCGTCTGTGCGGCTGTTGTGAGACTCTGTGGATGGAGCGCTCGATTTGGCTATCGGTCGGTGCGCCGCGACATAGGCGCTAAGATCAGCGGTCGACAGGCCAGTGCGCTGGGCTAAGTCGGCCAGCATCAACTGCCTAAAAATGCCCTCGGGTATGCGATTAATTTGCGGCGCACAGAGTTTGCCCAGTTTTGCCTTGCCGTCGGCTGTGGCGGTATCAATGTCGCTACTGAGTTGGTTAAAAAAGAATTCTGATAGCGGCTGTGCGTTTTCGATGGTCTGGACAAAGGCGTCGTGGCCGAGTTTGCGCACGCTATTGTCGGGATCCTCATCGTCGGGTAGAAAAAGAAAGCGCGCCGATAACCCATCGCGCATTTCTGGCAGCGCAGTGTCGAGCGCGCGGGCGGCGGCTTTGCGGCCGGCAGCATCGCCATCAAAGCAAAACACGATTTCCGAGGTGTAGCGAAATATCTTTTGTAAGTGACTTTCGGTGAGCGCGGTGCCGAGTGTAGCAACCGCGTTTTGAATCCCATATTGAGCGAGGGCTATAACATCCATATAACCCTCGACCATTATTAACCTGGGCATTTCCTTGAGCGCTTGTCGCGCCTCGTAGAGGCCGTATAGTTCGCGACCTTTCTGAAACACGGGTGTCTCTGGTGAGTTGAGATATTTGGGCTTGCTGTCGTCAAGAACACGACCGCCAAAGCCGACGGTTCGACCGCGTTGATCGCGGATTGGAAACATGATGCGATGCCGAAAGCGATCATATTTTTTATTTTCTTCTACTTTGTGAACCAGCATGCCCGATTCTTCGAGCAGATTTGAGCGCTCTTCGTCTGTCGCCTCAGCCTGCATCAGGTTGTCCCAACCTGGGGGAGCATAACCGATGCCAAATTGAGCCGCAATCTGACCGCTCAGGCCGCGATTTTTTAAATAGCTGACAGCGCTAGAGGCCGATGGGTGACGCCTAAGCTGCTGGCGATAGTATCGGTCGGAGTCGGCGAGTATCGAGTATATGCTATCCTTTTTTCGACTTGCCTTGCGCTGGGGTTGCGATTCCACTTCCCTCGGAATTTCTACGCCTAGGTGCTGAGCGAGTGTTTCGACTGCGGGTAAAAAGTCGACACGATCAAACTCCATAATAAAGCTCAACGCATTACCGCCAGCGCCACAGCCAAAACAGTAATAAAATTGTTTGTCTTGAGCAACAGTAAACGAGGGGCTTTTTTCTTCGTGAAAAGGGCAGCAAGCCTTGTGATTTTTTCCGGCCTTTTTAATTTCGACGCGACTACCTACGATCTCTACGATGTCGGTACGGTCGAGGAGATCGTCGATAAAACTCTGTGGAATTAGTCCGGCCATGAGCATTGCGAGTCGGTTGGTAACTGCCTGCCAGTGTACCTCGTTGGGAAATCAAAGATACATTGTTTGGCAGTTCGCCGGGGCGATGGGGTCAGCGCTATTGCAGGAGTGCTGCCTTCACTAGACCGCTGACTTTGCCAGCATCGGCGCGGCCCTGTATCTGCGGTTTTAGTTGCGCCATAACCGCGCCCATGTCGCGCATCGATTGGGCGCCAACATTCTGTATGGCCGCAGCGATAATGGTTTGAATTTCTTTCGCACTGAGCTCGCTGGGAAGAAACTCTTGTATAACCACAATTTCTGCGGCCTCTATATCGGCCAATTCGTCGCGCCCTGCCGATTGGTACTGTGCGATAGAATCGCGCCGCTGTTTGAGCATTTTGTCTAGTACTTGCAGCGTCTGCTGGTCGTCTAGTTCGATCCGCTGATCGACTTCGATGCGCTTTATGTCGGCGCGGATTAGGCGGATGGTGCCGAGGCGCTGTTTGTCTTTGGCGCGCATTGCCTGCTTCATGGCAGCGGATAATTGTTCGCTCAAGCGCATAATTTGACCCCATAGGTAACTGTAAATATGCAAAAAGCGCCCTCGGGCGCTTTTGACGGATGTTGCAACCTAGCTCGTCTACTCAGCCGGTCTATTTTTTCTAGCTCGACCGAACGAGCATGTGCTCAATAAAGTCGAGTGAACTTTCGTGATTCTCGTGAGACTTTTTTCTGGTTTCGCTTCACCGCAGCTGCCGCTTTGCGCTTGCGTTCCCAAGTAGGTTTTTCATAGAACTCGCAACTTCTTACCTTGGCAAGGATGCCGGCTTTTTCACATGACCGCTTGAATCTGCGCAATGCGACGTCAAAGGGCTCGTTTTCTTTAATTCGAACGCTGGGCATACTTTAATCCTATTCTTGCCTGCTGATGGCTGCTGATGGCTGCACTGATGCCGGTTGTATGTTATCTAGTGCTCTATTAGGCGGCATATTCTATACGCTTCGGAGCGGTGATGCAAAGACTTATATGGCCGATTAGACGCATAATGGCGGTGTAAATTCTGTCTGTCCTGCGCGCGATGACCTTAATGAGTGGTATCATAAAGTTCCGGCGCGGTTGCCGGGTTTATCTATACGATCTTCATTCATATGACGGGTGATTTAAGTATGCGTGTATTGGGTATCGAGACCTCTTGCGATGAGACCGGTGTGGCTATTTATGATAGCCAAGAGGGACTGTTGGCCAACCGGTTGTACTCTCAAGCGGAGATGCATGCGGAGTTTGGTGGGGTGGTGCCAGAGCTTGCTTCGCGGGACCATGTCCGCAAAATATTGCCGCTGATCAAGGCGGTACTCGACGACTGTGGTATGCAAAAAACCGAACTGGATGGCATCGCCTATACCGCGGGGCCGGGTTTGATGGGCGCATTAATGGTCGGTGGCTCGTTGGCTACAGCGCTGGCATTTGCCCTTGAAATTCCGGTTTTGGCTGTCCACCACATGGAGGGACACTTATTGGCGCCGATGCTCGAGGCGTCCCCTCCGAAGTTTCCTTTTATCGCTCTGTTGGTGTCGGGAGGGCACACCCAGTTGGTTAGCGTAGCCAGCGTAGGCGCATACCGTTTGCTTGGTGAGTCTTTGGATGATGCGGCCGGTGAGGCCTTCGACAAGACCGCTAAAATGCTGGACCTGGATTATCCTGGCGGGCCGCGATTGGCGGCAACCGCGGAACGTGGTCACATCGAGCGTTTCAAGTTTCCACGCCCGATGACCGATCGGCCGGGCTTAGATTTTAGTTTCTCGGGGCTTAAAACTTTTACTCGAAATTTAATTTACGATCACAGCGCCGAAAACAGCTTGCCCGACGAGCAAACTATTTGCGATATTTGTGCAGGCTTTCAAGAGGCGGTAGTCGATACATTGGTGATCAAATGTTTGCGTGCGCTCAAGCAAGAATCACTCAATACTCTAGTCATCGCCGGTGGCGTATCCGCCAACCAGCGATTGCGCTCTAAGTTGCATCAGGCGCTGGCATCAGAGCATCGCGAAGTGTTTTATGCCCGGCATGAATTCTGTACTGACAACGGCGCTATGATCGCTTACGCAGGGTGTCAGCGGCTTTTGGCCGGTGAGTATAACGGTCTGGCGATAACGGCACGGCCGCGCTGGCCACTGGACAGTTTAAAACCGCCGGGGGAGGCTTTTTGATGGACATTGTTTACATTAGAGATCTGCGCATCGAGACCATTATCGGAATTTACGACTGGGAGCGCGAAGTGAAGCAGGAGGTTAGCTTTGATCTTGATATGGCGGCCGATATTCGTCGCGCCGCACAAACTGACGACATTCAATATGCGTTGAATTATAAATCGATTGCCAAGCGTATTATCAGTTTTATTCAAGCCAGTGAATTCCTGTTGGTGGAGCGTATGGCCGAAGAGGTTGCTAATATTGTACTGGTCGAATTCGCGGTGCCCTGGTTGCGGTTGAGGGTGAGTAAGCCAGGGGCTCTGCGTGGTTCGCAGGATGTCGGGATTATTATCGAGCGCGGAGAAAAGCCCTAATGGCAACGGTTTATCTGAGTTTGGGGAGTAATATCGCTGTGCAAGACAACATTACAGCTGCGCTTGATGGTCTCGAAGATGAATTTGGCACACTGCAGATATCCTCGGTTTATGAGAGCGAGTCGGTGGGGTTTGACGGCGATAATTTTTTTAACTTAGTCGTGGGTATTCGCACCGATACGGCTGTTGGAGAAATTTCACAATGCCTTAAAAGGCTTGAAAACAGCCGTCTGCGTGACCGCAGTACGCCTAAATTTTCCGCACGAACCCTCGATATCGACATTCTCTGCGTGGATGATCTTCACGGCTTAATTGATGGCATTGATCTGCCTCGCGATGAAATTTTAAAAAACGCCTTTGTGCTTCTGCCGCTGTCCGAAATTGCCGGCGATCGATTGCATCCACTGACCGGGGTTAGCTACGCTCAACACTGGCATGATTATGACAAGCATCGGCAAAAACTCTGGTCGGTAGATTTCGTTTGGCGCGGCGGCAATATTACCCGCGCGGGTAACTGAATCGGCACTGCGGATCTAACAGGCGTTAAACGCCGATTTAATACCTCGGCATGGGTGTTTATGCGGGGTGTTTTGCGAGGATTTAAAATCAGTAATTCTGACAAAGCTCGGTGCTCTGATTACGTTCTTACTTGCGCTGCGGTTGTCGATTCATTGGTGCGCGTTCGTTATAAGGTTCCTTAAACGCATACGCTCGATGGTGTTGCTAAATATTTACGATTAAAGACGGTGGTGACTATCGAGTTTGAAAATTTTTAACAACCGAATGAATCCGAACTATACTGCGAACAGCTAAACTACTATCGCGCAAAGTTCACTGATTAAATTTGCGCGGTATAACCTCTATAAAAAGGACTTTATTATGTATTTACAAGCTCAGCGCGGACTCGCCGCGCTAGCCGTTTTGGCAATCATTTTACTCCAAGCCTGTACCACATACGATCCTTACACCGGCGAATCGGAAGCCAGTAAGGCGGCAGTCGGCGCCGCGATTGGTGCTGGGGTCGGTGCGTTGGGTGCCTATATCGATAACAAAGATGAGGATAGTCGCAAGCGCAACCAGCGAATTTTGGCTACCGCTGGAGGCGGAGCGGCGATTGGCGGCGGCATTGGTTACTACATGGATCTGCAGGAGGCGATGTTGCGCAAAAAATTGCGCAGCACCGGCGTGCGAGTGCTGCGTGATGGCGACAGTATCCAACTGATTATGCCGGGCCACATTACTTTTGATAGCAATAGTAGCGATATTGCCTCGGGCTTTTATGCGGTTCTTGAGTCCGTCGCGCTGGTAATTGAACAGTACGACCAAACGTCGGTGGCTGTCGTTGGACATACCGATAGCAGCGGCAGCGACGCGCATAATAATCAGTTGTCACTGCGCAGAGCGACGTCGGTGTCAGACTATTTGAAATCTCAACGGGTTGCCGCTGCGCGTCTTTTGGTGAACGGTTTTGGCGAGCATAGACCCCTTGCGAGTAACCAGACCACAGAGGGCAAGCAGCGCAACCGTCGCGTTGAAATTACCTTGCATCCGATCGCGCAGTATTAATTCTCGATGGGTATTCACATCATCACGGTTGGCGGTACCATCGACAAGGTCTATGCACCGGCCGGTGCTGCTCATGGCAACAGTGATTACGATGTTGCAGCGCCAGCCGTGATCGACATAATGGCGCGGGTTAACCCGCGGCTTGAAGTAGAAGTAACGCCGCTGTTGGGCAAGGACAGTCTGGATATGTGCGATCTCGATCGAGCCGCCTTAGTGACCGCGGTTAAGGCAAGTTCGGCGCAACAAATCGTCATTACCCATGGTACTGATACGATGATAAAAACCGGCCAAGCGCTTACTGCAGTCAAGGGAAAAACGCTGGTGCTAACCGGTGCTATGCGCCCTGCGCTGTTCCGAGATAGCGATGCTGATTTCAATTTAGGCGCTGCAGTGACTGCCGCGCAAATTATGCCGAAGGGCGTCTATCTTTGCATGAATGGCCGCGTTTTTGACATCGATAGCGTATCTAAAAATCACCTCAAACAGCAGTTCCAAGACAGTTAGACGAAGGCGCCTGGTTGTTATTGCGCGTAGGATGACGAACTGATTAGGGCATTGTCAGATTGCATACATATGGGAATTTAGTATGACTCAATTTGCTCAGCGCATAGCAACGGCATCCGCCGCCGCACTGATTACCGAATTGGTTGATAATCCGGCGCATCGTGCTACTCGTTTTCCCGATCTTGAGGGGTCGCTCAACAGCCAAAATATGGCAGATGCGGCAGCGGAAATTTCCCGTTGGCCCGGTTATGCCGCTACGCCGCTGCACCGATTGCCAGAACTTGCGGCGTGGTTGGGTGTTCGCGAGGTGCTGTACAAAGATGAGGCGATGCGTTTTGGTCTAGGCTCGTTCAAGTCGTTGGGGGGGGCTTATGCGGTCGTGAAGTTGGTCGCGGAAAAATGCACGATCGATAAACTACCGTCGAATATCACCGTCACCACTGCTACTGATGGTAACCATGGTCGATCGGTGGCTTGGGGTGCCCAGCGAGCCGGTTGCAAAGCGGTGATCTACATTCATAGCAAGGTCAGCTGCGCGCGTGAAACCGCCATGCGTCAACTCGGAGCAAAGGTTGTTCGCGTCGATGGTCACTACGAGGCCTCGCTGGCCGCGTGCAAACATGATGCAGAAACCCACGGCTGGCAGGTGGTATCGGACACATCGTGGCCTGGCTATAGCAAGGTTCCGCTGCAGGTGATGGCCGGCTACTCGGTATTGGCGCGCGAGGTACTGCAGCAGTCCGCGGGTTCGCTAATCAGTCATGCTATTTTGCCGATTGGTGTGGGTGGGTTGGCTGCCGCGGTGGTAGCCAAACTGTGGCAGGCCA
This sequence comes from Cellvibrionales bacterium UBA2618, assembly GCA_002339165.1. Taxonomy (GTDB): domain Bacteria; phylum Pseudomonadota; class Gammaproteobacteria; order Pseudomonadales; family Porticoccaceae; genus TMED48. Next base: position 4,263 of record DDJS01000154.1, on the reverse strand, counting down.
TGGGCGATCAACTGTGCAGGGTTATTTCCGTTGAGTCGGATTTGAGCGCGTGCTTTTTGCGCAGTATTGAGGCGCAGATGCCGATTTTCTGGGATATAAAAAAGGAAACGCTGATGGCCGGACTATCCTGCGGCGAAGTGTCGTCGCTTGCTTGGGACATACTCCAACCGACGCTGAGCCACTGCCTGTCGATTACCGATGATGCGGTCGCGCCATTGATGCGACTTTTCGCGCATGGCTTCAGTGACGGTCTGTCGATTGAAGCGGGGGAGTGCGCAACTGCTGGGCTTGCTGGGCTTCTGGCAGCTAGGCGCGATACTGATCTGTGGCGCAGCATGGGCTTTGATCGCAGCTCGGTGATTTTGTTGATCGGAACCGAGGGTGCCACCGACCCTGAACTCTATCGCTCGATCGTCGATGGCGCCGATTGAGCGTACCCACGAAGAAGTACCATACTGACTATAGGCAATTCGAGCTGCCGCCGTCGACCGCGATCGTTTGGCCTGTCATATAAGTAGCACCGACCGCTAAGAAAAATACGCACTCGGCAATATCGCTCTCGCGTCCGAGTCGACCCATCGGTACTTTTCCGAGCACAGACTGTTGTTTTTGCTGATCGTCAGATTCGTGCTCAGGCCATAAGATTGCGCCCGGAGCAACGCTGTTGACTCGTACTTTGGGCGCCAGTTCAAGCGCTAGTGACTTGGTCATGGCGATGTTTCCCGCCTTGGCGATGCTATAGATCGGATGTTCTTTGAGCGCTTGACGGGCGTGCATGTCGGAGATGTTGACAATCGTGCCAGCGCTCGCCTGCAGTAGTGGGGCCAGTTCTTTGCATAAGAAAAACGGCCCCTTCAAATTGCTATTGATCAGATCATTCCATTGGTTGTCGTCGGTTTGTGCGAGTGGCGTGGGGTAAAAACTGGAGGCATTATTGATCAGCACATGCAGCGACCCAATCGAATTGATTAATGTGACTATCCGTGACAACCCGGCGTCGTCATTGAGATCGCCCTGAACCAGTAGGCAACTGTCTGGTCTTTTCTTGTTGAGCGATTCACAGAGTTTGTCGGCATCGGCAGCGGCGCGATTGTAGTGGATAACAACCCGATAGCCGGCGCGATGAAATAAACGTGCCAGCTCGGCGCCGATGCGCCGCGCTGCGCCGGTGATGAGAACCACAGGATTGCCTTTATCTGGAGCGTTCATGAGTTTACCTTAGGTATTTTTTGCGATTTATCGAACCGCTGGTTAGGGCGTTATGGATCGCCATTATAGGGTTGATTTGTCTGTTTGAATTCGGTTAGACGCGCGATCTGTCGGTTGTGCAGTTGGCGCCCAATTTCATCACCCGCAGCGCCCGATGACACCAGATCGGCGATACTGACGGTGGCCAGTGCGCTCTGGGCACGGCGAAGATAGTTCGGCGATGAATAGTGGCGGTTTTCTAATCCGAGTCGACCGCGAGCGTCGGCCTCGCAACTGAGCAAAAAAGGTTCTAATTTGGCGCTGGACTTGAGAGCGCCTGCGTCCCGCAATAGGTTCAGTAACGTCTCTACTTTCAAGTCGGCAGCGCGGTGGCACTGGAGGTGATATTCGGTTACCACGAGCGCTAGTTTTCGGTATTCATTGGGGACCTTTAAACGTTCGCAGAGAGTTTTTACCAGCGGTAATCCCCGCGCCTCGTGGCCGGTGTGGCGCGGTAGGACATCCGCAGGTGTGATGCCCTTGCCGACGTCGTGGACCAACACTGCAAAGCGCACCGAACAATCATCAGATAATTTCGCGGCCTGCTCGAGCGCCATCATGGTGTGCACGCCGGTATCGATCTCCGGGTGAAAGTCAGGCCGTTGTGCAACCCCAAATAGACGGTCTACCTCTGGCAGGATGCAGGACAGGGCGCCGCAGTCGCGGAGTGTTTGAAAATACACCTGAGGTGTTTGTTCGCCAAGCGCGCGCTGAGTTTCGCGCCAGACTCGCTCCGCCACTAAGTGTTCCATTTCACCGCTGTTGACTAAGGCGCGCATGGCATCCATGGTTTCGCTAGCGATACTGAAACCGAGATGGTGATAACGGGCGGCAAAGCGCGCTGTGCGCAGCACGCGCAGCGGATCTTCCAGGAACGCGTCGGATACATGGCGGAGAATTTTGTTGTTTAGATCGCGTTGTCCATTGTAGGGGTCTATTAGGCGTCCATCGGAGTCTTCGGCTATGGCATTGATCGTTAGGTCGCGCCGCTGCAGATCGTCGATCAGCGTGATGTTGCTAGCGGTGTAAAAAGTGAAGCCCCCATAGCCGTGCCCAGATTTTCTCTCGGTTCGCGCAAGCGCATATTCCTCGCCACTTTGCGGGTGAATAAATACTGGAAAGTCGCGACCCACTGGACGGTAACCGCGGTCGATCAACTGTTGTGGGGACGCTCCGACCACCACCCAGTCGTTTTCGCTGCTCGGATAGTTGAGAAGGCGATCGCGCACCGCCCCGCCAACGCGGTAAATCTGCATGTCGTGTCTCTCTTAATGTGTCCGTGAACGGCGTTGCGTTGTGGTTGGTCGACTAGACCATTGTAGAGCGCTCCGCCGTCTAGCTCAATTCGCTCGGAGTAATACGCTGCCGATCGTTGTATAGCTTACAATCTATAAAAGTTCAGCGCACTCAAATGCAATAGCGAGCGTTTTCGCTGGTTTTCTCGATTGCCTAAATTATACATAACATATGGGCCGCGGTTTTTGGCATAATATCAGCCATTGAAGTTAATGTGTATGGATGTGCCGGTGCCCCAAGATTACCTTCTCAGCTCGGAGGAGCTGTGCTTTGAACGCGACGACCGCAGGGTGTTTGAGGGCATAAATTTGCGTTTAAAAGCGGGCGAAATGGCTTTGATTGAAGGGCCTAATGGGTGCGGCAAGACCACCCTCATGCGCCTGTTGGCTACCTTGTTGAGTCCCACCAGCGGTGCGCTGCATTACCGCGGCGAACCGCTCGAAAAGGTGCGCTACGAATACCTAGCAGACCTACTGTATATAGGGCATCAATCGGCGGTAAAACTGGCCTTGAGCCCAGAGGAAAATCTTGCATGGATGGCCGCATCTGAGGGTATACGCGACCCTGAAAGCGTGCGCGCAGCGCTCCGTAGTATGGGTTTGGGGGCGGTCTATGATCTCCCCTGTCATCAGTTGTCAGCGGGACAGGTGCGGCGCGTTGCGCTCGCACGCTTGGTGCTGACGCGCGCTAAACTATGGTTGCTAGATGAACCTCTGACCGCGTTGGATACCGAAGGGATTGGGTTGATCACCGGCCGCCTGCAAGGGCACCTCGACAGCGGGGGCGCGATCGTTTTGATAAGTCACCAAGATCTGGCGATCGGAGCTGTGCGTAAATATGATTTATCAAAGCGATGTGCCTAGCATGACCGACTTAGCGCGAACTCCGAGTTTTTCAGCTTATGTAAGACGCGATGTATTGTTGGCGTACCGGCGTTTGGGTGACACGGTGGCGCCGCTGATTTTCTTTTCCATGGTCTGCGCACTGGTGCCACTAGGTTTGTCGCCCGATCCGCAGCGCCTCAGCGAGATAGCGCCGGGCATAATGTGGATCATGGCTCTGCTGGCGACGCTGTTATCGATTGAGAGGATCTTTGCGTTCGACTTTGAAGACGGATCACTGGAGCAATTATTGATTGCACCACAACTCATAGCACTGCCGATTTTGGCTAAGATTGTGGCGCATTGGTTGGTGACGGGGCTGCCACTCACGCTGTTATCGCCACTGTTGGGTATGACTTTGTCGCTGCCGACTTCCGCCTACCCAGCGATGCTTCTTAGTTTGGCGATTGGCAGTGCATACCTTAGCGCGGTCGGTGCGGTCGGAGCCTCGCTGACCGTCTCGTTGGGCCGCGGAGGACTTTTATTGCCGTTGTTGGTGGTGCCGCTGTATATGCCGATTATGATTTTTGGCACTGCGACGGTCTTCTACGCTGTGGATGGACTGCATTGGTCGGGCCCCTTGGCGGCGATGGGCGCAATGTTATGCGCCGCCGTGGCGCTTTGTCCGCTGGCGGCAGCAGCAGCACTGCGCGTCACCAGCGCCTGATGATTACGGGGTTTTAAGCATGGCAACAGAGTCTAAAAAATGGCAATGGTTCTACCGACTTGGCTCGCCCCGTTGGTTTTACGAAATCAGCGGACGGTGGCTGCCATGGCTATTTTTCGCGGCGAGTGTACTGCTGGCAAGTGGGCTTTTTTGGGGGCTGTTGGTAGCCCC
>DDJS01000137.1 GCA_002339165.1 Cellvibrionales bacterium UBA2618 | reverse complement strand
ATCACCACCTTGGCCTCGGGTTTTTCGGCGTGCATGCGCTCTACGTTTGCCCGTACCGCGCGGATGTCAATTCGGCGGCCCTCGAATCGCAACTCATTGCTCTCCGAAATTCTAAACACGATATTGGTGTTTTCGGAATCGGGTGGGGGTTGGTCTGAGGTTGGTGGACGATCCACTTGCAGGCCGACCTCGTTGACAAAAGATGCGGTGACAATAAAAAATATCAGCATGATAAACACCACATCGAGCATGGGTGTCATGTCTATCTGTGACTCGTCTTCTTCTCTACGTCGCTTACCTAGTGCCATAACCTCTTTCCACAAAATCAGGTGATTTCGAAACAGTCGAAGCATTCTACTGAATCTTATGAAAATTACTAGTCCGGCGTCGTATTTCTATCGCACAGTGTGACACACTATACAGGGGTTTCGACGTCGGGAGCCATACTCCGCCAGCCGCTATCCACTGAGTCACCACTGCCGAGTTGCCAATGCCAGAATTACCCGAAGTCGAAACCACCCTTCGAGGGATATCGCCCTGGCTTAAGGGCGCCCAAATTGCCAGCATTGTCGTCCGCCAACCCTCTCTACGTTGGCCGGTAACAGCAGATATAGGCGAGCGGGTGGCGGGCCAGACAATCGTCGACCTGTCGCGGCGAGCCAAGTACCTGCGTCTGCAGTTAGAGCGTGGTTCGATGCTGGTGCACCTTGGCATGAGTGGCAGCTTGCGCATCGTCGCCAGCGGCGATGTCTGGCGCAAACACGACCACATCGAACTACAGATCACTTCGGGGCGGGCGCTGAGATACCACGATCCCCGTCGCTTTGGCAGTTGGCTGTGGTCTGATGAAGAGCACTGGCAACTGCGCAACCTAGGCCCGGAACCGCTCTCTGATCGCTTTGACGGCGACCACCTATACGCGCTAGCGCAGCGCCGCAAAGTCGCGGTTAAACCCTTTATCATGACTAATGCGGTGGTTGTTGGCGTGGGGAATATCTATGCCTCAGAGGCGCTTTTTATGAGCGGAATCCGCCCCGACCGCAGCGCTGGGCGCATCTCGCTAATGCGCTATCGGCAATTGGCGGACAATATCAAGGTGGTTTTGGCACGGGCCATCGAGCAGGGCGGCACCACCTTACGAGATTTTGTCAACAGTAGCGGCGAACCGGGGTATTTTCAACAGCAGCTGTTGGTCTATGGCCGAGCGGGCGAGGCCTGCGTCAATTGCAGCGGGGTGTTGCGCGAACAGCGCCTCGGTCAGCGCAGTTCGGTGTATTGCGCCGCATGTCAACGCTGACTAGGCTCGATTAAACTTTTTCAAAAGTGCCGCGACAACGTTCGCTGGAACAAACTTGGAAACGTCACCGTCGAGCGATGAAATCTCTCTGACCAGAGACGACGAAATGTAGGAGAAGGGTTCTGCCGGGGTCAAAAATACGCTCTCAACTTCTGGCGAGAGCGCACGGTTCATGTTCGCCAACTGAAACTCGTATTCAAAGTCAGACACCGCGCGCAGTCCTCTAAGCACGCCGTCGGCATCGCAATCTTTGACAAAGTTGACCAGCAGGTAATCGAAACCACGAATTTCCACATTGTCGAGGTGCGCCAATGCATCGCTGGCGAGTTGTTGGCGCTCGTCGATATCAAACAATGGACTCTTGCGCTGACTGGTGGCGATCGCCACGATAATGTGGTCGAACAGTCGCGAGGCTCGCTCAACAAGATCGATGTGCCCATTGGTAATGGGGTCGAACGTACCTGGGTAGACAATCTTTCGCATAGTATAAACCTCATCTAACGTGGCGAGCGCGCATCTTACTTAAATTATGAGGGCGGCTCAATGCGCTTATAAAGTCGGCTGTCGACATCGCCGTTGATTTGTTGCCGCCATAACTGCCAGTTTGGCGGCGGGTGAAAACCCTCGTTGTCCTTGGGAAGCTCGACATACATCATCGCATTGCCGGCTAACCAGTCATACTGCTCTAACTTGCGGCATACCTCTGAGCTGCAGTTTAGCGCAAACGGCGGATCGATAAAGACCACATCCATTGGTCGCACTGGCGGCGTTTTAAGCAGTTCTATACTGTCGCCAAACCGGTACTGCACCTGCTCGGCTTGCAGTTGTTTGGCATTGTACGCAAGCCACTGAAGCGCGAGCGGGTGATTGTCGATGGCGATACAGGTCGCTGCACCGCGCGATGCAGCCTCGAAGGTAAGGGCTCCGCTACCTGCGAATAAATCGGCGCAGTGCGCGCCTCGAATGTCCACGCCGAGCCAATTAAACAGGCGCTCGCGGTGACGATTACCGGTCGGCCGCAATCCCGGCGTGGGCGCAAAGAGCACCTGCCTACTGCGCCATTGCCCAGCGATTATTTTTAGCTTGCTGGCGCGTTTGAGATCGCCCGAGGAGAGTTTATTCGGCAATATTGGCGCCCTAGCGGTTTAGTTTTGTCACTTTTGACAAGGTTAGTGATAGGATACAGCAAATTTTACTGCGCTTAATACTATTGCTGTGTCCGACACCTCTGAAGAATCTGAAGCTGCCACTTCGCCGCCGAAAAAATCGTTCCTAGACCGATTTAGATCAGCGCCACCGGCCACCCCAGCGCCCTCGCTGGCGGCGCGTATGCGCGGTGCGCTATCGCGCAGTGGCGAGGGTTTGGCGGATTTGTTTCTCGGCGCCAAGGTCATTGACGATGCACTGCTTGAAGAGTTGGAGGCGGCGCTGTTAATGGCCGATGTCGGCGTTGCTACTAGCGAAAAAATTATTCGCCAATTGACCGAGGCGTTGGATCGCCGAGAGTTGGCCGATGTCGATGCGGCCCGCGCGGTGCTCGAAGACATATTGATCGATATTTTGCGCGTATGTGAGCAACCGCTGGTGTTCGAGGGACTCCCCAAGCCCGCGGTTATTTTGATGGTCGGTGTCAACGGTGTGGGCAAGACCACGACCATTGGTAAACTCTGTGGTCTATTAAAAGCGCGTGGGCTGTCGACGGTGCTGGCAGCGGGTGATACCTTTCGCGCCGCTGCCGTCGAGCAATTACAGAGTTGGGGGCAACGCCATGCGGTGACGGTGGTGGCGCAACACGCCGGCGCCGACAGCGCTTCGGTGATCTACGATGCCCTGCAATCGGCGCAGGCTAAGGGTATCGATGTGGTGATTGCGGATACCGCTGGACGCTTGCACAACAAGAGCAACCTGATGGAGGAACTTGCCAAGATTATTCGGGTGATGGCTAAACTCGACCCATCGGCACCCCACGAAGTACTGTTGGTGCTGGACGCCGCGACTGGGCAGAATGCCTTGGCGCAGATGAAGGAATTCCTCGCGGTAGCGGGTGTCACTGGCATCGTTCTGACAAAACTCGATGGCACCGCCAAGGGAGGTGTTATTTTTGCTCTGGCCGATCAGTACGGCTTGCCGGTGCGCTATATCGGCGTTGGTGAAGGGGTCGATGATCTGCAACCCTTTGTGGCTCGCGACTTTGTCCAAGCGCTGCTGTCGAACGCCAGCGGTGGGAGTATCGGTCGATGATCGAATTTGAAAATTTAAGCAAGCGCTATGACACCGGTTACGAGGCGCTCAGCGATGTCAGCTTCCATATGGGTGCCGGGGAAATGGCATTTTTAACCGGTCGCTCGGGTGCGGGCAAGAGCACGTTACTCAAGCTGTTAATGCTCATGGAACGGCCTACGTCTGGGCACTTATACATCAATGGCACCAATCTCAATCAGTTGAGCAAGGCGCAGGTGCCAACCTATCGACGGCAGTTGGGGGTGGTGTTTCAAAATCACCGACTATTGATGGATCGCTCGCTCTACGACAACGTTGCGCTGCCACTGCAGGTTTCGGGTTATCCGCGGGCTGAGATGGCACGGCGTGTGCGCGCGGCGCTCGACAGCGTGGGTCTTCTCGAGCGCGAGCTATTAAAGCCGGCAGAGCTCTCGGGTGGTGAGCAGCAACGCGTCGGTATCGCTCGCGCGATTGTGCACAAGCCGAGGATATTACTCGCCGACGAGCCAACCGGTAATTTGGACCCGCAGTTGTCTGCCGAGATCATGGCGCTCTTTAGGCGCTTTCAAACCGTCGGCGTGACCGTGTTGATCGCCACCCACGATGTTTCATTGATCAATCGGATGCGGCTACGTATCCTTCGTCTGGATGGTGGAACCCTCGCCGAGGATAGTGGAAAGCGTGAAAAAGACCCAGAGTAAAGGCCGCGATAGTGCGCCGCGCGGGGCCAGCGGCAACGCTCTGGCACCAGCTGATCGCTGGCGCGGAGAAATTGCCAACCATCGATTGACGCTGTTTCAATCGCTGCGAGATATGGCCGCCGAACCGCTGCAGACTATCATGACGGTGTTAGTGATCGCTATTGCGCTGGCCTTGCCGGGCGCACTGTACCTCGCGGTTGAGAATCTCGAGCGACTCAGTGGCAACGTCGAGGCCTCTACTCAGATCACGGTATTTGTCGAAATGGATGCCAGCGAGACGGTGATCGCAACGCTCGATAGTCGCTTGCGAACGTTGTCGGGTGTTGGTTTGATTACCTTTATCTCGCCCGATCAGGCGCTCGAAGAGTTTCAGGCGCTATCGGGTTTTGGCCGTGCGCTCGATTACCTTTCCGATAG
>DDJS01000028.1 GCA_002339165.1 Cellvibrionales bacterium UBA2618 | reverse complement strand
AGAAAAATTAGTGTTGGTGTAAATTATAGCTGGTGAGAATCTAAGGTCTAACCTCAATCGGTGGTTCGTTTAAAGCCTTCAAGTAGCAAAACGCCTCAAGCAGAAAAAAAATATACATTTAAAAGCGGATTTGACGTTATTACCGCATGCAACGCTACTGCCGATGCACTTTCTCGTGCGGTTCAAGATTTGATAAAAAATACAGTAACAAATCCAGAATTTGAAAACCTTCTATAATCAGCTAACAAGTAGGTTAAGCGGATGCGCTAACGCGCTCTCGCTTACCTAGGCGTTAGGTATACAAGGCGCTTTGGTGAATTTAAATCAAGTTACGTTACCTGTAAATGATATGGGCAAGTCTACCCAGTTTTATCGCGATCTAGGTTTTATACAAATAGCAGATGCTCCTCATTACGATTACGCGCGTTTTGAATGTCCCGAAGGCGAATCAACATTTTCATTGCTATTAGCAAACTCTAAAATAGTATGTGCTACGGTCATATACTTTGAACATGACAAATTAGATGATTGGGTTAATGATTTAAAGGCTCAAGGTTTCCTTTTCAATCAAGAGCCTAGAGACGAAAGTTACTTGTGGCGCGCAGCTATATTACATGATCCATCTGGTAATAAAATAACGCTTTACTGGGCGGAAGAAAACCGTCTAAACCCACCATGGCGTGTCGAAATACGTACCTAACCAGTCGCTGAATGCCGCCGCCTCGGGTCTTAAGTTGCGAGCAGATAACCCGCAATTGTTGAGGCCAGATCGAGTGTTCGTCTTGGGGCTGTGCTGACACATACGCCCCACGGGGGACAATGGCTGCCCCTAAATAGCCCAACAAAAACGCGCGTTCAAAGAGCGCCGCTAGCGACCCGTCAAACGCGCAGAGCGCTACATATAGAGCTGGCGGTACCAGTCGTTGACGTCGTCGCCCGTCGTCAGCCAAACGTCATCATGCTTGGCAATGTACTCAAAGGCGCGTTTCAGGTGCTTGAACTTGTTCGGCTGACCGACGAGAAAAGTATGCAGGCAAATCGGCATACAGCGGGCATTAGTGGCCCCTTCTTCATACAGCACGTCAAATTGATCGATGATCATATCGCCGAACGCTTCTGATGAAACACCGCAATTCATAAAGGCCGGAATATCATTCAACTCCAAGGTATAAGGCACTGATATCAATTTATTTTTGGGGGTATTAAACCTGCACGGATGATCGTCATGGGTGTAGTCACAGAGATACTCCACACCATATTCTTCCAACAACCGCGGGGTGTTGTCGGTGTGGGTGAGAAAGGGTGACAACCAACCTTTAGTTTTACGGCCCAGCGCTTGTTCCATCGACGTTAGCACAGTCTCCAACACGATCCGCTCCTGCTCCTCGCTGAGCATGCGCAGTGAGCCATCGGGCTCGCGCACGTTGCCAATCCAATTGGCTGGCGCATTATTGATGCCGTGACCGATCCAGGCCCAGTTGCGCTTCTGGCCCTCTTCGATAATCCGTGGGTACTCATGAATGATATCGCTGTTGAGACAGACCGTACCGCGCATGCCAAGATCGTCCATCAAATCCATCATTCGATAAAGTCCAACGCGATTGCCGTAATCTCGCCAACCATAATTCAGCGAGTCAGGCGTAAAACCCAAAGTTCCGGGGACTAAGGCTGTACCGGGTATATCCGCTGGAAAGTGTTCAATATTCACGTAGGGCATGACTGCTACCCGCTTACCTTCAGGAAGCTTAAAGGGTTCTCGATCGATAATAGGTTGGTAGTCAAAATGGGGGGACTGCGTTAGATTTGCCATACTCTTCTCCGTGGGTATTTTTAGCCGTTGTGCCTAGTCAGGATGGTTCCTGATCTCTCCTCATTCTATGTATAGGCCATTGAGATAGTCAAGCCCTCGACTCATTCGGACAACGTCGCCGGGGCCGGCAATCCATACTAGCCGACCAGTTCGCGTCGCTAGAGACTCGATGACGATCAACCCTCTAGCCAAGCCAGTTATTAGATGGGTTAGTCAACCCCATTTAAGTCCAACGCCTTTGTCATGTCATGGGTCTGCGCCTGTCCGATTGACAGCCATTAAATCAAGGTATCACACCCGAATTATGAGGTGCCGACCGTCCAATTGCAGAACCCCGAATGAGACCGGTCTCTCGAATTACCGATGATTCAACAACCGCCACTGAGCATCTTACTGAACACCCCACGCGCCATGATCACCGAGCGCTAAAGACGCCGCAATATGCTCCGCTTTTTGCGTTTACCCAGGCTACTCAGGATTCATTTTTTGCGCTGTGAGACGGGCCTAATTAAACAATTGTAAATATGCCATTTTGGTTTACCATTGACTGCTCGGGTTAATTAAAACACGGCTAAAGACGATCTTTACGCTTGTTACGTAAATTGGATTCAATGCTATAGGAGCCAGTATGAGAGACGTCATCGTATCTGGGATAGGGATGACCCATTTTGGTAAATTTCTTGATCGTGGCCTCAAGTCACTTTCTGAAGAAGCTGTCGGCGCAGCGCTCAAGGATGCCGGCGTGTTGCCCGATCAAGTCGAGCAAGTGGTTTTCGGTAACGCCGCCGCAGGCGTCGTCACCGGCCAAGAAATGATTCGCGCGCAATCCGCGCTGCGCAATACTGGCCTTGGCGGCGCGCCGATGTTTAACATCGAAAATGCCTGCGCCTCGAGTAGCTCTGGTTTTCATCTAGGCTGGCTAATGATCGCCAGCGGTCAGGCCGAATGCGTGATCGTGGTCGGCAGCGAAAAGCTCACCCACCAAGATAAGGCCGTCTCTTTCGGTGCCTTCGCTGGGGCAGTTGATATCGAAGAGCCCCTGCCAGAGGGGTTTAAAGCAGGTTCCGGCTCACTATTTATGGATATTTATGCGGTCAAGGCTCGCAACTGGCTAGTCAGTAATGGCGGCAGCCCAGCGGACTTTGCCCGCGTGGTGGTAAAAAGCCGTCATGCCGGCAGTCTTAACCCGATTGCCCAGTTCCGCAAAAACACCAGCATCGACGAAGTGCTACAAAGCCGGTTGGTGTCCGATCCACTCACGCTCTTTATGTGCTCGTCAATTGGCGATGGCTCCGCCGCCATAGTGCTAACGTCCGAGAACTTTGCAAGTCAGCTAGACACACCCAACATCCGCGTACGCGCCTCCGCTGTTGTCTCGGCTAAAAGTCATGGCGATCGCGAACTGGTTGCCGTAACGGCGGCCAACAAAGCCTATGAGATGGCGGGCTTGGGGCCGGAGGATCTCGACGTTGTCGAACTTCACGACGCTACCGCCCCGGCCGAATTGTTCCATTACGAAAACCTTGGCCTGTGCGATCCCGGCGACGCAGTCGCGTTGATCCGCTCCGGTGACACAGCGATCGGTGGGCGTATTCCAGTCAACCCCAGTGGTGGTCTTATGAGTCGTGGCCATCCGATCGGCGCAACCGGCGCAGGTCAGATCGTAGAGTTGGTGCAGCACCTTCGGGGCACCGCGGGTGCCCGTCAAACGGAAGGTGCAAAAGTGGCTCTGGCAGAAAACAACGGCGGTCAATTGGCAGGTGACTCTGCGCTTGCGGTCGTTACCATTCTTTCAGTTTAAGGAGAACTCTATGACAGATCGTGTTGCAGTCGTTACCGGCGGGGTGCGCGGCATAGGCCTTGGGGTGGTGCGGGTGCTGTTGGCAAAAGGCCATCGCTTGGCCATCTGGGACCGCGATAATGAGGCGCTCGCGGCCCTGCCGAAAACCCTTGGGGTCGATGCTGATCGCGTCATCGCGCAGACCGTTGACGTAACCGACAAAGATGCCGTAGTAAATGCCACCGCAGAGATCGCTGAGCGTTGGAAAACACCAGATATTCTCATTAACAACGCCGGAATCACTCGCGATAAACGCATCGTCAATATGCAAGAGGAAGACTGGGATCTGGTCTTAGACGTCAACCTTAAGTCGATGTTCTTGTGCTGTAAGGCGGTGATCCCCGGTATGATTGAGGGGGGCTTTGGTCGCATCGTAAACATCTCATCACGCGCCTGGCTCGGCGGCTTTGGCCAGGTCAACTATTCAGCCTCTAAGGGTGGTGCGGTCAGCCTTACGCGAACCTTGGCGATCGAACTAGCCCGCAAGGGGATCACCGTAAACGCCGTTGCTCCGGGCATTGTCGATACGCCACTGATCCAGAGCTATAGCGACGAGCAGCGCCAACGCTTAGAAAAATCCGTACCCATGGGTCGCATCGGTCAGGTTGAAGACGTTGCAGGCACCGTTGGTTTCCTTGCCGACGAGGCCAATGCCTACGTCACCGGGCAGTTGATCTATGTCTGTGGGGGCCGTTCACTATCGAGCCCAAGCGTCTAACACCATGAGCAGGACAAGATAATGTCAATGATTAACTACCAAAAAGAGGGCCCCATCGGCATCGTTGAACTCGACGATCAGGCTGCCTTGAACGCGCTCACACCCGAGGGCCTGGTCGATCTGCGCAACGCACTCGCTGCCTGCCAAGACGATGACAGCGTGCGCGTAATCATGTTAACCGGTGCCGGTGACAAAGCTTTTTGCGCGGGAGCCAACCTCAAAAAAACCTTTCCACCAGAGCACAGCTTCGCCAAAGGCGCCTTGTCCAGCAAGGCGATTGACGCTGAAAACGGCGGATACACGCGGCTTATGGACTTGAGCGATCTTCATATCTGGAAACCTATGATCGCAGCAATCAACGGCTACTGCCTTGGTGGCGGTCTAGAATTGGCGATGCAATGTGATCTGCGCGTCGCCTCTAGTCGCGCCTCTTTCGCCTTACCCGAAGTCAAGGTTGGTAGCGTTCCCGCGGTGGGCGGTGTGCAAGCATTGATTCGTGCTATTCCCGCAGCGCATGCGATGAAGCTGGCGCTGACGGGCGATCGCATCGACGCTGAAACGGCGCTGTCGCTGGGCCTTGTCAGCGACATCTATGCGCCCGAAGCGCTCGTCGACGAAGCGCTCGCTATCGCCCAACGCATAGCGGCAAACGCGCCGCTCGCGGTGCAGAGCGTGAAGAAACTAGCGCTTGAGACGAGCCACCTCGCGCCCGCCGATTGCATCGCGCAGTCCAACGCCACATGGGGCTTATTGCGCGACACCACAGACCGAATAGAGGGCCGAATGGCCTTTGCTGAAAAGCGCAAACCGAAATTTACCGGTCACTGAGCTATGCCAATTTTCGCAC
>DDJS01000089.1:2724-22800 GCA_002339165.1 Cellvibrionales bacterium UBA2618 | reverse complement strand
TTGCCGGAGGAATGCTTACTTCAAGCGCCGCTTACAGCTGGACGGATGATTTCTATACACAGGAAGACAATGATCCAGTGGCATTGGTTGATGCATATGGCAAGCTGCACCTCAATATGGCCTTCGAAAAAGATGGTTACAAGGTGGCGGCGTTCATTAATAACCTCACAGACGAAACCAACTGGGTGAGCAGAACCACCTCGACGCTGTTGAGTTATGCTCAACAGACGCAAGGGCGTGCCTTTGGTGTTGAGATCCAGACCGAGTTTTAATCACTAATTAAAACTCTCTCTAGAGGGCTCAGTTGACCATAGGTCGCTGGGCCCTTTTTTTATTGCTGCGAAAATTAGTAGAAATCCATGTCGCCATCAGCGCAGTGTTGATTGAACAGCCGCGCACTACCGCCGCAATGGTTGCGACAGATAGCGATGTGTCACTAAAAGGTGTATGCAGCGGGAACAACTACCCAACCAAGGGCTAGATGCCTGTTTTTTTTGACAGATACCCACCGCGCGAACAGGGCCAAAAACTCCTAGACTAGCGCTGCAACGGCGCTAGACAAAGATGCCGGGCATTCTAGGCTAGCCCCGCAACTGCGCACCACAGGCGCTCACCAGCGCTGCCATCGTCTTTTCGACCGCGTCGTTAACTTCTTCATCGGTGAGGGTGCGATCAGTGCGCTGAAAAGTCAGCGACACGGCCAAGCTCTTGAGCTGATCTTGCGATTTATCCTCTCGATAGACATCGAACAGTGCGACATCGATCACATCGCTGCCGGCTGCCGAGCGAGCCACACTCAGGACAGCCGCCGCGGATACCGCCGGATCGACAAAAAATGCCAGATCGCGACGTACCTCGGGAAATTTGCTGATATCTCGATAGGCTGGCAAAGCCACGTGCATCAGATCCGCCAAATCCAGTTGGAACAGATAAATCGGCTGACTTAATCCCAGTTGCCGTTGTATTTTCGGATGCAATGCACCGAGCCAGCCCATAGCCTCGCCACCACGCAGTATCGAGGCAGACTGCCCTGGATGTAACGCTGCATGCTCGGCCGCCACAAAGCTATAATGAGCGCGCTGCGCGGTGCGCGCCAGCAATGCCTCAACATCGCCTTTAACGTCGAAAAAGTCCACCGTCTGCCTGCTCGATGTCCAGTCGCTAGCATGACGTGTTCCGCAAATGGCACCGGCCAACGCGCTGTTTTGAGTCAAACCCTCGGCGCTGGAAATAAAGCACTGGCCGCTCTCAAAAATACGTATGCGGCTCTGTTGGCGATTGAGGTTATGTATCGCTGTGGTCAACAGCCCGGGCCAAAGGCTAGTGCGCATCACCGCCATGTCGGTTGAGATTGGGTTAGTCAGCGCCACAGCTGGCTGCTGTGGTTCGAGCAGCGCTTGCATCGCAGGATCGACAAAGCTATAGGTGATCACCTCGCGATAACCACTACTGACCAGTTGCTGCCTAAAAAGAGAGAGTTCCAACTGAGTCTCTGGCACCGGCTGAATTTCGAGCGCCATCTCAGGCGTGGTCGTGGGTAAGTTGTTATATCCGTAGATACGCGCAACCTCTTCGACCAAATCTTGCTCAATCGCCAGATCAAAACGCCACGACGGCGCTATCCAGGTCGAACCCGCAGCGTCGCGACCGCGATTTTCAAGGCCCAAACGCTGCAACATATCGTCGACCAACTCGGTCGGCAAGTCGACGCCGAGTTGCTGCGCCAAACGTGCATTTCGCAGCTTGATCGATACCGGCTGCGGTAGTTCGGCCGACGCCTCTTCGATCACCAATGGTCCAGCAGCGCCGCCGCAAATCGACAGTATTAATGCCGTTGCTCGCTCGATGGCGGCGACTTGAAGGCCACTGTCGACGCCGCGTTCATAGCGGTGTGACGAGTCGGTATGCTTACCAAAGGCACGTGCCTTGCCGGCTATAGCGAGTGGATTAAACCAAGCGCTCTCAAAGAATATATCGCGCGTCGCCGCGCCCACTGCAGATGCCGCGCCACCCATAACACCTGCCAACGCCAGCGGTTTACTGTGGTCTGCGATAAGTAGCGTGTCACTATTAACCCGCGCTTCACTATCATCCAGCAATTGCAACGTCTCGCCCTGACCCATGCGCACCACAATACCGCCATCGAGCGTTGCAAGATCGAAAGCATGCATCGGTTGACCGAGCTCTAACATCACGTAATTTGTCACATCGATCGCCGGACCGAGGCTGCGAATGCCACTGCGGCGAAGCTTCTCCTGCATCCACTGCGGTGTCGGTCTGGCTAGCTCTAGGTCGCGTACAACCCGTCCAACATAACGAGCACATCCCTGCGGCGCCTGTATTTCGACCGGCAATATATCCTCTAGGGTCGCCGCTACTGGCGAACAGTCGATGGCCCCCACAGGCAACTGATTGAGCACGCCTATTTCACGCGCGAGCCCACGAATACTCAGACAATCGCCGCGATTGGGAGTCAAATCCACTTCGATAATATTATCTGCTAGACCCAGATAATCGACCAGTGACATACCAACCGGTGCGTCGCCGGGAAGTTCCCACAAACCATCGTCATCATCGCCCAATTGAAGTTCTGTGGCTGCACAGAGCATACCCTCGGACGCAATACCACGTATTTTAGCGGCCTTGATAGTAAAGTCGTCTGGCAATAGAGCCCCGACTCGAGCCAGTGGCACCTTGATGCCGACCCGCGCATTGGGAGCGCCACACACCACCTGTATCGGGATTTCAATGCCGGCATTGACTTCGCAAACGCGTAATTTGTCGGCATCAGGATGCGCCGCTATGGCGACGATCTCGCCCACCACCACCGCCTCGGTAATACTCGTCGCTGCCTCAACGCTCTCCACTTCGACACCGGCCATGGTGATCTGAGCCACCAAATCCTCGCAAGACAGTTCTGGATCCACTAATTCCCGCAACCATGCTTCGCTAAATTTCACTCGTCACCCCAACCTAAAATTGTTTTAAAAAACGTAGATCGTTGTCAAAAAATAACCGCAGGTCGTTGACGCCATAACGCAGCATCGCCAGACGTTCAACGCCCATGCCAAAAGCAAACCCGGTGTATTCCTCAGTATCGATATTGCAGTGAGAAAACACCGCAGGGTGCACCATCCCACAGCCCATGACCTCCAACCAGCCGGTACGACTACACACCCGACACCCGTCTCCCGCGCAGTTACTGCACTGGATATCGACCTCAGCAGAGGGCTCGGTAAACGGAAAATATGAAGGCCGAAAACGCACCGGCAAATCGGCTTCAAAAAACGCTTTCAAAAATTGATCGACCACACCCTTGAGGTCGGCAAAGCTAATCGCACGATCAACCACCAATCCCTCAACCTGATGAAACATCGGCGTATGCGTTAGGTCAGAATCGCAGCGGTAGACCCGACCCGGGCAGATAATCCTGATCGGCGGCGCCTGCTCTTTCATGGTGCGCACTTGCACCGGAGATGTATGGGTGCGCAGCACCGTGCTGTTATCGATATAAAACGTATCGTGCATGGCACGAGCCGGGTGGTGCGCTGGAATGTTTAACGCCTCAAAATTATGGTAGTCATCCTCTATTTCAGGACCCGTGGCAACCTGATAGCCGACACCAGTAAAAAACGTCTCAATACGCTCTAGGGTGCGCGTGACTGGATGCAATCCACCGACATCGACGCTCCGCCCAGGCAGCGTAACATCCAGCGCTTGCGCCGCGAGTTGGGCGCCCAGCGCGCGATCCTCAAGGTGTTGTTTGTGTGCATTAATCAGCGCCTGAAGCGCCTGCTTGACCTCGTTGATGCGCGCTCCCGCCGCCGGCCTATTCTCCGCCGAAAGCTGGCCAAGATTTTTTAACAATGCGGTGATGCTGCCTTTCTTACCCAGATATTCGACCCGCAGACGCTCCAGCGTATCGAGTTCGCGAGCCTGTGCGATAGCACTTTTCGCCTGTTCACTGAGTTGTTCCAATTCAGTCATAAGAGAGTACCCGTGTGCACCGAGTGAGTTGTTAGGTGATAAAAAAATAGGAAAAGAGCCTGCGCTCCTTCCCTATCTTTGCCCAGCCTGCACGATGCTTACACAACGTAAGCATCGATTAACATTAGGCAAGCGCCGCTTTGGCCTGCGCGACTACCGCGCCGAAGGCCGGTTTGTCGTGTACCGCTAGATCTGCCAACACTCGGCGATCGAGCTCGATGCCGGCTTTGTTTAGACCGTTGATCAGGCGGCTGTACGCCAAACCTTCAAAGCGCGATTGCGCGTTAATACGGGCAATCCACAAGCGACGAAAAGTACGCTTCTTGGCCCGACGATCGCGATAGGCATATTGCCCGGCTTTAGTGACGGCTTGAACGGCAACACGGTAGACGCGACTGCGCGCACCATAGTAACCTTTGGCCTGTTTGAGGATTTTTTTGTGTCGACGGTTTGCTTCGACACCACGTTTAACTCGAGGCATA
This sequence comes from Cellvibrionales bacterium UBA2618, assembly GCA_002339165.1. GTDB lineage: Bacteria > Pseudomonadota > Gammaproteobacteria > Pseudomonadales > Porticoccaceae > TMED48. The sequence continues at coordinate 18,331 of DDJS01000089.1, read as the reverse complement.
GTATTCTCCTACCAAAAATTGATGATTGACTTATTTACTGCGCAACATACGATCGACGCGAGGTGAGTCAGCGGTGCCTAGAATACTGGTGCCGCGCAACTGTCGTTTGCGCTTGGTGGTCATCTTGGTGAGGATATGGCTCTTGTGCTGGTGCTTGTGCTTGTAGCCAGCAGCCGTTTTTTTGAAGCGTTTTGCGGCTCCGCTGTGGGTTTTAACTTTTGGCATTTCAGTTCTCCAATAGTGAGGGTTAAAAGACAAGAATGACGCCCGGACAGCCTGCCAAAATCTGGCTGCGCGCGGGTCGCGCTAACTACTTCTTGCTACGCGGAGCTAGTACCATGGTCATCTGCCGACCTTCCATCTTTGGGTATTGCTCCACCTGAGCTAGTTCGATAAGGTCAGCTTCTATCCGCTTGACCATTACCATACCTAGTTCTTGGTGAGCCATTTCACGGCCGCGAAAACGCAGCGTAACTTTGGCTTTGTCACCATTTTCTAAAAAGCGAGTCACATTACGTAACTTGATTTGATAATCACCCTCATCCGTTCCCGGACGAAACTTCATCTCTTTGACCTGTGTCTGCTTTTGTTTTTTACGTTGCAACGCGACCTTTTTCTTAATGTCGAAAACGTGCTTGCCATAGTCCATCAGTTTGCACACCGGTGGCTCCGCATCTGGCGAAATTTCAACCAGATCTAAAGTTTCCTTTTGCGCCATCTCGAGCGCGTGCTGCAAGCTGACTAAACCAACCTGGCTACCATCTGAACCCACTAAGCGAACTTCAGGGGCGGTGATGTCTTCATTAAGACGCGAACGCTTACTATCTTTTTTAATAAAACCTACTCCGTTTTAGCAACATTACGACCGAGATGAGCAATTCCCTCAGAAAGCAGTTCGACGACCTGGGCTAGCGACATGCTGCCAAGGTCTTCTCCCTCTCGAGAACGGATCGCCACGGTACGCGATTCTCTTTCCTTTTCGCCAACAATGAGTAAGTAAGGAACCCGACTCATTGAGTGCTCGCGGATTTTAAAGCCGATCTTCTCGTTTCTCAAGTCCGAAGTGACTCTAAAGCCCTTATCTTGCAATGATTGTGTCATTTCTTTGGCATATTCGCCCTGCGCATCGGTAATATTGACGATAACGGCCTGTTCTGGTGCCAGCCAAATCGGAAAGGCACCTTCGTAATGTTCGATTAAAATGCCAATAAAACGCTCAAAAGAGCCCAATATTGCCCGATGCAACATTACTGGTACGCGTCTTGTGCCATCCTCGGCAACATATTGTGCATCCAAACGGCCAGGCATCGAAAAATCCACCTGTATGGTACCCAATTGCCAAACCCGTCCAATACAATCTTTTAGAGAGAATTCGATCTTAGGTCCATAAAACGCGCCCTCGCCGGGAAGTTCTTCCCAGGGCAGTTTTTTTGCGTCCAGCGCATCGGCAAGCGCTCGCTCGGCACGATCCCAGCTTTCGTCGGAGCCAACACGCTGCTCCGGTCGGGTCGACAAGCGATAAACGATTTCATCAAAACCAAAGTCGTCGTATACCTGATGCAAAAAATCGATAAAGCGCGATACCTCGGGCTGTATTTGCTCGTCGGTACAAAAAATATGCGCATCGTCCTGCGTAAACGAGCGCACGCGCATAATGCCGTGCAGTGACCCCGATGGTTCATTGCGATGGCAGGATCCAAATTCGGCGAGCCTCAGCGGTAAATCCCGATAACTCTTTAATCCCTGATTAAAGACCTGTACATGACACGGACAATTCATCGGCTTAACCGCGTAAGCCCGATCCTCGGTCTGAAGGCTAAACATGTCGTCGCCAAATTTGTCAGCGTGCCCCGACTTTTCCCACAAGCTAAAATCGACCAGTTGGGGCGTTTTAATTTCTTGATAGCCCTGCTCGATTTGCTTACCACGCATGTATTGTTCAATCACCTGATAGATGCTCCACCCCTTGGGGTGCCAAAAAATTGATCCCGGCGCCTCCTCCTGCATATGGTAGAGATCAAGTTTCTTACCAATCCGCCGATGGTCGCGTTTTTCTGCCTCCGCCAACCGATTAAGGTAACTTTTGAGTTCCTTTTTACTGTTCCAAGCGGTGCCATAAATGCGCTGTAACATCGCCTTGGTGTGATCGCCCCGCCAGTATGCACCGGCTACCTTGATCAATTTAAATACCGCTAGCCTTGAGGTTGACGGCACATGAGGTCCTCGACAGAGATCGACAAAAGCCCCTTGGCGATAGAGGCTTATACGCTCACTGGTGGGGATACTGGCAATGATTTCCGCCTTGTACTCCTCGCCTATACTGCGAAAAAAGGTCGCCGCCTCATCACGATCCCACTCTTCGCGGGAAATTTGGTGATTTTGAACGACTAACTCGCCCATGCGCGTTTCGATGGCCTCGAGATCAGTCGGTGTAAACGGACGCTGATACGCAAAATCATAATAAAACCCGTCCTCGATTACCGGACCAATCGTCACCTGCGCCGACGGAAATAATTCCTTGACCGCCATCGCCATAAGGTGGGCAGTTGAGTGTCGTATAATGAACAACCCCGGGGCGGATCGCTCGGTAATAATTGCCACCGAGGCATCATCGACAATTAGGTGTGCTGCATCGACCTCAACGCCGTCGACCACGCCAGCTATTGCCGCCTTAGCCAGCCCAGGCCCGATGTCTGTAGCGATATCAAGTATCGATACAGGATCGGCAAAAATGCGCTGAGACGCATCCGGAAGCGTAATGATCGGCATAACTGATTCCTTGGTCAGTGGTGGCCCTAACGAGAGGCCACTTGAAATTAATTCGTGGTATTGTGGTTGTATCCGCTTTACCGCGGCTATTCTACCTGCTAACCGCAGAGTTACAAGCTGCTAATACCCGCAGTTGCCGCTACAATAACACTCGCGCCTCCGTTAGCCGCAAAAACCCACCCGGACGCCATGGATACCGCCAAGTGATAAAAGTATATGTCGATGCCGACGCCTGCCCAAAGCCGATAAAAGAGATTCTATTTCGCCTCGCAGAACGCACTGGGATTGACGTTATATTCGTCGCCAATCACAATCTTATGGCACCGCGTATCCCCTCGGTTCGCTGCGTACAAGTGGGTCAGGGTTTTGACGTCGCCGATGATTTTATCGTCCAACAGGTGCGGCCGGGCGACCTAGTGATTACAGCAGACATCCCCTTGGCTGCCGACATTATAGACCGCGACGCCAGCGCTCTGAATCCCCGCGGTGAGCTCTACACCCGCGCCAATGTGCGGGCCCGCCTCAACCTGCGCGACTTCTTTGAAACCATGCGCGCCAGCGGCATTCACAGTGGCGGCGCAGCACCGTTGAGTCAGCGCGACCGGATGGATTTTGCCAACGCGCTAGACCGCTACGTAGCGCGATATTATCATCCATCAGACGCTGACCAATAAACGTTTTACTTGGATCGCGGTAAAAGGCCAGCCCTTCTCGACACCGTTGGGTAACACCACCACCGGAATGCGCAGCCCGTAGGCCGCTTTTAAGTCCGCATCGACACCGATATCGACCTTGCGCAGAATTAGGTGCTGCTGTTCTAGCAGTGGTTGCAGCAAATCCTCCGCGACTTCGCAAAGATGACAATTTTGCGCTGTATAAAGGCGTAATTCGGACTGATTCACGACCTACTCCGAAAGCATAATTTGCGGTGACTTAGCGATCTATAAATTGTCATTGTCGGTGCTATGATCTTGCTGCTGGCCAGCACTCGAGTATCGCAGTATTGGCCGCCAGTGCAGTACTCCAAACAACAACACACCGATTACATCGCGGCGACCCGCGCGGCCGATCAGCGCCAAGCGTTGATAGACAACCGCCAATTCAGCCAGATGCAAGGCCATGATCACCGACCCAACCGCCATGACACCGGAACCCCAATTGCCCGGAAGGGGCATCAGCGTATTGACTATGAACAGGAGCCAAAAAACTAGCAACCCCCAGCGCATAACAGCAATCACCAAAAACATACACAACCTCCCAGCGAATCATTGCGCGCCAATGACCCTATTATACTGCTTGAGCGGGCAACCAGCGCGTCTACACTATAGCATAGAGTGGTGCCGGCACCATTCGGCAAAAGGGTTCGCGAAATAGCTCCGTACAAGGAAAAATTGTGCGACAATTAAAAAAATTCACACAGCGCGCAAAGCGAGGTAAAACATGCAAACTACCGATCAAATCCATTTTCAAAGTCGTCTCGAAATCGAATATCTCCAGCGCTGGTATGCGCGCGCCACAGACTTGTTGGGGCACGCTGATAAAGACTCTATCGCCGAGGGAAGTAGAATTTATCGCCGTATTTTCACCCCTGACGTCGAAGTAACAGTAACTGGCAATAGAATTGATGAACGGCAATCCAGCGGTATCGATGGCTGGCTAGACGTGGTTACCAGCGCGCTGGGGCCCCTGGGCCCGACGCAGCATTTAATCGGCACGCAACTGGTCGAGATTGAGGCCCTCGCGGTGGACAGCGACAACGCGGTGTCTAGCGGCCGCGCATTGATGCACAGTTACTTGCAGGCATGGCACGATATGCCCGACGGACAAGTGTGGTTATTTATCGGCACCTATACCTCAGACGTGCGCTTTACTGCGGGCGCCGGTTGGCAGATATGCCGCATGAATCTGCATCGCGAGACCGGCGAACTCCGCCCGATGGGCGCATAAACCAACCATGTCGTTGGCGGCCTTATCGATCGCCCGCCGCCAAGTGACGCATTTGTAATATGCCGGCAGCACTGGTTTTGAGCGAAAAAAATTTGATCTAATAACGAAAAAAAAGATCTAGCCACCAAGTATCGATTTAACTACCCGTCATACAGCGTCGGGTGTGCCGCAGAATAGGTGTGGACAATGGCCAATTGGGCGCTTACTCTGCGATCGATCGATGTGAATTAAGGTGAAAATTAATCATTATCTTTAGATAATCAAAAAAGTATTTATCGCAATGAATAATACCTCAGCCAGTAAAATCTCGCTGTTTCAAGCGCTGCTCCCAGTGGGTTTTTTAGTCGTTTTTTTGGCGACCAACGTGTTTATTTATGGCGACGACGCGCTCGGCGGAGCCCATCAATTTGTGTTGTTGATGAGCGCAGCGATCGCCGGGATTATCGGCTCAAGATTAGAACTCAGCTATCAATCGATGTTGGACGCAGTAGCGCACAACATTCAGTCGATCACCACCGCTCTGCTAATTTTACTGTTCGTTGGATCACTGGCCGGCACCTGGCTTTTGAGTGGGATCATCCCAGCGATGATTTACTATGGCCTGCAGATTATCCACCCAAATATTTTCTTACCCGCCTGCGTCATTCTGTGCGCGTTGGTATCAGTGATGACGGGGAGTAGTTGGTCGACAACAGCGACCGTCGGCATCGCCTTAATTGGCATTGGTAAAGTTCTCGGTATCCCAGTCGGTATGGTTGCTGGCGCGGTGATCTCGGGCGCCTACTTTGGCGACAAACTCTCGCCACTCAGCGACACCACTAACCTCGCTCCAGCGATGGCCGGAACTAACCTTTTTGTGCACATCCGCTACATGACATACACCACCGTGCCGACCATCGTCATGACCTTGATGGTCTTTTCGATCATTAGCATGACCCAGTCAGTCAGCGGCACAACCGATGTCGATGCCTTGCTAACAGACATTGAAGACCGGTTTAATATTAGTCTTTGGTTTTTTCTGGTACCCGCCACGTTGATCATGTTAATCGTCAAAAAAACCCCACCACTGGTAGCGTTGCTGATCGGCACGCTTCTCGGCGCGCTGTGCGCAATCATCTATCAACCCAATCTGGTGTTGGAAGTGTCCGGGGCATCGCAACTCACCTTGGCCAGCGCCTATCAGGGAGTCCTCAACGCGATGACCACCGACATTCGTATTCAAACCAATAATGTTCTGCTCAACGATCTTTTTACGTCGGGTGGTATGCAGGGCATGCTCGGTACTATCTGGCTGGTTATCTGTGCCATGGTATTTGGCGGCGTCATGGATGCCATCGGCGCGCTGCAACGTATCAGTCGCTGGTTATTGACCATGGCGCGAACGCAATTTCAGCTGATTGCAAGCGCCGTCGCATCCTGCATAACGGTTAACATTACCGTGTCAGACCAATACCTTGCCATACTGTTACCCGGAAAAATGTACCGTCAGCCCTTTAGCGATCAACAGTTGGCCCCAGAAAATTTGAGTAGAACGCTCGAGGATGCCGGCACGGTAACCTCCGCCTTGGTGCCATGGAATACCTGCGGCGCATACCACTCTGGCGTTTTAGGCGTCGGCGTCGGTGAGTATTTCATCTATGCGATTTTCAACTGGTTGAGTCCCATCGTCACGCTTGTCTATGCGTTTTTAAACATTAAGATAAGGCAGCTCATTAAATAGCCTTGGTGGGCCCGACCTGAGCGTGCTCGCGCCTCGACTTTCCGCCCCGCGCAGCGCCTTAATACCCTCGGATTTAACGCCACAAAGCATGCGTACAGTTTGCTCGAGAGTCCTGTAGTAGCAGGCTTCGCTCGCATCTATACGTTCTTCGAACGACTCTATTTTCCCGCACCAACAGCAGCCCTTGAAGCGCTCCTATTAGCCATTTCCCTAATCGACGGAAGCTCCGTTAATGTGCTTTGAAATCGGCAGATTTATGGCAATGTGATTGTGTTATCTGATCATTTCCACTCTTAAAATATGTTTAAACCGATCGAGCGCCTCACCCTTGATCAAACGATATCAAACGTTACAACTCTCAGAGAAGTCTTGAAATGAAAAATATACTATTGCTAGGCGCAGGCAAAATTGGTGCGATTATTACCGAATTGTTAAGTACCTCAAACGATTATCACATCGTCGTTGCCGACATCGATGCGGATAATTTAGCGCGCTTACCAAAACACAAGCACGTGCAGACATACCGCATCGACGTGAGCGATAAACAAGCTCTTTTGAAGGCCATGCAAGACAAATTCGCCGTCTTGAGCGCCATGCCGTTTCAAATTACCCGGCAGATAGCGCTGGCGGCGTCAGAGGCCAACATCCACTACCTTGATCTAACCGAAGATGTCGCAACCACGCAATACGTTAAGCAACTGGCCGAATCCAGTCGCAGCGCGTTTATACCGCAATGTGGGCTCGCACCCGGGTTCATCACCATCGCCGCCTACGAGTTGGCAAAAAATTTCGACACCCTGCAAAATCTCCACTTGCGCGTAGGGGCGCTACCCACATACCCCTCCAATCAACTCAAGTACAATTTAACCTGGTCTACCGATGGTCTTATTAACGAGTATTGCAATCCCTGCGAGGCTATCGTTGAAGGTCAACTTGTACAGGTTCCGCCGTTGGAGGAATTGGATAATTTTTCCCTCGACGGCGTCGATTATGAGGCGTTCAATACCTCGGGGGGGCTCGGCACCTTGTGCGATACGCTTGCCGGCAAGGTATGTAACCTGAACTACCGCACCGTTCGCTACCCTGGTCATCGAGACATTATGAAAATGTTGTTACAAGACCTACGATTAAAAGACAAACGACCCCTGTTAAAGCAAATTATGGAGGAGGCGCTACCGATTACCTATCAGGATGTCGTGCTAGTATTCGTCAATGCCAGCGGCCATAAAGATGGCCTGCTCGTGCAGGAATCCTACGTTAACAAAATTTATGCAAAGACCATCAATGGTAAGCTGTGGAGCGCAATCCAAATCACCACCGCTGCCGGTATTTGCGCTGTTCTAGACCTCCTCGCTACTGGCAAGCTTGCTCAGCAGGGCTTGATAAAACAAGAGGACATCAATTTCGGGGACTTTATCAACAACCGTTTTGGCAACTACTTTAGCGTTGCCGCCTAGGAGAGACAAAGCATGACTTTATATCCTCTGTTAAAAGCGATGAATGTCGCCACAGACGTTCTTGATAATGGCGACCTCGAGGTGCGATCACCGATCGATGGCAGCGCCATTGCCAACGTCGCCACCACACCATCAACCCACCTTGACGCCGTGATCGATCAATCGGTATCGGCGTTCAAGCAGTGGCGGCAAGTTCCCGCACCTCGCCGCGGAGAATTGGTGCGCCTGTTTGGCAATAAATTACGCCAGCACAAGCAACCTCTGGGTGAACTGGTCACCATTGAGTGCGGTAAACTCCTGCAAGAGGGCTTGGGAGAAGTTCAAGAGATGATCGACATCTGCGATTTTGCGGTTGGTTTATCTCGACAGCTTTACGGTCTGACTATTGTCTCCGAGCGCCCAGGCCATAAAATGCAAGAACTATGGCAACCCTTGGGTCCGGTGGGCGTCATCTCGGCGTTTAACTTTCCAGTTGCGGTTTGGTCTTGGAACACCACACTTGCACTGGTCTGTGGTAATTCAGTGATTTGGAAACCGTCAGAAAAATCACCGGTCACCGCGCTCGTCTGCCAGCAGTTATTGCAACAGGCATGCAACGAACTGGGGGATGTGCCCGAGGGCCTGAACCAAGTAGTTATTGGTACCCAAGAAATAGGTTCCGCGCTGGTTAAAGATCGGCGAGTACCGCTGATTAGCGCGACCGGCAGCACCGCAATGGGTCGCGCCGTGGCGCCTCTGGTCGCTGAAAGGTTTGGTCGCAGCATTCTCGAATTGGGCGGCAACAACGCTGTTATTCTCGCACCGTCGGCGGATTTAGACATTGCCATTCCGGCCGTGGTATTCGGCGCAGTGGGCACTGCGGGGCAGCGATGCACCTCGACTCGACGTCTATTTGTCCACAAAGACATATACGATACAGTCCTCGACCGCTTAAAGAGAGCCTATACCAAGGTAGCGGTTGGCAACCCGCTCGAATCGACGTCCCTAGTAGGCCCACTGATTGATGAGGACGCCTATCGCGCCATGCAAACCGCATTGAGTAGCGCTCGCCAAGCGGGGGCAAAGGTTCTAGGCGGCGAGCGCATCGAAGGTGCCGCCCATGGCAAGGCCTATTATGTTCAGCCGAGTCTAGTCGAAATGCCCGAGGTCGAACAATCACAGCAACACGAGACCTTTGCACCCATTCTGTACGTCTACCCTTACGCAGATCTGTCACAGGCCATCGCCCTGCAAAATGACGTGCCACAAGGCCTGTCATCGGCAATCTTTACCACCGATATCCGTGAGTCGGAACTTTTTACCTCGTCGATAGGCAGTGATTGTGGTATCGCCAACGTCAACATTGGTACCAGCGGCGCCGAAATTGGCGGCGCCTTCGGCGGTGAAAAAGAGACCGGCGGTGGTCGCGAATCGGGGTCTGATGCCTGGAAAGCGTACATGCGACGCATGACTACGACGATTAACTATTCTCGGGAACTGCCTCTTGCGCAGGGGATTGTATTCGATATTGGCGATGATTGAGGTGAGACAATGTCAACTCGGCAGTAACACCACAGGGTGGCGTTCAAACAAAACAACCCGCTGAATCGCGAGTGGTCAGCGACGGCGGCTTGATCAGACATAATCTCGTCGTCGTTCGCGCCATCGACCATTCTTTTATTCGAGCGAAAAATAGACCGCAATTATGCACACACAAGACGATTTTTATCAGCAGTTGACATCACTGCAGCAGCGCTTCGATGGTATGCAACCAGAACTCGAGATATCGGTTAGAGATACCGCGCTCGGCGTAGAGGGTTTTATTGTAGTTTGGAATACCGCAATTTCTCGCCATGGACCCCTGCCAAATTGCGCCAAGGGTGGCACGCGAATTAGACAAGGGTTAACGCTGGCAGAAATTAAAATGCTGGCGCGTAATATGGCAATTAAAAATGCCGCCGCCGGGCTCCCGCTAGGGGGCTGCAAGTCGGGTTTGAACGCAGACCCAACTCAGCCCGACTTTGAATCCATCTATCGACGTTTTATACAACTCTGCAAGCCTTATACACATGAAAACGGGGGAATTTTTGGCGGCTTTGGATTTGATATCGGGGCCGCACCAGAACATGCCCTATGGGCCTGCGACACGCTAAACTCGCGCCGTTCATTCACCGGCAAAACGGTCGCCATGGGCGGTACCGATTATGATCGCGAGGGGATCGCCGGCCTCGGTGTCGCCGAAGCTGCCGTCCAGACCCTAGTGATGCACGATGAAGACCTCCAACGCGTAGCCTTTTCTGTCCACGGCGTGGGTGCCATGGGCGCTGCGGTGATCCGCTATTTTAGCGCCAGTGGCGGCCGACTGAACGCCATCGGAGACCCTAAATTTGGCGGCACCTGGGTATTTGACAAACCCATTTCGCAAGCACTTAGCGCGGCCCTGATCGGTCTCGACACGCACACTGCAACAGCGCTACTCCCCTCGGAGGGTAAATTGCTCGATAGCGATGCTAACCGCGTTTTATTCGAATCCACCGACCTGTTGTTTCCCTGCGCTCTGCAGTACGTAATCGACAGTCAAAATGCCGGTCGAATACAGGCCCGATACATCGTCGAAGGAGCCAACAACCCCACTGCGCTCGATGCCTATCCACTCCTCTACCGCAACGGCATTCAACAGGTGCCGGATTTCATCGCCAACGCCGGTGGTATCATAGCCGCCTACATCGAACTCACCAGCGACACCATCGATCAGCGAGACATCGAGTTGCGAACCCTGGTGCACCGCGCCAAGGCACTGACCAGTTCGACCATCAAAAAGAATGTGGCAAACATCGTTAAACTATCGCGAAAGTACCGCGTTCCGATGCGCGACGCCGGCACCTACACCGCCCTCAGCGCAATCCTTGACAATGAGATCGGTAATGAACCGGGCTGACATTCTTCACGACAACTTTATCGAACGCGTAGCGAGCGCAAAATTCCCCGAGCCGTCTGCACTTACCAGCGGTTTAAGCGGTGCTCAAATCATAGATATTTTTGAATCCCAAGTGATGAGCCGCCTATTAGACATCACCTCAAGGCGGCTAAGCGCAGATAAACAGAGCTTTTACACCATCGGTAGCTCAGGACACGAGGGCAACGCTGTTTTTGGCGAAGTATTTCGCGTCAACGACATGGCTTTTTTACACTACAGAAGCTGTGCTTTTGCGCTACAACGCAGTAAAAAAATCCCGGGCGGAACCGCTCTTTATGACAATCTGTTGGCCTTTGTCGCGAGTCGCGACGAGCCAGTTTCCGGTGGGCGACACAAGGTAATCGGTTCCAAAGCCCTATGGATTCCACCGCAAACCAGCACCATAGCCTCCCATCTGCCCAAGGCCGTCGGCGCTGCACACGCCTTGGGCCTTTATAAAAATGTGCCACACCAATCCGTCGGACTGGATGACGATGGTGTAGTGATATGCAGTTTTGGTGATGCTTCAGTCAACCATTCAACCGCGCAAGGCGCGATCAATACCGCTGCATGGGCCGCCTATCAAGGCTCATTGATGCCATTGATCTTTATCTGTGAGGACAACGGCATCGGTATTTCCACCGCGACCCCAAGTGGATGGATAGAAGCCAATTACAGTTGTCGTCCCGGGCTTAAATACATCGCCTGCAACGGGCTCGACATACTGGACATAGATCGCGCCGCCCGCGAGGCAGAGAGCTACGCAAGGACGCGCCGAAAACCGGTGTTTTTACATTTTAAGACCGTCCGTTTGAGCGGGCACGCAGGATCTGATATGGAGAGCCAATACGCTGACCAAGCGATTATTGTCGATCGGGAAAATCATGACCCCCTGCTCTATAGCGCAGCGACCCTTCACGCTCGGCGGATACTCAGTAGCGACGCCATCGGCGAGATGTATAGCAGCATGGAGCAGCGCGTCACTCGCATCGCTCGTGGAGTTATTTGTCGGCCTAAACTCATCGAAGTAGACGATATTATGTCGAGCGTCTGGCCTCCAGTGATCCAGCGACAGCCGCTGGTCAATCCGGCGACGCAGGGCGACCTGCAAAAAAAGCATGCGCGCTACATTGGCAAGGCGGTCGGACTCTCCAGACACATCAATCTAGCGCTCTCGGAAATTATGTCCGAATACGCCAACAGCGTTCTATTTGGTCAAGATATCGCTAAAAAAGGCGGTGTCTACGGCGTCACACAAGGACTCTATGAGGCGTTTGGTCCGCGCCGCGTAACCAACACGCTGCTGGATGAGCAGAGTATCCTCGGACTGGCCATTGGGTTGGGGCACTGCGGGTTTTTACCGATTGCCGAAATTCAATTTTTGGCCTACGTCCACAACGCCGAAGATCAAATTCGTGGGGAGGCGGCAACCCTGCCGTTCTTCTCCAACGGCGCCTTCAGTAATCCTATGGTCATCCGCATCGCCGGGTTTGCCTACCAAAAGGGCTTTGGTGGGCACTTCCACAACGACAATTCATTTACCGTATTTCGGGATATCCCCGGCATTGTGGTGGCAGCACCTAGCAGTGGGAAAGACGCTGCTCAATTATTGCGTATTGCGGTGGACTTAGCGCACCGAGAACAGCGGGTGGTGATCATTATAGAGCCTATCGCGCTCTACACTACGCTCGACTTGCACCAACCGGGTGATCGCTTATGGGCCAACGAATACCAACTCGGCACCCCTGACCGCGCTTTTCAATACGCCGATATCAATGTCCAAGGCGGCGCTCGACAACTATGCATTGTGAGCTACGCCAACGGTTTTTATCTGAGCAACATAGCGGCCAAAATACTCCTCGAACAACACGATATCGAATGCCGATTGATCGACATACGCTGGCTCCATCCACTGCCGGAACAAGCCCTTATCGAGGCCACTCAAGACTGCCACAATATACTGATCGTCGACGAATGCCGCCGCTCGGGATCGGTTAGCGAGGCTCTAATGACCCTATTTTTAGAACAAAAGCATAACGCAAATATCGACCGCTTAAACGCCGAAGATTGTTTTATACCGCTTGGCGATGCCGCCAACGCACTGCTACCCAGCGCAGATAAAATCGTCGCCAAGGCACTTGCCCTAGTCGTTCAATCTGGGAACCCATCATGAAGCCAACCGCGGTCGTCATATGTCCGGGTCGTGGCACCTACAACAAACCGGAACTCGGCTATCTGCAGCGACACCATGCCGATAAATTAGAATTTTTGGCATCGCTAGATCGGTGTCGAAAGGACAATCAGCAACCCAGTTTATCGGACCTCGATGGCGCCGAGCGCTTTCGACCGGCGCTACACACCACCGGCGACAATGCATCGGCACTGATCTATGCCTGCGCTATGGCGGACTTCTTGAGCATTGCCAGCGAGCGCGTCGAAATCGTCGCTATCACCGGCAACTCCATGGGCTGGTATCTAGCGCTGGCAGCCGCAGGTGCCTGCTCGTTCTCCGAAGGTATGCGCATCGTCAATACCATGGGTACTCTGATGCACCAACAGGCCGAGGGTAAACAATTAATCTACCCCCGCTGCGACGACCAGTGGCAACATCAACCGCACCTCGACGAGCGATTAAAGAGCACCATTGAACGCTTAAACCGCGAGCCAGAAACAGCCATTTTCCCCTCCATTGATCTCGGACTTATGTCGGTCATCGCCGCCAATCAGCGCGGCAGCGATGCATTATTGGCGGCACTACCGCGGGAACAAGATCGCTACCCGATGGTATTACCTCACCATGCAGCCTTCCATAGCCCATTGATGCAACCGGTGTCGGACGTCGCCTTTGATACCTTCGACGCCTCACTGCTGACCGTTCCGAAGGTGCCATTGATCGATGGGCGCGGGGCCATTTGGCAACCCTATGGAGGCGACACTCAAGCGCTCTTTGAGTACACCTTTGGTGAGCAGGTGTGCGTCACTTATAACTACTCGCGCGCGATTGAAGTCGCCTGCAAGGAGTTTGCCCCTGATCAACTGATTATTTTGGGCCCAGGATCGACCCTCGGTGCGCCGACAGCGCAACAATTGGTAAGTATGCAATGGTCGGGTATCGACGGCAAAGCCGCCTTCAAACAACGCCAAGAAAGCCATCCATTTGTTCTTAGTATGGGCCTCGAAAAACAGCGATCGCGCGTGGTTTAGCGCCCATCCACGAACGCCATAGCAACGCAGTAGCACAGCAGCACCGGCACAGATCGATGCGCTGATTAGGTTCAATACCAACGACCGTTAAGCACACAATCAGTATTGACGACGACCTTGCTATCACTTGCCAGTACCCGTCTATGAATAACGAAATTCTGGTGTCCGATCAGACCCAGTAAGCCTTGCATCGGTATTAAATTTGCACGGCATCGGTGGTAGAAAATTGGGTTCACGTCCTGGCATCTATAATCGCCGCTAGCCTTTACCCCTCCGCTAATACCGAGTCAGTTAAGTTCACATATGATCGGCTAGATTCGTCTCGGCATAGTCCAAAAAATAAACTATCTCACTGCGAAACACAGCCACCAATGGCCGCATACAAGCAGCATATGATTGCGCAAACCTGCACGATTCAACGTCTCGTCGGCAGCAAAAATTTCATGCAGTACGATTTGCTTGATAATTTGAATAATAATGATTATCATTAACATATAGGCTTCAAGGAGACATATGTGTTCAAGGGTATCGATTTAAAGGCGGTTTAGCATCCTTCAGATGGCTCTAAAGAACCGCGCTACAGCGCAACAACGGCGTTGATTCGCGGAGTTCAATAGAATCCGCTAACCGAATCCACTTTACGGCGCTAGAAATGGAATCTTTAGCGCTTTTTTTTATTTTAAAACCGCGGTAATAATCACACAATTTGAGCACCGCGGCTGACTCCACGCTGTACCGGCCAACAGACAAGGTCTATAATCGTTGGCTGCTCCTTGGAGCGAATACTAATAACCCTCCGCACGGTGCCGGCAAACTAGCTGCATGGTGAAAGTAAACTGGGAAAAAATGGCGATAAAGACCATGCAACAACATTTAAAAGCAGCACCGGATTCGGTTGCACAGATGGCCCAACGACGATCTTACCCACGCCTGCAAGAGCCGGCGCCAAGTGGTGAGGTGTTAACCTCCATTTTGCAAGCAGGATTGCGCTCACCCGACCACATGCACTTGCGACCGTGGCGGTTTCTGAGTATATCTGGCGACGATCGAAAACACCTTGGCGATCTGTTCGTTAACCATATCGTCACCGAACAGGAAGATGCCAGCCCTGAAATCCAAGCCCAAGCGCACAGTAAAGCGTTCCGCGCTCCGCTGATCCTAGTCGGGGTCGCTGCGTATAAAGAACACCCCAAAGTACCCAAAATTGAACAGGCGGTATCGACTGGGGGGGTGCTCAATAACATCGGATTGGCCGCTTACCATTGCGGATTTGGAGCGGTCTGGCGAACTGGGCCCTATGCCTATTCAGATATTGTCAAAGCCGGATTAGGCATTGACGAACACGAGGATATCATCGGCTATTTATACCTTGGTACACCGCCCAGTTGGGATCGTAAAATGACCCCTGTTGAGGTCGATGACTTCGTGGTGACTTGGCCGTAGAAACCCTTATGCAACTGCCCCGGCGCACTGCAATCACCTAAACTACGACGTCTAGAATGTGCGGTGGATGCAGCCGTTATTTAAGACTCGCTTAGCTGCTTAGGTCAATGTACCGCATCATGCTCTCAATCA
>DDJS01000089.1:1481-2399 GCA_002339165.1 Cellvibrionales bacterium UBA2618 | reverse complement strand
CATGCTCTCAATCAGTTAATCAACCTAAGGGTCGCCAAGCACACCCGATGGCCCGATATTTCGGCCGACTGGATCGATCAACACACCCGGATTGCGAACACCTTGGGGATCGACTTCGACTTTAGCCGCCGCCAACATACCGCGATACAGATCAGGGGACTGCGCATGGTAACCACTGCGATGATCGCGCCCAACCGCGTGGTGATGGGTAATCGTGCCACCCAGCGAGATCACCAGTTGATTGGCATGCGATTTTAACTCACGCCACATTTGCAACGCCGCTTGCAGATCCCCTCGCCGGCTGCCAATTGCAAAAAAACTAAAATACAGCGCCGGCCCATCTGGGTAAACATGGGTAAAACGGCACGAAACCCGTCCTGGTTGCCCACTAATTTCAACCATTGCTGTCTGCATGCCCGACACCACCCCGCGATACATAACCTCCCAGCGATCCCAGGTCATGGCGGTTTCAAAGGTATCGACAATAAGGCCGCAGGCAACCAGTCGATTTTGATAGTAAGGCAACCGATGGCGCGTCCTGCTGGATATCGCTGTAGACGATATCGGCCGACTCGGCAGCATTCGATTGCAACACCGCCAATGCCCTGTCCATACTCGCCGTCTGCGGATGATCCGCAGACTCAAAACCAATCATCAGCAGCGCACCCCGCCGACCATCCAGCCCGCTCCAGTGCGCTTCAGTCTGGTCCAAAAGGCGGCAGTTACTAGGGTATAGACCGGCTTGCGAAATTCGCCGCACGGCATCTGCCGCATGGCTAAAATTCGCGTAGCGTAGACTGGTCGATGCTCGCCATCGCGGCACCTGCTGCAGTTTGACCCATGCCTCGGTGATCACACCAAGTATACCCTCTGATCCCAGTACCATACGATCCTGCGAGGGACCCGCACCCGAACCCG
>DDJS01000089.1:0-1165 GCA_002339165.1 Cellvibrionales bacterium UBA2618 | reverse complement strand
ACCCGAACCCGGCAATCGTCGCGTCTGGATGATTCCACGGGGGGTAATCATCCGCGTCGACTCGAAAAAATCATCAACGTGGGTGTACAGGGTCGCGAAATGCCCGCCAGCACGGGTCGCAATCCAACCGCCCAAGGTAGAAAATTTAAAGCTCTGAGGAAAATGTCTCAACGTCAGCCCATGCGGGCGCAAAGCGGCTTCTAAAACGGGACCCAAGATACCCGCTTGCACGCGCGCCGCTCGGCTCGTCTGATCGATCTCTAAAACGCGATTAAAATGCTCTAAATCGAGGCTAATAGTCGCGCGATAGCTATTTCCTACCGCAGGCTCCACCGCACCGCAAACACTGGTGCCACCACCAAATGGTATCACTGCTATATTGTTCTCTGTCGCATGCGCTAGAGTCCGTTCGACATCGCTCTCGTCGCGAGGAAAGCAGACCCAATCGGGCGGATTATCCACGCGACGCAGTAACATCCCAACCAAATCAGCGTAAGATTTTCCGAAGCTATGCACCAATCTGTCGTACTTGGATATCGAGGTAAAAACCCAAGAATGCTGTGGCACCTCCACCCGCGGTGGCGGCAATTTAAAATCGTCGAGTTGCGGTTCGTCCACCTCCACCGATCCACCCGGCATTAACTCCTCGAGCATCAGATCGATCATTTGCAGCTCATCGTCACCAAGCTGTTCATCGGCATAGCCCCAACCCCAAAAGCGCAGTTTTGCGCGCGCAGAGCCAGTTTTATGGTTAAGGTTTGACATCCGTACACTCCTCTGTTGAGTGATCAGCGCGGGGGAAATATCGAAGCACGCTATGCAGCGGCGCTCGTTTTTGAGCAGTACAATTGTGTTGAGCGTCTGGGTGCGAGGGACTCCATTGGTCTAGGTGAAGCGAATCGCAATAAACACCAGTGCTTGCGCAGCGCCCGCTGTTAAGTCGCGCGGTCTCCTCGGCAGCGCCTTCTCTTGTGTAGTGAGTATTCTTAACTCATGCGGGCTGTTAACTTATAAACACTTTTAATCTGTAGATTGCATCTCATTATAGTAATTTATTGATTATAATCAGTAACTTAATGAATACCGAATTATTGATGCACAGTAGGTATGTACGGTATGTCACAGGGTTGCTGTACACGATAGATAGTCTTATCTCAATGAGAAT
>DDJS01000134.1:2621-13040 GCA_002339165.1 Cellvibrionales bacterium UBA2618 | reverse complement strand
CAGCAAGGGTCACCTGAAATTAACGAAATTCGTCGAGCGTTTGAATCGGTCGCCGCAGAATTTGCTATGCAGTGGCAAATTCACGACCCCAAGGTGCCGGTAAAAACGCTTATTATGGTTTCAAAGTACGACCACTGCCTCGACGACATTCTATACCGCCTTCGCAAAGGCGAATTCAATATGCAGATCACCGCAGTCGTCTCAAATCATACCGACCTCCGGCCCATGGTAGAGCGCGAGGGATTGCGGTTCATCCATCTGCCAGTCACTCGCGACACCAAGCCGAGGCAAGAGCAACGACTGATGGAGATCGTCGGTGAGACCGCCACCGAGTTGGTGGTTTTAGCGCGCTACATGCAAATTCTGTCGAACGATCTTACCGAGCAGTTGTCGGGTAAGTGCATCAACATTCACCATTCGTTTTTACCCGGATTCAAAGGCGCCAAACCCTATCATCAAGCCTTTGATCGCGGCGTCAAAGTCATTGGTGCGACCGCACACTATGTCACCTCCGACCTAGATGAGGGGCCTATCATCGAACAAATGTTGACCCGCGTAGATCATAACTACAAGCCCGAGCATTTGGTCAGAGTTGGCCGCGACAATGAATCTATCGCGCTGGCCAAAGCCATCACCTACCACATTGAACGCCGGGTCTTTCTCGACGGCAACAAGACCGTGGTTTTTCACGGAGGTTAACTCGCTGTGTCAGCGTGGAAATAATATGCCATTTGGATTACTGAAATACGGGTTGAGTAGCGAGTACCCAGCCCAACAGCACTTCAACCCCGCAGCCGATCTCAAAAAGCACTACGATGTAGTGATTATTGGTGCCGGGGGGCACGGCACAGGCATTGCCTATCACCTAGCCAAATACCATGGCATCACCAACGTCGCCGTGCTCGAAAAAAGCTATCTCGGCGGCGGCAATACGGCGCGCAACACGGCGGTAATTCGATCCAACTACCTCACCGAAGAGGGCGTTAGGTTTTACCGTGAGTCGGTCAAGTTGTGGCAAAACCTAAGCAATGAATTTGACTACAACGTCATGCTTGAGAATCGCGGGCAACTGACGCTCGCTCACAGCGATGCGGCAGTTCGTAGCTTTCGCTGGCGCGCCGAGGTTAACCAGCATATGGGCGTGCGCTCGGAATTGGTCGATCGCCAGCAGATCGCCGAACTGGTGCCAAACCTGAGAATGTCTGAAGAATCCCGCTTCCCCATAATGGCGGGCTTGTGGCACGCCGATGGCGCTACGGCGCGGCACGACGCTGTGGTTTGGGGCTATGCTAGGGGCGCTTGCCAACGCGGCGTAGAACTCCACCAACTCACCGAGGTGCAGGACGTCGAAATCACCGCTGGGCGGGTTACCGCGGTACTTACAAACCGTGGCCGCGTCGGGTGTGGTGCGGTGGTTCAAGCGGTAGCCGGCGCCAGTTCGGTGGTCGCTAATATGGCCGGTATTAAACTACCGATTCACTCCTATCCTCTTCAAGCAATGGTCACTCAACCCTACAAACCACTGTTAACACCGCACGTCAGTTCACCCCACGTGCACGTCTACGTGCACCAGACCTCGCGCGGGGAGTTTGTGATTGGCGGTGGCTCCGACCCCTCTCCGTTGTACAACACCCGCGCAACCCTCGAACAGCGCGAGTCATTGAGCGCCGCCGCGCTGGAACTATTCCCATTTTTAGCTCAGGCGCGATTACTTCGCCAGTGGGCGGGGACTACAGATATGACACCCGACTACAGTCCGATCATGGGGCTTTCGCCGGTGGAAAACTATTATCTAGACGCCGGTTGGGGCACCTGGGGCTTTAAGGCCACACCCATCTGCGGTGTCAGCATGGCAGAATTGGTCGCCACCCAAAAGGTTCCGGATATTATCGCGCCCTTTGCTCTCGAGCGCTTTTATCGCTTTGAACAAATCAACGAGGCCGGCGCAACCGCAGCCAGTCACTAGGGGAGCCGCGCATGAAAATTCTAACCTGCCCGTTAAATGGTCCTCGTAATATGTCTGAATTCACCTATGGTGGCGAGTACCATCCAACCCCAGATCATGCCGATGCCTCAGCGCGGGAATGGGCCGAGCACGTTTTTTTTCACCACAATACCGCCGGCGTGGTAACCGAGTGGTGGTGCCACAATGCAAGCTCTTATTGGTTTTTGGCCGAACGCAACACCCTGACCGACGAGGTATTGAGAACCTTTGACTGTGATCAACTTTACAATCAGCGCATAGATTTTTCCGCCGTCACGACCCCCGAGACGCGCAAATGACCGTCGACAATAGGCTACCCAGCCCGTTTGGCACGCTGATCGATCGTAACCAGACGGTGGAATTTAGCTTTGAGGAAAAAACCTTCAGCGGCTATGCCGGCGACACCGTTGCCAGCGCTTTAGCGGCCAATAACCAATGGTTGCTCAGTCGCTCGTTTAAATATCACCGCCCGCGCGGCGTGCTGACCATGGCCGGCCAAGATGCCAACAGCATGGTTCAGTTGCCCTCGGACCCTAACGCACTGGCGGATCGCATCGATATAAGCCCCGGACTCAAGGTCATGGGTCAGAATTACAGCGGTAGCCTCACCCGCGATCGAAACGCTGTACTAGGATTAGTATCGCGATTTTTGCCGGTAGCGTTTTATTACAAAGCGTTTTTTAAACCGCGAGGTATGTGGCAAAAGTGGGCGCCATTTTTTCGACAAAGAGCCGGCTTGGGCCGAATCGATCAGAGCTATCAAGCAGAGTATCATGACAAACAGTATCAATTTTATGACGTAGCCATTGTCGGCGGCGGACCCGCCGGTCTGTCTGCTGCACTGGCCGCGGCGGATAGCGGTGCATCGGTACTGCTAGTCGACGAAAACGTCCGCCTCGGCGGCTCGCTAAACTACGCACGCAGTGACGCTGAAGGCACCCAATCGGGCCATGTCCGAGATGCGCTGGTGGCCCGGGTGGAAGCTAATCCGAAGATTGTCGCCATGAGCGAGGCTACCTGCAACGGCTGGTTCAGCGACAATTGGCTGCCGATTATTTGTCGCAAACGCCTCTACAAGGTGCGTGCCAAAAAAACCATCCTCTGCGTCGGTGCCATCGAACAGCCGGCCATTTTTCATAATAACGATCTGCCCGGCGTGATGCTCGGCAGCGCTGCCCAACGGCTTATCAAGCTCTACGCGGTGCGGCCGGGGCAATCGGCGGTGGTACTAACCGGCAACAACGACGGATATGCCGTCGCACTGGATCTGATCGATGCCGGCGTCGACGTCAAAGCCATCGTCGACTTGCGAGACGCGCCGGTCTATGATGCGGTCGCCAAGCATGTCAGTAGCTTAGACATAGCGGTCAAGATTGGCCACGCAGTCTATGCCGCCAAACGCAACGCTAGTCGCTTGCACCTGAGCTCGGTCGATGTGCGCAAGATTATCGGCCGAGGGCGCTGCGCGACTGAGTCCCAAACCATCAACTGCGATACGCTTTGCATGTCGGTCGGTTACACCCCCACCTATCAACTAATTTGCCAAGCCGGCGGACGTCTAAGCTACGACGACGACAGCGCCATGTTCACCCTGAGTGACTGCCCCGAAAACTGTTATACCGCGGGCTCAGTTAACGGTTATTGGGACCTCGAAGACGTTATAAGCGACGCTGAGCGGGCCGCAATCATCGCCACCCAACCCGTCGACGTCGATCGACGCAAAGTACCGAGCGCGGTGGTAAACCAGCAGACCCAGAGCCCAAATCATCCTTGGCCGATTTTTGCCCACCCCAAGGGCTGCGAGTTTGTCGACTTCGATGAAGATTTACAGATTGCCGATATCGTCAACGCGACTCGCGACGGGTACCAACATATACAATTGGTAAAGCGCTATTCGACCTGTGGTATGGGGCCCTCGCAAGGGCGTCATTCGGCACTCGCAACCGCCCGGCTAGTGGCCGACGCCACCCAGAGAACAGTTGCACAAACCGGGGTAACTACGGCACGCCCGCCCTTCTCGGCGGAACATCTAGCGCTCAGCGCTGGACGCAGTTTTTATCCAGCAAGGCGCAGTAACATGCACTATCGACACCTCGAAAGCGGCGCTCAAATGCTGCAAGCCGGTGCCTGGTATCGACCGGCGTATTATGGCGATGTAACGGCGCGAGAAGACTGTATTCAACGCGAAGTCAACAACGTGCGTAACAATGTCGGCATCATCGACGTATCAACCCTCGGCGGTATCGAAGTTCGCGGCATCGATGCCGGTGAGTTTTTAAACCGCTTTTACACCTTCGGCTTCCTCAAACAGCCAGTCGGTAGAGCCCGTTATGCGTTGCTGACCAACGAGGCCGGTGTAGTCATCGACGATGGCGTCGCCTGCCGCTTTGGCGAGCAACACTTCTATCTGACCGCAACCACCGGCGGTGCAGACCGCGTCTATCAAAGCATGCTGAAATGGAATGCCCAGTGGCGGTTGGATGTCGATATAGCCAACGTCACGTCGGCCTATGCAGGCGTCAATATTGCCGGGCCGAACGCGCGCAAAGTGCTCGCCAAACTTTGCACAGACATCGATCTCAGCGCCGCGGCGTTTCCCTATATGGGCGTTCGCGAGGGCACCATCGCCGGCATTCCCGCGCGGGTCATACGGGTCGGATTTGTCGGTGAACTCGGCTATGAAGTGCACGTGCCCCAGCATGCCGGAGAAGCGCTCTGGGATGCGCTGATCAGCGCTGGCAAGGATTGCGCGATGGCACCCTTTGGCGTCGAGGCACAGCGGATGCTGCGATTGGAAAAGGGGCATATTATTATCGGCCAAGACACCGACGCGATGTCAAACCCCGCCGAAGTGCAAATGGGTTGGGCAGTGTCCAAAATGAAGCCGTTTTTTGTCGGTGGCCGGACCCTCCAAGAACTCGGCAAGCTGCCACTCAAACGCTGCCTGGTGGGCTTTGTGATCGACGACCCGCTGGCGCCGATCCCGCTGGAGAGTCATCTAGTTTTAGAGGGCGATAAAATGACTGGGCGGGTGACTTCGGTGAACTATTCGCCGACCCTTGGGAAGCCCGTTGGCCTCGCCTATGTGCCGCCAAACCGCGCCGAAGCCGGCGACAATTTCACCATCAAGGCGAGTGGCGGCGTTTTAGTGGTCGCCACGGTCGTCGACCTGCCGTTCTACGATGCCGATAACCGACGACAGGAACTCTAGCCATGGATCCATCCATCTCGCCAACGCAGACGTCGCGTCGCAGTTCACTCTATCGACGCCACAGCCAACTCAACGCAGAATTTCACAGCTTTGGCGAGACCATAGCGGTGCACCATTATGGCAGCGATGAGACCACACAAGCGCAAAACCTTGGGCTTGCCGATCTATCCACCCTACCCCGCGTCGGCTTTAAAGGCGCGGGCGCGCTGGCCTGGGCAGAACAATGTGGTGTCCACTTCCCGCAGCAACCGAACTGGGCAAGCAAACAACCAGACGGCACACTGGTCGCGCGCCTGTCGTCCAGCGAACTGCTGATGATCGGCGATTACAGCGGACATTCTCCGCTGATCGATCGCCTCGCCGCAGCCGATCGTCCAGAGCGCGTTTACCCGCTGCCGCGCGCCGACAGCCACAGTTGGCTGGCGCTCTGTGGATCTCATGCACCAGACACGCTGGCCAAGGTGTGTGCCGTCGACCTGCGACCGCAACACTTTGAGAATGGTCGGATAGCCCAGACGTCGCTGGCGAAAATCAACGCCATCATCTTGCGTTCGGACATCGGCAACCTAACTAACTACGCCATCTTTAGCGATAGTAGTTCGGTAGAGTACCTTTGGGACAGTTTACTGGATGCGATGGCAGAACACCTTGGTTCCCCAGTCGGTCTGCAGGCTCTGATAGACAATCGCTAGCGCCAAAATCGCGGCAAAGATGAATAATTCGCTTATACTCGCAGCATGAAAAATAATAAAAACATTGAGATTAGCGCGCTGAAGATATTTGCCGCAGTCGCTACGTCACAGACCTTAACGCAAGCGGCGGAGCAACTCGGAATAACCCAATCTGCGGTCTCGCAAACCATCAAACAACTAGAGATTCAAACCGATACCCAACTGGTGATCACCCGGTCGCGTCCGATCAAACTCACGCCCAGTGGCCAAGTACTAAAAGACTATGCCCATCAGGTCATCATCGACACTCAGCGCATGCTGGCCGAGGTTCGCTTGGCCTCTAAGGGCGGTTTGATTCCACTAAACGTCGGTATGGTGGATTCGTTTTGCGATGTTGCCGGGGTGCAGTTTATGCAACAGTTGAAACCCTTTACTTCCAAACTGGCGCTGCGCACCGGCTTGGTCTCGCCCCTAACGCAAGCGCTGCTGAATCGCGATCTCGATATTTTGATCACCGGCGATTCACTCGATCAACATCCGCAGTTGCAACGCTTCCCATTGCTGCGCGATCCCTTCGTGATCATCGTCCCGGAAAAATTCAGCCTTGATGGGTCGGTCGACATCCAGACGCTGGCCAACACCCTGCCGTTTGTTCAGTACAATCGTCAATCGCGCCTCGGCGCACTCACCGACTTAATCGCTAGGCGCATGGACATTACTCTACACAGCGACTACGAACTGGACAGCACTCAGACGCTGCTGCGCTTTGTGCAGTCCGGCCACGGTTGGTCGATTGTCACCGGACTGTGCATCGTGCGCTATCCGGAATTACTGGAAAATATTCGCGTCATGCAACTCGCAACCGGCAACCATGCTCGCTATCTAACGCTGCTCAGCCGTCCCGATGAACTCGGCGAATTGCCGCGGGTCAGCGCAGAGGTTTGCCGCACGCTCTACCGTGACGAGATCGTACCGCAACTTATAGGCATCGCGCCTTGGTTGGGTAATCAAGCGTTTTCGATCACCGAGATGCCCACTATTTAAGCCTCGACTATCGAATCACGCTTTTGACCTGTAGATAACGCCTTCCGTGCCTTGCCGGCGCGATTAAAAATCGCGCTCGTAGATTGGCGCTTGATCAAGCTTTGATGGATGCACCTGCAACGCAATCTTAACCGGTCGGTCGACGGGTTGCGCATGGTTGCCGTGATCGGATGGTAAGTGCTCTAAACTCCACCCCAACGAAGCAATATTGCGCGCCAGCATCGAGTCAATTTGCGTCTCGGAATAATCGATCGAGGCAAGAATTTGGCGGGTCGAGTGGCCGTGCCGCTCGGTCGGCGTGATGGCCACAATGACACTGCGCATGGGCCTGATTGCGTAGTGATCAACCTGCGTTAAACAATGTCCGCTGGGGTGATCTGCGTGTACAGAGAAGGCAAAACTGCCGCGGTCTATACCGACCTGCCCATCGGCTGGGCGTCCATAGCGCTCGCGCAACGTCTCGATCGACAGAGGTTGAGCCGCGGCGATATCGGCCGCCACAAAGCGCGCCATCCACTCGGCAGTAGACGCCTGCTGAAACGCCACCGTCAAAAAGGTCTGAATATCTGACGTAACAGTAATCCCCTGCAGTCCAGGTATACGGCGCTCCATGGTCTCAAGATCGGCGGTGCTGGCATCAATAAACAACCAATCGTCCCAGGTTTGGTAAAAATGCGACAACGCATGGTTACCCATCGCGCTGCGTCCACTCGGCTCGTTGAAATCCGCCAGATCGGTATAGTCGAAACAAAATGGCAATTGCGCCAAGTTGGTTACCGCAGACAGCGAGGTACGCGCCCGCGAAGGCACACCGGTCTTTTCGCGCTGGTAAAGGGCCACCGCGATAATCAAACCCGCAGCGAAGCCACAGTTGACGTCTAATGTACCCAGATGCGCGTGCTCTTCGGGCGTTTCTACTCCACCAAATCGCGACATAATCCCACTGTTGGCCTGGATGATATCGTCGTAACCAATGTAATCGCTCTTCGGCCCCGGTCGTGGCCCACCAAAGCAGTCGAGCCGACAGAAAATCAATTCAGGATTGATCGCAGCCAGGCTGTCACGATCCATTCCGAGCGGCAGCATCTGCCGTTCGGCAGCATTAATGACCAACACATCGACGCTGCGTACCAAACGTTCAAACGCCTCGCGGCCTTCGGCGTTATTGATATCTAACAGTCCACTGCGCTTGCCCATATCGGACTGAAAAGCAAACAGTGTCCCGATGAGCGGGTCGTAACTGGGCGTTACCGGCTCGAGCTTAATCACCTCCGCGCCAAAGCGCGCCAAAAAGGCAGTCGAGTGCGGCCCGGCTATAACGTTAGTCAGATCGAGAATGCGTACCCCTTGCAACCAACCCTGGCGGGTCGGTTCAGACGTTGTTTGACGAGTTTCGGGACAGGATTGCGACGCAGACTGATCTGCGGTTGCAAGGCTGCGCAATTGTTCGAGCGCCTGATCATAAGTCACGTAACGACGCGCCATCGGCGCGGCCATCAGATGCGCGGATTCCTCCAACCAAACGATCGGGCCGGGTTGTTTCATCAGGCCATATTCCGAGTCGAGGACATCGACGGTCAGACCTGCCGTATTGCAATGCTCACTGTTGAGCCACTGCCGAGTCGTCTGATGCGGGGCTCCGGGAATTTGTGCCTCACCAAAAATCGTGCCCCATTCATCGGCAGTCTTAGTGATAAATACCAATTTCATTTTTTCGGCCAAAATATCAGCCCATTTTTTCGGTAGTGGATAGACCCCTATCGAGGTCTCGCCGTCCCATTGACTCACCGGTGCATATAGATCGGTAATCTCAGGCAATCCCTCGGCCAGCAATTCTTCATATAGGCCCAAAACCTCTAAACAGCGCTTGGCATGGGTACGATGAGACGGGCAGACGCAATAAAACTTGCTGCCTTCAGCGCACTCATAGGTGCGGTAAAAGGGATCGAGGTACTCCTGCAAATCAGCGTAACTGATATCCATAGGAATCTGCTGCGCTCGCCGCCGCTCGATCTCCAATTCACGCATGGTTTTATAACGTTCTGGTAAATCATCGACCACATAAGAGTTGTAAGACAGCCCCTCCATCATGGCGGCGATCACCGGTACTTCTATGTAGTCGCCGCGGGTACTTCTTTCGCGTCCGAACAGCGCCAGAGCCAATGAACCGGCCGCTAGGCAAGTGGCGTAGGCAGAACCCAGTGGGAGCGGCGAGAAGCATGGATTGAGACCCATCAATATGCGGTTAAAGCCCATATCGGTAAACGCGCCGGCAGTCGAAGCAACCACCGCTTCAGTCGCCTTCCACTCGCTGCGCAGTTGGTCATTGCTAGCGAAACCCGGCATCGATAGCGCGATCAATCTGGGGTTCGCAGCGCACAGCTGACGGAAGTCTAAACCCAGTTTAGCCATGCAACCCGGACGAAAAGATTCGATCACTATGTCCGCACTGTCGATCAGGGCTTTTGCCTGTGCCAAGCCCTGAGTGGTTTTTAAGTCGAGATTCAAGCAACTTTTATTGCGATTTAAAATTGCGTTAGCCGGATGCTGCCACTGCGGTCCCGTGGGTGGGTCGATATGAATCACCGTCGCACCGAGATCCGCCAGTACCATCGCCACAGCGGGGCCAGCGATCTGTTGTCCTAAGTCGACGACGCGAACTCCGGCCAGTGGAAGTTGGGAGTGAAGCTGCATTTCGGGTGCCCCTTAAGATCTTTCATTGTCGATATAGCGGCATAGTAATTCGGGATTTTTAGGGCCGCCATCAATTAAAAATTGGCCTCAGGCACGACTTTTTTTATAGTTATTTTATTTAAAAAAACAATACAATATGTATCGTTATAGTGGATTTTTTTCTGCTACATCATTACCATTGCCAGATGCTATAAAATCACGCCGCGTATCCCAAAAGGCGGCACAAGCCACAGTCAACTATCCGTTGGAGCGAGCATGTCGACACAAATAATTCTGCCGCGAATTCTCGAAATAGGCGCCGGTGCGAGTCGTAAAATTGGCTCGATGGTCAAAGACATGAACTGTCAGCGGCCACTCATCGTGACCGATAAAATTATGCTGCAACTGGGTTATGTAGAGCGCGTTCAAGATGACTTGAGGGCCATGAACATTGATTCGGATGTGTTCGATGACACCGTTCCAGAACCGACCACCCGCTCGATAGAGGCGGGCGTAGAGCTGGTTAAAAATGGCCAGTACGACGTCATTATCGGACTCGGTGGCGGCAGCCCTATCGATAGCGCCAAGGCGATCAGTATTCTTGGCAAATATGGCGGCCAGATGCGCGATTACAAATTCCCCCGACTGGTCACCGAACCGGGCTTGCCGATTATCGCCATTCCAACCACCGCAGGTACCGGTTCTGAAGCGACGCGCGTGACCGTAATCACCGACGATACTAACGACGAAAAAATGCTCTGCGTGGGCATTGGCTTTATGCCAACCGTCGCCCTAGTCGACTATGAGCTGACGCTGAGCGTGCCCGCGCGCACCAC
>DDJS01000134.1:0-2231 GCA_002339165.1 Cellvibrionales bacterium UBA2618 | reverse complement strand
CTTTAGCGACATCCAAGCGGTGGCCGCGATGAAATTACTGGCACCTAATTTACGTCGGGTGTTTAACAATAGCCAAGACCGCGAGGCTCGCGAGGCAATGATGCTAGGATCGACTCTTGCCGGCGTCGCCTTTTCAAACGCGTCAGTCGCGCTGGTGCACGGTATGAGTCGTCCGATCGGCGCTTTCTATCATGTTCCCCATGGCCTCTCAAACGCGATGTTACTACCGGCGGTAACCGAGTATTCAATACCGGCAGCCGAGCACCGATACGCCGATGCCGCGAGAGCCATGGGCATCGCACAAGTGAGCGACAGCGACGCCAGCGCCAACCAACGGTTGATGGCCGAACTCTACGCGATCAACCGCGAACTAGAGGTGCCGACGCCAGCAGAGTTCGGTATTTCTCGCAGCCAATTTTTTGACAATCTCAGCATCAAGGCAGATCAGGCATTAGCGTCGGGATCACCGGCAAATAATCCACGCGTGCCCAGCGCCGATGACATCATCGAAATTTACAAACAACTTTGGTAACACCCGCACCGCAGAGGAGAGCACAATGAAACGAGTAGGACATTTAATTAATGGCGCGGTAACGCTAAACGGTGAACGCGCCCAGGACGTTTTCAACCCCTCGACAGGCGAGGTGGATAAACAGGTAGTGCTGGCGTCCAAGGCCACCGTCGAAGAGGCCATCGCGGCGGCCACTGCGGCCTTTCCGGCATGGCGCAACACACCGGCGATCAAGCGCGCGCGAGTGATGTTCAAATTCAAAGATCTGCTAGAGCAACACGCCGATAAAATCTGCCAACTGATCGGTGAAGAGCATGGAAAAATCGCCCATGACGCCGCTGGAGAATTACAGCGGGGTATTGAAAACGTCGAATACGCCTGCTGCGCACCAGAATTACTCAAGGGCGAACACAGCAAAAACGTCGCTCCCGATATCGACTCGTGGAGCGAGTTCCAACCGCTCGGCGTCGTCGCCGGTATCACGCCATTTAACTTCCCCGCTATGGTGCCACTATGGATGTACCCGATGGCGATCGTCTGTGGCAACTGTTTTATTCTCAAACCCTCCGAACGCGATCCGAGTTCAACGCTTTATATTGCTTCACTGCTGCAGCAGGCGGGCCTTCCCGACGGGGTGATAAATGTGGTGAATGGCGATCGAGAAGCGGTTGACACGCTCCTCGGTGATGATCGCATCAAGGCAGTTAGCTTTGTTGGCTCGACGCCCATTGCCGAATATATCTATGCCACTGCCAGCGCCAATGGCAAGCGCTGTCAGGCGCTCGGTGGCGCTAAAAACCACGCTATCGTGATGCCAGATGCGGACATGGACAACACTGTTAATCAATTGCTCGGTGCTGCTTTCGGCTCCTCCGGCGAGCGCTGCATGGCACTGTCGGTCGCGGTCGCGGTCGGCGATGCCGCTGGCGATGCGTTGATCGGCAAAATGAAGGCCGCTATGAGTGGCCTGAAAGTTGGCCCCTACAGCGACCCCGAGAATGATTTTGGCCCGGTCATCACGCGGCAGCATCAACAAAAAATCATCGAGCACATTGACCATGCAGAACAACAGGGTGCCGAGATTGTGGTCGATGGACGCTACCCGAAGGTCGCAGGTCACGAGCACGGCTTTTATATCGGCGGCACCTTGATCGATCGAGTGACGCCCGACATGGACAGTTACAACGCGGAGATTTTTGGCCCAGTACTGCAAGTCATGAGAGTCGACACTATGCAAGCTGCTATGGATCTAATCGACGCGCACGAATACGGCAATGGTACCTGCATCTTTACCCGAGATGGCGAGGCTGCGCGTTACTTCTCCGATCACATCCAGGTCGGAATGGTGGGCATTAATATTCCCCTGCCGGTACCTGTCGCGTACCACAGTTTTGGTGGTTGGAAGCGCTCGCTGTTTGGTGATTTACACGCCTATGGCCCAGATTCTGTGAGGTTTTACACCAAGCGCAAGACCATCACCCAGCGTTGGCCGTCTGCGGGCGTCCGCGAAGGCGTGCTGTTTTCCATGCCGAGTTGACGCGATGGCCACACCCTCTAGAGAAACGGGTTCAGCAGTGACCCGCGCGATGTGCATTATCGAAGCGGTCTCGAAGGCCGATAGACCGGTATCGCCAGCAGATTTAGCATGCCTTTTGGAAATCCCCAAACCGAGCATTCATCGGCTGCTCAACCAATTGCAAAACGATCGGTTTGTGCAAAC
>DDJS01000118.1 GCA_002339165.1 Cellvibrionales bacterium UBA2618 | reverse complement strand
GTCCTTACCCTCTACCGTTTCTCGGTTGTCGTTACTGTCGTTACTGTCGTTACGACGATTGCGCTGTCGCCCACGATTTTGTCCATCGCGGCCACGATTATTCGAGTTACGGCCACCGCGACTGCGCCGTGGTTTGGGCGCTTCTTCGACAACTTCTGGCTCTTCTTTTTTGAATAGACCACCAAATAATCGGCTCAGCAGGCCAGGCTTTTTGCCTTCGACGGGTGCGGGTTTAACTTCCGCTTCAATCGGACCGGGCGCGCGGGTTGGCGGCACAATCGTTTTGACCGCAGGCTCCGGCATGTCCTGCGGGCCCTTGTTTTCCTCGCGGGTTAATTCTGTTTTATCGCTGACGAGCTTGTCGGCCAGCTTGTAGCTGAAGTCCGAGGTATCCTCGTCTTGATGGCGAAGGCGCACCACTTCAAACTGCGGCGTTTCCATCTCGACGTTCGGCAATACAACTAATTGAATACCGTTGCGCGTTTCGATATCGGATATCTCCCGACGCTTTTCGTTGAGCAAGAACGTCGCCACTGAAATCGGCACTATGGCGCGAATTTCACGGCTGTACTCTTTTTGCGCTTCTTCCTCTACCAATCGCAGGATCGACAGTGCCAGCGATCGAGTGCCACGAATCGTTCCCTGGCCATTACAGCGTGGGCAAACTTTTGACATGGTCTCCTCTAGGGATGGACGCAAACGCTGTCTGGACATTTCGAGAAGTCCAAAGCGCGAGATTCGCCCGACTTGAACGCGCGCACGATCGACCACCAGCGCATCGCGCATTTTGTTCTCGACTTCTTTTTGATGTCTGCTGTTCAGCATGTCGATAAAGTCAATTACGATAAGACCGCCAACATCGCGCAAGCGCAATTGCCGGGCAATCTCTTCGGCGGCTTCTTTGTTTGTATTAAACGCGGTTTCTTCGATATCACCGCCCTTGGTAGCACGCGCCGAGTTAATATCGATCGAGACCAACGCCTCGGTAATGTCGATAACGATCGAACCTCCCGAGGGTAGGCTGACCTCGCGACAAAACGCCGTGTCAATTTGGTTTTCGATCTGGTAGCGATTAAACAGTGGTATTTCGTCTTGGTAGAACTTTACCTTGCTGGTGAAATCGGGCATCACCGTGGTGATAAACGCCGCTGCCAAAGCATGCGCTTCGGCGCTGTCGATTACCAGTTCGCCGACGTCTTGACGCAGATAATCGCGGATAGCGCGAACGATGACGTTGCTCTCTTGGAACAAAAAGTGCGGTGCGCTCTTTTGTCCGGCTTCGTCACTGATGGTGTTCCAAAGTTGTAGCAGGTAATCGAGGTCCCATTGGAGTTCTTCTGTGGCTCTACCAATGCCCGCAGTGCGGACGATAGCACCCATGCTTTCGGGTATTTCCATACCGCGCATGGCCTCACGTAACTCTGATCGCTCATCGCCCTCAATGCGCCGTGAAATGCCACCAGCGCGAGGATTGTTGGGCATCAATACCAAGTAGCGCCCAGCCAAACTGATAAAGGTTGTCAGAGCGGCTCCCTTGGACCCGCGCTCTTCTTTCTCAACCTGAACCATTACCTCTTGACCCTCGCGGATAGCATCTTGAATGCGCACCCGTCCGCCTTCGGAGGATTTGTTCTTTTTGAAATATTCTTTAGAGATTTCTTTTAGCGGCAAAAAACCGTGGCGTTCAGCGCCAAAGTCGACAAATGCTGCTTCTAAACTGGGTTCAACTCGAGTAATTTTACCTTTGTAAATGTTTGATTTTTTTTGTTCTCTGGTACGGTTTTCGATGTCTAGATCGTACAGCCGTTGACCATCTACCATGGCCACGCGCACCTCTTCAGTGTGCGACGCGTTAATTAACATTCTTTTCATAATTCACCTTTGCTCCATGTGATGACTGGCTTCGAGCATAGGTAGGGTGAGACAATTTGCAGCCGTTTGAAACACGCTGTTAACGCACAGATGGCGCTACGGATGGTGCATCAACATTATACTTTGAGCGCACGACCACGCTGTGGGAGCACCCAAAATATTAATACTACGGTTGTTTGGTCTCTGCGTCGCGCTTACCGCCATCTATCGGCGTTTGTCGCTGATTTTCTAACATCAGCCGAACTGTCAAGCCAGCGACTCTGAGCCACCAAAAATGTCTTTACCTAAACTATATCTGCTGATCCCAGTCAGCTAGTTTGGAGAGCCTGCTCTTAATTGTGCCAACTCTCTTGTGTTTTTGCCCATGATTTAAATAGGGCTTTGGCTCTACTGAATGCGCCATCGTGTGACGCTGTATCAGGAACACGACCGCAACCATAACAAAAACTCTGCATCGCGGCAATTTAAACGCGGCTTTTATTGAGCGGCGGTGTTGTCCGGCGTTACAATGCGCGCTCTTTGCAGTGGGCGAACAAGCGTGACAGAGATCGATTTTAGTCAAGTATCCTTTTTTACCGTCGGCCCAGAACAGGCCGGTCAACGACTCGATAATTTTTTGATAAAGCACTTAAAGGGCGTCCCCAAATCGCGCATCTACCGATTGGTGCGCAAGGGCGAAATACGCATCAATAAAGGTCGTGCGCGCGCCGACAGCCGCATAGCGGACGGTGACATTCTGCGTATCGCACCTATTCGCGTTGCCGAACCCAAAGACGCCGGCGCGCCCAGCGTTGAGCTTAGGCGCTATCTCAACGATCACATAGTGTTTGAAGACGAGGGCTTGCTGATCATCGACAAACCGTCCGGATTGGCGGTGCATGGCGGCAGTGGCATCTCCCATGGGGTGATTGAAGCGCTGCGGGCCGAGCGCCCAGACGAGCGCTTTTTAGAGCTGGTACATCGGCTCGATCGGGATACATCCGGCTGTTTAATGCTGGCCAAAAAACGTACTGTGTTACTCGCCTTGCAACAGTCATTGATCCGTAATCGTATTGGCAAGACCTACCTCGCGCTGGTGGCGCACAGTTGGCCGCGCGGCAAGCAAACGGTGAATGCGCCGCTGCTCAAGAATCAGCTGTCTTCTGGTGAGCGCATCGTGCGCGTCGATGTGCGCGGCAAGCCCTCGGTGACCCACTTTGACGTCGCCCAGCGGTTCAAAGACAGCACCTTATTAAAGATCAAGCTAGAAACTGGCCGAACCCACCAGATCAGGGTTCACTGCCAGTTCGCCGGCAACCCAGTTGCTGGCGATGTTAAATACGGCGATCAAGGCTATAACCAAGAGCTGCACTCGCGGGGTTTACGGCGCTTGTTTTTGCACGCCAGCCAGTTGCGATTCGAGCACCCGCTGTCGGGTGATTGGGTCGATGTCGAGGCGCCGTTGCCAGTAGCGCTCGAGCGCGTATTAAAGGCATTATGAACGACGCCGACAAACATATCGGGTTGTTGGTCTTTGATTGGGACGGCACGCTGGTGGATTCGGTCGCTTATATTGCCCAGTCGATGCGCACCGCGGCCGGCGAGCAGGATCTGCCAATCCCGACGGTGGACGCGGTGCGCGAAATCGTCGGTCTCGGCTTAACCGAGGCGGTGCAGCGGTTGTTTCCGCAGCTTAGCGAGGCCGCTAACAAGGCTTTATCCGTGCGTTATTCGACCGTATTTAAGCGCGATAAGGACGAGCCATGTCAGCTGTTTGACGGCGTCAGGAGTTCATTAGAGGAATTGCGCGACGTGGGCTTCCAGCTCGCAGTGGCCACCGGCAAGAGCCGCAAAGGGTTGCGTCGGGCGATGCAAGAGCTACAGATGGGGGATCTATTTGTGGCCAGCCGCTGCGCGGACGAAACCCGCTCTAAGCCGGATCCGCTGATGTTGCTAGAGTTACTCGAGGAGCTGGCGTTTGCGCCGTCGCACACGCTGATGGTCGGCGATACCCTCCACGACCTGAACATGGCGACCAATGCGGGCGTTACAAGTATTGCCGTGGACTATGGCGCGCACCCGAGAGTGCGGTTGTTGGCCGCTGCGCCTCTCGCTTGCGTCAGCCGATTTTCTGACATAAAAATTCATATAAATAAGTACTTTAAGAAAATTATTTAATTTGAATTATAGCCTATTTTAGCGAGTAATTCGCCGGTTGTGATCAATGGCAGGCCGACCAGCGAAGAGGGGTCATCGCTGTATATCGCGGCGCACAGGCTGATGCCAAGACATTCAGATTTAAAGCTGCCGGCGCAGTCATAAGGCTGGTCGCGATGCAAGTAATCGTCAATTTGCCCGTCGCTTAGCGCCTTAAAAACTACCCGCGTGGTGTTCACCGCACTCTCTATCCGGGCTATTCGGGCTATCCGCGTGATTTGCAGCGCATTATCGGCCGCTGTATGTAGCTCTTCGTGCGATCCTTTTTTTAAGGATCTATGCGAGTCTTCATGCGGCAGCGCG
>DDJS01000149.1:637-11996 GCA_002339165.1 Cellvibrionales bacterium UBA2618 | reverse complement strand
TCCATTGCGCCCTCGACAATCTCTGCCAATTTATACAGCGTTAGATTGATGCGGTGATCGGTCACCCGACCCTGAGGAAAATTATAGGTGCGAATACGTTCTGAGCGGTCACCACTGCCGACCAGACTACGCCGTTGATCGGCCTGCTGTTGCGCCTGCGCCTCATCTTGCGCTGAAGTCAATCGCGCCTGCAACACCGCCATCGCCTTAGCTCGGTTTTTATGTTGCGATCGCTCATCCTGACACTCGACGACAAATCCAGACGGCAGGTGGGTAAGACGAATGGCCGAATCGGTTTTGTTGACGTGCTGACCGCCCGACCCCGATGCGCGAAACGTGTCGACCCGCAGATCGCCCTTGTTAATTTCGATAGCATCTTGCTCATCCGGCTCGGCAAGAATCGCAACGGTGCAGGCCGAGGTATGCACGCGCCCCTGAGATTCCGTATCCGGCACGCGCTGCACGCGGTGCGCGCCAGATTCAAATTTTAATTTCGAGTACACCCCCTGACCACTAATCCGCGCAATCACTTCCTTGTAACCACCATGGTCGCCGCCGTTGGCGCTGATAATCTCGATCTGCCAGCGCTGCCTCTCGGCATATTTGCTGTACATGCGAAACAGATCCCCAGAAAAAATCGCTGCCTCATCGCCACCCGTGCCGGCGCGGATTTCTAAAAAGACATTTTTATGGTCATTGGGATCCTTCGGCAACAACAATTTCTGCAGCTCTAACTCGAGGGCGTGACGCGACACTTCACCGCTACGCGCTTCTTCCTGCGCCATCTCGCGCATCTCTGGATCGGCGTCCTTGAACAACAAGCTAGCAGCCTCAATATCGTCGGTCACGGCCTGATAGCGGCGATAACTAGCCACCAGTGGCTCCAATTCGGCATATTCTTTGGACAATTCACGGAATTGATTTTGATCGGCGATTATTTCGGCATCGCTCAACAACGCCGATAATTCTTCAAAGCGCTCGGCCAGAATATCCAACTTAGCCAATATAGAAGCTTTCATGATTTCACTACTCTGTGCGTGGGGTCTAGGGTCGCAGCCTGCAGCCGCTGCCAAACAAACATATTCACTTGGCTTTACTGAGACCAAATAGATCGTGGGTGGCATGGATGGTGTCATCCCTGCCCTCCTCGCCGGCTCGCTTGAGGCGCGCCGTCGGTTTATGCATCAATTTATTGGTCAAATTGCGCGCCAGTGTATTAATGACCTGTTCCGAATCTTGTCCGCGCTTGAGCGCTGTCAGGGCTTTTTCGACTTCGGCGTCGCGCATGCCTTCGACGCTCATTCGGAATGCGCGGATGGTATCGACCGCGGTCAGCGCCCGCTGCTGTCGCGACCAGCTGGCAATCTCCTGATCGATGATTCCATTTGCGGTATCCGCCGCCGACTGCCGGGCGCGCAAATTATCCTGCACTACATCCTTGAGATCATCCACGGTGTAGAGATAGACATCAGCCAGCTCTTCCACCTGGGGTTCAATATCCCTTGGCACTGCAATATCGACCATAAACATCGGTTTATGCCGACGTTGTTTTAGCGCCGATTCAACCGCACCCTTGCCAAGAATCGGCAATTGACTGGCGGTTGATGAAATCACAATATCGGCGCGGTGCAGATGTTCGGGAATTTCTGACAGCAGAATCGCCTGCGAAGCAAAATCGCCAATCACATTTTGCGCGCGGCTCAAGGTTCGGTTGGCCACCGTGATGTGGCCAATATTTTTTTCTTTTAGATGCCTCGCAACCAGTTCAATGGTTTCGCCAGCGCCGATCAACAGCGCGTGGACCGACTGCAATTCAGAAAAAATTTGCTCCGCCAAACTCACCGAGGCGTAGGCTACCGAGACAGGATTCTGGCCAATAGCAGTTTCAGAACGAACCCGTTTGGCCGCGGTAAATGCATGCTGAAACGCCTGGTTGAGTTGTGATGATACAGTTCCGGCCTCACGGCCGACCGCATAAGCCGACTTTATTTGACCAAAAATTTGCGGCTCACCAAGCACCAGCGAGTCCAGCCCGCTGGCGACTTGCATCAAGTGGCGTAGCGCTTTTAAATCGCGATGACAGTAGTAGCATCCCTGCAAGGTCTCTAATGGCAATTGCCGGTTGGCCGCCAACCACTCGAGTAGCTGTTCATCGCTCACGTCGCCGGAGGCATAGATTTCGGTGCGGTTACAAGTCGATAACAGAGCCGCCTCCTCGAGGGGGATCTGCCGCACAGCAGCACGGAGTGATTCCACGACCACTTCAGGGGCGAAGGCGACATGCTCGCGAAAATCGATCGATGCCGATTTGTGATTGATGCCAAATACTAAGATTTCGCCGATCCTCTTTTAAAGCTCAACGCTCGCCGTGGACTGATTCACATTCCTACCCCGACCGCGCTCAAGCAGGTGCCAAGTATACCGTGCAGCGCTGCATTTGGGAGGCAATTTTTCTTAACAAACAGCAATTTTACAGCGATTTGAGCATTCGATAGCAGGTCGGCGACCGAAGATTTTGCTGAATGATTGTCTTCCCCGTCAATATCCGCGAAAATGGGATAATGAAACTTATGCCTCAACCACTCGCCATCGGTCTGCTTAGCTGCCTGTTATATACGGGCTGCACCAGCGCTCCGATGCCCATAGTCAGCGACCAACCGAGCGACACTATTGCTCCTGAACTGATTAATACTGACGAAAAAGTATTGCCGCCAACCGTGGTGCCGTTTAGCGCAGAGACGCTGTATAGCCTTTTGGTGGCCGACGTTGCCCTAACTCGTCAGCAGTACCAAATTGCCATGCCAGGTTACGCGTCTGAGGCGCGAAGTACCCGCGATGCGCGAGTGACGGAGATGGCCTTTGGTATTGCGCGGCATGTTCAGGACCCCGATATGGCGCTGCAGATGGCTTCGCTATGGCTTGAAATCGAGCCAAAAAATGGCGATGCTCACCGCGCTATGCTGCAAGCCTATGCGCTTTTGGGCAACGCCATCGAAGCCTTACCTCACGCCTTTTGGGTGGCAAAAAATGAGCGCGATGACGCGATTCTTTTGGCAGTGACAACCATTGCCGAAGGACGTAAAGAAGCGCAAATTGATGAGCTTATCGCAGCTTACAACAGGCTTGAACTCAGTACTGACGAGCAGCTTATTCGGCACCTCGCAATCGCCATGTTACTGCGCGAGGGTGGTCGCCTTGAGCAGGCTGAAAGCGCCGCACTCGTGTACCTGCAACTCGCGCCAAACGATCAACGCGGTAGCTTACTACTGGCGCAAATATACAACCAGCAAGACCGCTCAGAGGAAGCGATTAGTGCGCTGGCAAGCGCGCTTGAAAACTACCCCAATAGCTACAAACTTCGCTTGCAATATGCCCGCTTATTGACGCTCAGCAACCGCTCCAAAGCGGTCGAACAATTCGAAATGCTCCGTCTAGCCAATCCCTACAGCCCTGAAATCAACTATTTATTGGCGCTTTTATACCTCGACAGCAAAATGCTCGAGCCCGCACGCCAGTTATTTTTAATCTTGAGCCGCGATTCTCGGTTTAGCGATGACGCGCTCTATCACCTCGGCGGCATCGCTGAAAGCAATAGCGATTGGACTGCCGCCGTCGACTACTACCGGCAAGTTGTCGACGGCAGCAACTTTCTGGCCGCAGCATCGCGCACCATCGTGCTTTTGATGGACGACGACAACCTCGCTGCAGCGCAAAATTACCTGCGCGAAACCCGCGCTACCGCGCCCAATCAGATCGGCCGGTTGTATGAGCTAGAGGCTAATTTACTGATCAGCCAAGATCTGCCTGAGCAGGCGTTGCAGGTACTCAGTAGGGGTGTCGAACAACGCCCGGAAGATCAAAACCTGCTCTACGCTAGAGCAATGATCGCCGAACAACAGGGCGACTTTGCTGGCGCCGAGCTGGATTTGCGCAGCATCATTAGCCTCGATGCCAGCAACGCCGCGGCCATGAACGCGCTTGGATATACCATGCTGTTGCATACCCAACGCCTCGATGAAGCCTACGACCTCATCCAACGAGCCTATGCACTGCAGCCCAATAGCGCTGCCATTATCGACAGTATGGGGTGGGTGTTATACAAACTCGGCGAGACCGATAAAGCGCTCGGCTATCTGATGCGGGCCATGGAAATGATGCCCGACCCGGAGATTGCCGCTCACCTCGGCGAAATACAATGGGTGATGGGTAACCGAAAGCTGGCTTTTGAGACATGGCATCGGGGTCTGCGCAAAACGCCCGATCACGACAACATAGTCACCACGATGCGTCGATTAGGCGCATCGACAAGCGAGGGGGAACTACCCAAGTGAGGCGGTTCGCGCTGGCACTGCTGTTGCTAGCAGGCTGCGCCACCCAACCGCCGCCCAGCGAATACAATGCCGATGCTTGGCAACAACACCGGCGACTGATTGCACACCTCGACCAGTGGCGAGCGATCGCCAAACTGGGAATTAGGTCGCCCAAAAAAAACGTATCGGCGCGTCTCGACTGGATTCAACGCGGCGGCGAATACCGGATTGCGCTGTCTGGCCCACTGGGGTTTGGCCGCGCGCTGATCGAGGGCAACGCAGACATAGCGCAAATGCAGCACGACGGCAAGACGCTGCTGCAACCCCCAGGCGCACTGTTACTCCAGGCCACCGGCGTGGCATTGCCCGTAGAGGCCTGGCACTGGTGGCTGCGAGGGATTCCTATGCCGGACAATCAACCCATTATGGGTTTGGCAACCAATTCACTCGGCCAAGCCACAACATTTATACAGCGCGGCTGGACCTTGTCTTTTTCGCGCTACAAGCAAACGGCGTTAGGCTACCTGCCGACTAAAATTCGCGGCGAAAACACCGCGCTCCAGTTCAAGCTGGTCATAGCCCACTGGCGCTCACCGGACG
The DNA here is from genome assembly GCA_002339165.1 of Cellvibrionales bacterium UBA2618. Taxonomy (GTDB): domain Bacteria; phylum Pseudomonadota; class Gammaproteobacteria; order Pseudomonadales; family Porticoccaceae; genus TMED48. The sequence goes on along the minus strand of DDJS01000149.1, from coordinate 7,086 downwards.
CACCCTAATGGTCGCTATGCTGGACACCCTGACCCTAAGTGCACCGGCTAAATTGAATTTGTTTTTACGTATTATCGGGCGACGCGACGACGGCTATCACCAATTGCAGACGCTGTTTCAACTGCTCGACAGCGGTGATGTCATCATCCTACAACGCCGCGATGATGACCAAATTACACTGGCCGCCGATCGGCTGGATATCCCTCCAGAAGACAATTTGGCGCTACGCGCTGCGCAACGACTACGCCAGGCTACCGGCGTCAAACAGGGTTGCAGCATCGATATCGACAAACGTTTACCGATGGGGGCGGGCCTCGGCGGCGGCAGTAGCGATGCCGCAACCACCTTGGTCGGGCTTAACGCACTATGGAATTGCCAACTCAGTAGCATACAACTCGCAGCGATAGGCGCTGACCTAGGCGCAGATATTCCGGCATTTGTGCACGGCAACAGCGCTTTAGGCGAAGGAATTGGCGAGCGCCTGCGCCCGATTACACTACCAACCCAATGGTATTTAGTGGTGACGCCACCCGTGCAAATTTCAACCGCTGAAATATTTTCACATCCTGAATTGACAAGGAACTCGCCACCGATCAAAATGTGCGCCCTTGATGAAGAGCGGATAGCATCGTACATGGCGTTTGAAAACGATTGCCAAGCGCTGGTTGAAGAACTCTATACCGAGGTGAGGGATGTAGTGGAATGGCTAAAGCGCCACGCTACACCACAAATGAGTGGAACCGGAGCGAGCGTATTTTGTTGCTTTGACAGCCGTAATTGTGCGGAAAAAGTTCTTCAGCAGGTGCCACCCGAATGGTCGGCGTTTGTTGCACGGGGCGTGAATCGCTCCCCTCTCTTCCATCAGTTGAAACAACAGTTTATTGGGGCGTCGCCAAGTGGTTAAGGCAACGGGTTTTGATCCCGTCATTCGGAGGTTCGACTCCTCCCGCCCCAGCCATACACAATGACCATTAGTTAGTAGCACTAGTCACTATGCAAAACAGGAAACTAGCCGTGTCCAGATTGATGGTATTCTCGGGGAACGCCAATCCCGCTCTCGCTGATGAGATTGCTCGTGCGCTCGGTGTAGCCGTCGGTAACGCGGCGGTAGCGCTGTTTTCCGATGGTGAGATCAACATCGAGATACGCGACAACGTGCGCGGCCACGATGTGTTTGTGGTGCAGCCAACCTGCTCACCCAGCAATCGCAATCTGATGGAATTGGTTTTGATGATCGACGCGCTCAGGCGTGCTTCGGCGGGCCGTATTACCGCAGTGGTACCCTATTTTGGCTACGCTCGGCAGGACCGACGGGTGCGCTCGGTACGCGTACCGATCAGCGCCAAAGTGGTCGCCGACATGCTGTCGAACGTCGGCGTCGATCGGGTACTGACGGTGGATTTACACGCTGAGCAAATACAGGGCTTTTTTAACTGCACGGTAGATAATGTCTACGGTGCGCCGGTCTTGCTAGGCGATATAGAGCGACGCAATTATCCCAACCTGCAGATTGTTTCTCCCGACATCGGCGGCGTGGTGCGCGCCCGAGCGCTGGCTAAGCAACTCGGATGCGACCTTGCCATCATCGACAAACGTCGACCGTCGGCCAACCAATCTGAGGTAATGAATTTAATCGGTGAAGTCAAAGATCGCACCTGCGTGCTGGTCGACGACATCGTCGATACCGCTGGCACCCTCGGCAAGGCCGCAGAGGCGCTAAAAAATAATGGTGCCGCAAAAGTGGTTGCCTACGCAACCCATGCCGTACTGAGTGGCAAGGCGGTAGACAACCTGAACAAGTCCAAGCTCGATGAATTGGTCGTTACCAACAGCATTCCGCTCAGCCCAGACGCGCAAAAGTGTCCAATGATCCGCGTCTTACCGCTCGGCCCACTGTTGGCGGAAACAGTAAGACGCATTAGCAACGAAGAATCTATCAGCGCCATGTTCCTTTAACCCGGCGCGATACCAACCGCCTCATAACGAGGTATGTCAAAAACCCACTGCAGCTCTGGTCGCGGTCTGTAGTGGCACAACTTAGGAGACTGACAATGTCTACTGATTTTACATTACACGCGAAGGGTCGTGAGGTTTCAGGGAAAGGTGCGAGCCGCCGCCTGAGGCGTCTGGCCGGAGAAATACCTTCCATCGTCTATGGTGGTAAAAAAGATCCTCAATCGATTACGCTGATCCACAAAGACGTTCTTAAAGCGCTTGAAAACGAGGCTTTTTATTCACACATCATTAGTCTCGACGTCGACGGTAAAAGCCAAGATGTGGTGCTCAAGGATGTTCAGCGGCACCCGGCTAAGACAGCCATATTGCACTTGGACTTTTTGCGCATTAACAAAACCACAGCTTTGACGATTCGTGTGCCCCTGCACTTTATCAACGAAGACAGCTGTGTCGGCGTGAAAAAGGAAGGCGGTATCATCTCGCACACTATGAGTGAGCTGGAAGTTCAGTGCTTGCCAAAGGATTTGCCAGAGTACATTGAGGTGGACTTAGCGGAACTGGCACTGGGTTCAACCTTGCACATTTCTGACATCAATCTGCCAAAAGGTGTAGAGAGTGTCGCACTCAGTCATGGTAGCGACCACGATCTGCTAGTAGCCGCGGTCAACAAGGCCAAGAGCGGCGGTTCTGAAGCGGACGCCGACGGTGATGCCCAAGGTGATAGCGACGGCGAAGCCGACGAAAGCTAGCACACCAGCCCGCTACGTAGGCTGCGACAATGAACTCGCCGATCAAACTTATAGCTGGCCTGGGGAACCCTGGGCCAGCTTATAGTGGTACCCGGCACAATGCTGGCGCTGAGTTTGTTACCGCCCTCGCAGGTACCCTGCACGGCACGTTAAAGCTAGAGAGTAAGTTTTTTGGCGCCACTAGTCGCGTCACCCTCGGGGGTCACGATCTGCGGCTGCTGATACCTACGACCTTTATGAATCTCAGTGGGCGGGCGATCGCTGCGTTAGCGAGCTATTATCAGATTGAGTCCAGCGAGATTTTGATTGCCCACGACGAACTGGATTTACCGCCGGGCACCGCGCGGTTGAAACGAGGGGGCGGTCATGGCGGCCACAATGGATTGCGCGACAGCATTCAAAAACTCGGCAATAACCGAGATTTTGCACGGCTTAGAATCGGCATAGGGCACCCAGGCGACGCTAAAATGGTCACCGATTTTGTACTCAAGAAAGCACCAAAAGACGAGTCGGATAAGATCGAAGACAGCATCGATCGGGCGCTGCAATGGCTGCCGTACGCAATCGCTGGGAACTGGGAAAAAGCCATGACCGGATTGCACAGCGAACCCCAAACCGACGATCAAGAGAGCCTTGATCGCGGCAATAAAAACCACTCTAAAGGACCCTGATATGGGCTTTAACTGCGGTATCGTTGGCCTGCCCAACGTCGGCAAATCGACTCTCTTTAACGCCCTTACCAAAGCCGGTATCGGCGCTGAAAACTTTCCATTTTGCACCATCGAGCCAAATACCGGCGTAGTGCCGATACCCGACCCGCGCCAAGATCGCATCGCGGCGATTGTCAAACCCGAACGATTGGTGCCCACCAGCATGGAGTTTGTCGACATTGCTGGGTTGGTCGCCGGAGCCTCCAAGGGCGAGGGACTGGGAAATCAATTTTTGGCCAATATTCGCGAGACCGACGCCATAGCCCACGTGGTGCGGTGTTTTGACGATGAAAACGTGATCCACGTAGAGGGCCAGATCAGCCCCAAGGACGATATTGACGTAATCAATACCGAACTCGCACTGGCGGATCTCGAGAGCGTCGAAAAGGCGCTCCACCGAGCCAACAAGGGCGCCAAAGGGCGAGATGCCGAGTCGATAGCGTTGGCGGCGCTATTAGAAACGCTGTTGCCGCACCTCAATGAGGCACTGCCGGTGCGCGCGATGGGGCTCGACGAAGACCAATTAGAACGCTTGAAACCGCTGAGTTTATTGACCCTCAAACCGACCATGTACATCGCCAACGTCGACGAAGAAGGGTTCATCGACAACCCCTACTTAGACACTGTAGTGGCGATTGCCGAAGCCGAAGAAGCATTGGTGGTGCCGATCTGCAACAAACTCGAAGCAGAGATCGCCGAACTTGAAGATAGCGAAAAGGCCGAATTTCTCGAGGAAATGGGCATGCAAGAGCCCGGACTGAACCGCGTCATACGCGCCGGTTACTCGCTGCTTGGGTTGCACACCTATTTTACCGCTGGTGTCAAAGAGGTGCGCGCGTGGACCATTCCCATCGGCTACACCGCGCCAAACGCGGCGGGTAAGATCCACACCGATTTTGAAAAGGGCTTTATTCGCGCCGAGACCGTCGGTTACGACGATTTTATCGCCGGCAACGGTGAGCAGGGTGCCAAAGACGCCGGCAAGTGGCGGTTAGAAGGTAAGGACTACATCGTCAAGGACGGCGACATCATTCATTTCAGATTCAACGTTTAAAAGCTGGCAAAGGCGCGCGATGGAGCGCCTTTAACGCTAGTTCAAACTTGACAAACAGCGCGATGATCGCCACACTTCGCGCCGGTATTTTGATGCAAATAAAGAGATCAATGTTGTCCGTGGCTACGTAGCTCAGCTGGTTAGAGCACAGCATTCATAATGCTGGGGTCGGTGGTTCAAGTCCACCCGTAGCTACCATATAAATCAATAAGTTAACATTTCTATATCGCCCCCTCCAGATCTCTGCACTCCATATGCACTACAAATTATTCTGATTTCTTACGAATATCTACGTTACAAATTGTTACCTCAGCACACCCAAAATCAACCCGGGGAGGAGTGGGACAGTGTGTCTTGTTATTGCTATAGGTACCTTGGGTGATACATGAGAGAGCAAATTGAGGTTTTGGGGTTCTTGAGTATTTTTGAGTATCTTTAGGCCGCTTTGAGAATTATTGAGAGTCTGAGCGTTCTTGAGTCTCCCAGAGTAAAGGAGGCTCTTCAGTAATCACTGGATCGCCATTAACAGCCCTTATAATCCATTGCTAGACAACGACCATCTAACGAAGCTCGCATGCGCCAAGCCGCAGGTCAGTTAGCGGGTGCGCTTGTCGGTAAAAAAGTAGAATCACGTTCTAACAGCGGCTCTAGTGTTAACTATCTAAGGACTGAATATACCAAGTTACAAGAACGCCTGAAAAAGACTGATACCAGCAACCCTGAGTTTGATAGGCTATCTAATTTATATTCCGAAATTGAGAAGTGCTGATCGCCTAATAGTGACTTTAAGGCTCATCTGCAGTTACAGAAACCTTTTGTGCTGTGAGCCCCAAAAACACCTTACCTGATTTGACTGTATGGGCTATTCAGTTATGCTTTGACCTGTAATATATGATTTCGACTTAAACAACTAAGAATTGGAACCCTAATGCGAAACTACAAAATTTCCCTTCAAGGCTTAGCCCACATTGGGGAGTTTATCGGTGGTATCGCGATTATTATCTCCTTAGTTTATCTTGCAATGCAGGTTTCAGACAGTAACCGATTACTGCGTAGTCAGGCGCATTATAATGCTTTAACGCTGGCACAGGGGCCAGGAGCCATGATGATCCAAAATGCTGAGTTAAGTGCTCTGGTTGTCCGATGTCAAACTGGTGACGATGACCTTTCGTCCGCAGTGTTAGCGCGTTGCAACCAATACGCTCTAATGGAAATCAATGGCTGGGAGTATTTATATTACCAGCACTTAGACAACTCTATACCCCCTCAATTATGGCTGGGTTCAGATGCCTACTACCGAAATGAAATTCAAACTAAAATTGGATATGCAAGATTTTGGAAGGATTACCACATAGCGTACGCAGAGCCATTTCATAGTTATGTGGCCGCGTTTTTTCCTCCGAAAAGTGATATTTCACCTCAATAACTTCTCACCTTGTTCTAGTCTTGATTCTAAGCAGGTACGGGTGATGCTAGCGATCACGGCAATCCACTTTCACCTTTGCTCTCACACCGCCCAAATGAGCTTGCCAAGTCCCCAGCATAACCTCTCCAGCTCGGTCTTTATTTTCCTGAACCTGTTTCCCGTAATAGACAAAAGGGAAACCAAAGAAAGAACTTTAAAGAATAATTTAAAGAAATTCTTAAAAACCCAAAGGAGAAACTTTTAAGATTAGCGCTACCTAGCTGTTCTTAGCTTTCCAAATGTCACAATGTCTCTGATAATCTTTCATTGATGTTTCTTAAAAGATAGATTCAAATCTTTAACTAGTCACACGTCGCATACTTTTTTTAAGTCATCATGATGGTCAGTCATCTAGGTATAACCCTTCAATCAGCGGATCATGCATATTTGATATACGGCGCATTAAAAATATGCATGGAAGACATGAATCTAGCAATCAGGAAAAACAGTACTAGAGGTACATTCAGTTTATTAAGGATTCAAACAGTGGCTCTTACACTAATCATAACGGCTTT
>DDJS01000149.1:0-256 GCA_002339165.1 Cellvibrionales bacterium UBA2618 | reverse complement strand
TTTTAAGTGTGCAACGAACTAGGAAATCAAACTAGTGATAAACGACGATATGATCGTTCCATCGTGGGATATCGAGGGAGGTCGTGTTGTTCGGGCAGCGTCTATGTTGAAATGTATCAAAATAACGGACGGTGATGGCAATACGACTCTTACAGCAGGTACAGGCAGTTCACATTTGGCCAAAAGTGTTAACAACGCCTCTGAAAAAGATAGGGGTTTGAAGGTAGAACAATGCTACGTGCCGGTCTCTCAAGAA
>DDJS01000027.1:1835-10244 GCA_002339165.1 Cellvibrionales bacterium UBA2618 | reverse complement strand
AGTTTGCCCGATGCGCCATGACAGCCAAAGGCGTTGACCCCTTGGGCTTGCAATACAGAGACTAAATCAACGTTGACTTGGCCGCATAAGACTTGTTTTACCAACACCAGGTCTGCTTCGCTAGTGATACGTCGCCCAGCGACTTTACGAGGCTGTATGCCCACACGAGCCTGCATTTCAGAGACTTGGGGGCCACCGCCATGCACCACCACCACGCGCCAGTTATTCTCAATCAGTCGCAAAATATTTTTCGTGATTCCAATACACTGGCGATCATCGAGCAATATATCACCGCCGACCTTTATTACCGCGAGGGGTTTGTCATCAGCGCAATCATTGTGTGGATCGATCACGGCCACATACCTAAATGATCCAACTGATAATTATTTGCCTTACCTGTCATTAGGTTAAAGTTCTGCATAGCTTGGCCTGCGCCACCCTTTATTAAATTATCCAATACGCTGGTGACGCACAACGTTTGTTTGCCATCGCGGTGTGTCGCACTGATATCTATACCTATTTCTATACGGGCAGAATTTTTTACCGCCACGACCTCTGGGGCAATACCCTTCGGCAATACCGAAATGAGTGGAAATTCGCGGTAATAGCTTGCATAGATGGCGCGCAATTCATCCTCACCCAGACCAACCGGCATATCCAACTGAGAGATTGACATCATTCCACGGGCAATCGGTGCCGATACAGGAACAAAGTCGAGCTTAACCTCACCCGCGCCTGCCGAGCCTAAGGTTTGCAGTATTTCTGGTGTGTGCTGATGGTCAAAAACTTTGTAAGCTTTTAAATTATTAGTACGCACAGTGTGATGATTTCCTACCTGGGGATGCACACCTGAGCCACTTGAGCCGGTCAAGGCGACGATTCTTACCGCCGCTTGCTGCATATAGCCGGCGTCCGCAAAGGGCAGCAATGCAGTCGCTATGCAGGTCGCAAAACAGCCGGGATTGGCAACATACTTAGCCTCTCTAATTTTGTCGGCGAACAACTCTGGCATGCCATAAACAAACGAACCTAAACGTTCCGCGCATGGATGTTGATCAGCGTAGTAGCGCCTGTAATCAGCCAGTTCTTTAAGGCGGAAGTCGCCGGATAGGTCAATGATTCTCACATCGAGATCAAATAATTCCATGGCAACGCGCGCGGTAATGACGTGGGGCATTGCCAAAAACACAATATCTGCACCCGCAGCGCACTCTTTCGGTGAAATATCTTTAAGGACAATATCGCTGCGTCCCCAAAACGCTCGATTCACCTCACCGATAGACTTACCAATATGGTCTTTGCTCGAGACGCGCAATATTTCCACATCGTCACGACCCAACAAATTTCGCAGTAACTCAGCGGCAAGATAACCGGACCCACCAATGATAGAGACTTTCGTTTTATGCATGGATTACTCGCTTTTTAATTATCCAGAGGTCGAACAATGACCAGGGTTCGCTGCCCTATGGCAACATTTTCATTCGGGAATAGAATTCGTTCACCATCACAGGCCACCCGGTATTGGTAGTCTGTGTCCACCGCCAAAAGGTCGCCACGAGCAAATTCGGAAAAGTTCGCTGTCGCAGGGGCAAAGCACAGTTGAAAGTCTTTACTGCGCTTATAAACTTCCGCAATTACCCTAAAGCGCCGCGGTTTTTTCACCTCAGTCACATGCCTCTCGCACCCACTGACGAGCCTATCTAGACCAGTGATTACTGCGCTCAGCTTGTTTAAGTCGTTTTCTCCAAAAGGCTTTACCTTGCCAAGCTCTAGAGTAAAACTGACGGCACCACAGTACCGTGCTGTGAACGCTGAATAGGTGGCATTATTTTTATCCGTGCTTAATATTGCCTCAATACCCCATTGAGCCAATGTCGAGTACTGCTGTTCTACAAGCGATGCCGAAGAAATATTTGGCGATATAGCAAACACCTCATAAGCGGAGTCTCTGATCGCGGTGTGTAAATCGTAATGGAATTTATGCTCGGCATGGCGATTGAAAAAATCCGTCGAATAGGCCATTAAATCAATGCTTCTAAGGCGCTCAGCGCTCGCCTTATTGTTTTTATGTAACTCGTTATTAAAAAGACGGTTCATATTTTCGTCGACTTCTCTGCTGCTGGCGCTAATCGCTGGTGGATTTGCAATCACAACCAGTAGATTATGCTTAAGGCATGTTTTGCCTGAAAGAATATCGCTCACTAAGCGATCGACAATTTCTATCGGTGCAGTTTCATTGCCGTGCACGCCTACGGATAATAAAATAGAATCGGCTGACGATACCGCCTGCGGATGAAAATACAGCACCCCGTTATCCCACAGCTCTACCAGCACGTTGTCGAATATCAGCAAGCGTTTTTTTTCAACTGACAACTGATGATCCAGGGTATATTCGAGAAAGGTCTGCGCCCCGAATAATTGCCGTTGGTATGCGTTCATCGCTTTACGCCTGCTGGAACTCATAAAAACTCCCTATCGCCATGATTTGAGTTAACTCGTCCAACGCAGCCCTACTTTCGTTTAATAAATATGGATCCGCCAAATCTGCCGACCGCAGCTCATCGCGATAATGTTTATCTACCCAATTATTTAAGCGAGAAAATAACTTATCATTTAATACAAAATGGGGGTTCACCTGCGCTAATTCGCGCTCATTTAGCACCACTCGCAGACGCAGGCAAGCAGGACCGCCACCATTGCGCATGCTCTGCCGTACATCGACGAACTGCAAATTTTTAATTGGCGTGTCTTGTTCAATAAGATCAAGCAAATAGCTGTACACGGTTTTGTTTTGTTGGCTTTCGATCGGCAATATCAGCGTCATGTCTTCGCTGCCGGGAAGATTGACCAACTGGGAATTAAATAAGTAGGACTTGATCGCATTGTCCAGCGACACGGACTTTTCTGGCACCTGTATAAAGTAAATAGGTTGATCACCAAAGGCGCTAGTCAGATCGTGCAATAAATCGGATTTATTGGCAAAGGCACGCTCATGCATAAAAAGTACATTCTTATTGCTCACGCTGACGACATCATTATGAAATCCGCCGGCGTTTATTGCCTCTGCGCTTTGCCGCGCCATCACCACCCTATCGAATGCCAAACCGTGTTTGCGTGCGATCGCCATAGACGCTTCTAAAGACTGTCTAGCAGGAAAATCAGTAGGGACTCGCGACTGACCAAAATCACTGTGACCGTAGACAAACAGCTCGACACCTTGCTTGCCATAGTCCATGCACAGGCGATTATGGTTTGCAGCGCCCTCATCACCAAAATGGACGCCACCAATCAGCGCCGGGTGATGCACAAAGTACTGTTGGTTATTAAAAATAGTTTTTAATATTTTACTGGTCGAATCAGGCTCTATCGATCGATGAAACATGCTTTTTAGATTTGCTGGAGTAAAATGAATTCGGCCGTCGGAGGTGTCAGCGCTCGGCGCAACAGTAGCGGCGTTTGCAGCCCACATCGACGAAGCCGAGTAGCACATAGCCAAGAGGTGTGGCTCGGATTTTGACACTTTTTCAACAATCGCATGATCGCTACCGACAAAACCCAATTGTCTCAATGTTGGGATATGCGGCCGCTCCTGAGGAATTAAAATACCCTGTTTTAAACCCAATTGATGCAACCGAAACATCTTTGCCAATCCCTCTTTGGCAGCCTGACGCGGACGTGATACCAGCTTAGCGTTGTCGGCCGAGGCCAAATTACCCTCTGATAAGCCGGCATAATTGTGGGTGCTACCAATCACACCATCAAAATTCATTTCCACCGTCTGCGACACGCTTTACTTCCTGTTTTTTAAACACTAAAAAGAATCATCACCAACCGATATTTACCAAAAATCTTGATTACAGCGCCACGTATCTAACTGGGTCATTAATCTGTAAGTTCAACGCCTGTAACGTTTGGCTCGGCAAGGCAACAGCGCCATTTTGTAAAATATCTAGATGACTAATGCAGACCGAAAAGTTAGCCGCATCACCGCCACAAATGAGGTATTGCTGGCTTTCAAAATCACCGGTCGACGCCGCAACCTGTGTGCGGGTACTCGCTTTAATGGTGCCCAACTGATCAATAAACGCATCAACACTGGGAGCACCATCGAAAATATCGACCTGCCCGCGCCAATGAAAGCCCTCTTTCTCAAGCATTGCTAAGGCGGGCCTGCCTTGATCATGGGGTCTGCCGATGACGTCTCGCGCCTCTTGCGGCAGTAAGTTGACGTACATAGGTTGCTTGGGCATTAGGTCGGCAATAAACTGATTACCGTGCACCGCGCCAAATAAATCAGCTTCTGAAAAACTCATACCAAAAAACTGCTGACCAATAGCATCCCAAAATGGTGAACGACCCGACTCGTCAAAATAACCACGTAACTCTGCCATCACCTGCTCTGGAAAGCGCTCTCTAAACTCAGCCATAAATAAATAACGGCTTCGAGCCAGTAATTTGCCATTGCCATTTTTCCGATAGGGCTTGTCTAAAAACAATGTTGCTACCTCAGCGAACCCCTCGAAGTGATTGGACAAATTCAGGGTTTCTACCGTGACTTTCTTATCCAGCGCTCGACTACAATGCGTGACCTTATTGATTTTGTATGAGTAAAACTGATCCTCTTCGCCCAACTGCGCGATAATCCCAGCAGTTCCCACCAAGCATTTAGAATCGGTGTCTTCCATAACCAACAGGTAATGTTCACGGCCGGGTTCCGTCACCGGCATCGATAAACTGGCTGTCGATTGCTTTATTTTCTTTACCAGTACGTCTCGGTCAGGTGGCAACGTGGTCATACCCGGATAGGCGGCTTCAGCTAAGCGCAATAAGCCATCAATATCATCGTCTCTAATTGGCCTTACAATAAGCATGCTTAATTACCTCGCGTAGCTGGCAGCAATAGTTAATGAACGCATCATCTACAATTCCTCGAACATTACACTGCGAACCGAGTGCTCGAAGCGGTCGACGATATTGTCAATATCCTTGGTAGTACAGATCAGTGGGGGTGAGAATGCCATCGAATCTAGGGAGGGTAATGGGCGTGAAATCAGTCCATTTTCATAACACTGCGAGGCAATTTTGGCGGAAATTTTGTCCTGTTTGTCAAAAAATAACGCGTGGTTTTTGTCTTTTACAAACTGTACCGCAGCGATCATACCGGTACCTCGCACCTCGGCTACAAAGCTATCATTAGCAAACCGCTGATTTAACTGGCTATGAAAATATGCACCCACAGTAGCCGCGTTTTCGACCAGATTTTCTGTTTCAATAATGTCCAAATTTGCCATAGCAACAGCCGCGCCAATGGGATGGCCGGCATAGGTATAACCATGCGCAAAGTTGCCATACTTGACCGACCCCTGCTTTATTAACTGCCATATTTCGTCGCTGACAAAGGAGGCTGAATAGGGAAAATACCCACTAGTTAACGCTTTAGCGGTTGTCATCATATCCGGTTTGAGGTCGTATAATTCACTGCCGAACCATTTTCCTAAGCGTCCATAACCACAGACAACTTCGTCGACAATAAATAAAATATCGTAACGCTTAAGAACCCTCTGAATGGCCTCAAAATAACCTACAGGCGGCGTGACAACACCTCCTGCACCTAATACGGGTTCGGCGATAAACGCAGCGACGGTATCTGCGCCTTGCTCCAGAATCAACTCTTCCAACTGCCGTGCTCTTCGCATAGAAAACTGCTGCTGGGTTTCGCCCTCCAAACCATAGCGAAAGAAATCTGGCGATTCAGTGTGCAAAATGTTATTCAACGGCAAATCAAAAGCTGTATGAAAGGACGGCAATCCAGTCAGGCTGGCTGTCGCCACCGAGGTGCCATGATACGCTTGCCAGCGCGAGATGATTTTCTTCTTCTGCGGTCTGTCGCGAATATTATTAATGTACCAAATAATTTTCAGCAGGCTGTCGTTACCATCCGAACCACCGCTACCAAAAAACACTTTGGATAACCCGTTGGGAACCTTGTCTAACAACCGTTCAGCTAACTCTATCTGTGGCGTGTTCGACATACCTGAAAAGGTATGGTAGTAACTGAGCTCTAGCGCCGCCTTGTGCATGGCTTCGGCCAATTCAGTGCGCCCGTAACCCACGTTAACGCACCATAAGCCCGCGACCGCATCGATTAATTGTTTGCCACGGTGGTCGCGCAGATAGATGCCTTGACCGGACTCTATAATTTTCGATCCGGAGCGAGAAAAATCATCCGCGTTCGTCGCTGGATGCAGGATTGTGCTCGCATCTAATTCAGTCAGATGTGTCATTAACTCGTACCTATCAGCCCTTTCTATAGAGGCATGTTAGAGACAGACCGAGTCAAGCGATATAGCAATATTCTATAAAATATGTACTATTTTTTATCAATTTGTATGGTAATAATGTCAATATTTACTATATTGAGTCATAATCACCATAATCCAACTATGTGGATGGAGAGATATGGTAAAAAATAATCGCGTAGTCAGTTATGACTCAATCGATAGAGATCTGATTTCACTGCTTCGCACAAATGCGAGAGCTTCGATTTCAGCATTGGCGAAAGCCTTAAAAGTATCCCGTGGGACGGTGCAAAATCGTCTTGACCGGTTGATTGCAACAGGCGCGATTATTGGCTTTACCATTAGAGCCAGCGCAAGTATCGATGACGGCGCTATTCGCGCCGTCATGTTGATCGAAGTAACGGGTAAATCAACCTCTCAAATTATCAGTAAATTACGAGGATTACCCGAACTACAAAAGGTGCATACCACTAACGGGGCATGGGATTTAGTCGCCGAAATTCAAGCGTCAAGCTTGGCTGAATTCGATATTGTGTTAAGAGAAGTAAGATTAATTGATGGTATTGCCAATAGTGAAACCAGCATTTTACTGAGCACTATTTAGACCACAACCGCCCCCAGACACAGCCTATAGGAGGTTTGAACGCCAGCCTACTCAGAATTGCTGCGTACGCATTTGACCGGGCTGAGGCGTATCCAAAGGGGCACTTTAGCCACTGTCATCGAGGCGCCAGTTGGGGCGGGAAATAATCCTCGCCCGCCGTGATGTGCCCTCTAGGTTCTAGGTTCTAGGCGCCGAAATCAGCTTATGCGCTTTTTTGCCGCCAAATACTCAGTCGTTAAACGATCAACTAATCCCTGAGTCGACTGCACCGACTTAACCGCGCCGATACCCTGACCACATCCCCAAATATCTTTCCAAGCCTTGGATGACGAATCACTACCCGAGCCAAAACTCATGGTTGAGATGTCGCCATCGGGTAAGTTAGTCGGATCCAGACCGGCCGCTTCAATCGATGGTTTTAAATAATTTCCCGACACGCCGGTGAATAAACTACTCAAGACGATATCGTCGGCATTATTATCCACCACCGATTGCTTGTACGCCTCGACCGCGTTGGCTTCATCGGTGGCAATGAACGCCGATCCTATGTAAGCAAGATCTGCACCCATAGCTTCAGACGCAAGCACTGCATCGCCGTTAGCAATCGAGCCGGATAATAGTAACGGGCCATCAAACCACTCGCGGATCTCTTGCACCAGCGCAAAAGGTGACAACGCACCCGCGTGGCCACCGGCTCCAGCAGCAACGGCAATAACGCCGTCTGCACCCTTGGCAATCGCCTTTTTAGCAAACTTGTTATTGATGATATCGTGCAGCACAATTCCACCGTAGGAGTGCACGGCTTCGTTGACAAATTCCTTGGCTCCGAGCGAGGTAATCACAATCGGCACTTTCCACTTAACGCACATTTCAACATCGTGCTGCAACCGATCATTGGATGAATGAACGATTTGATTGACGGCGAATGGCGCGGATGGAGCCTCTGGGTGTGCGGCATCGTAGTCAGCTAATTCGGTGGTAATCTTTTCCAACCAGCGATCTAGTTCCTCGGCGGGTCGTGCGTTCAACGCAGGAAACGAACCAATCACGCCGGCTTTACACTGTGCGATGACTAGATCGGGGTTAGAAATAATAAACAGTGGGGCCGCAACGACAGGTAATCTAAGCCGCTCAGAGAGAATTGAAGGTAGTGCCATGGTGATTTCCTTTTAGAGGCGCTGGCAGGGAGTAGACACAGCGCAAGAGCAAGAGCAAAAACTACTAGGCGTTGTCTTCGCCCCCAACTAGACGTCAGGAGTCAAATTACTCGATTTTGGACACGATCCTCCGCGGACAGAGTATCTCGCATCTCTCAGATTTTATAACGCTTTTTTGACAGCAAGTAGTTGTCAGCCGATGTCCCACCTGGTGCGAACGGCGCATCCCTGCCTAAAAACTACAGATCCTCCGCGCTCCCGCGCGACGTCATTTAATTGGTGGAGCCTAGCGGGATCGAACCGCTGACCTCAACACTGCCAGTGTTGCGCTCTCCCAGCTGAGCTAAGG
>DDJS01000027.1:0-1577 GCA_002339165.1 Cellvibrionales bacterium UBA2618 | reverse complement strand
GGATCGAACCGCTGACCTCAACACTGCCAGTGTTGCGCTCTCCCAGCTGAGCTAAGGCCCCTTTAACGCCGCGAATGATAGGCATCAGCAATCCGCAAGTCAAGCTATGCTGAATAGATTTCGCGTCTCAAACACAAACCATAAATCACTCCAATCAGCGATATCCATAGACGCTCTAAAACATGTTATTACTGATCGAATAAAAATGATCGCTAAAAACGCAAACATGGCAAGCCGGGTGATCTAAAAACGCTCATCGAAGAAAAAATTTGATCGGCAATGCCTTAACCCCGCGTTGGAAATTTGATCGCAAAAATGTCGGCGGCGCAGCTATTTCGATTCTCCTGAATCGTTTTACAAGCTGACTAAACATTGCCCGCATTTGCGCCTCTGCGAGTTGAGCTCCCAGACAAAAATGCGGGCCATAGCCAAAACTTAAATGCTTATTCGACGCTCTTTCAACATCAAATCGAGCAGCTGAGGAAAAAACTTTCTCATCGTGATTGGCAGATATAAAAGAAACCATAACTTTGTCTCCAGCGCTGATTCTTTGTCCACCAAGATCAATATCAGAGGTCGCCGTTCTCCTGAAATTCATTACTGGAGACCACCAGCGAAGCATTTCTCCGACGGCCTTGGGCATTAATTCTGGATATAAATAAAGTTTTTCCCAAGACTCTGGCTGGTCTAAAAGAGCAATCATACCGCCGGGAATTCCGTTGCGTAACGTTTCATTTCCCGCGACCATGAAAAGCCAAAACATATTTTCGAATTCAGCAATCGTCAGTGGCTGGCCATGATCATCCAATTGACGGAGTAAAATTGAGATCACGTCATCAGAGGGGTTTTCTCGCCTATGCTTGGCAAGCAGATGTGCGTAAGCATAGAGATCATTCATCCCATGGCGAGATCTCGGATCCGGCATTTTCCCATTCTCATCGGGTTTTGGCCGGTGTTTTATCGCTTCAAAAGCCATCGTCGACCCTGATTCAACATTGAACAAGGAGGATTTGGCATAATCGGGATCTTGAAACCCTACAACCCTATTGGCCCAGTCGTACATTAGATACCTGTCTTCATTTGGCATGCCAAATATATCGGCCAAACATCTAAGGGGTAAGTCAGAGGCAATGTCCGACACAAAATCGCAACGCCCATCAGGAAAACATTCGATTACCTGATCAATAATTGCCTCTGCATGTCGCGATATTTTTTCTTCTAACTCTCGTATCGCTTTGGAGGTGAAGGCCCCGATAAGATGTCGGCGCAATCGAGAATGGTCTGGCGGATCCATGTTTAACATCATTTCTTTTACATAGTCTAAGTCTTCTTTAGTGGCGGGATTCCTAAGCTGTGTACCCTGAATATTAGAGGAAAATACCGACGTATTTTTCAATACCTCCGTGCAAAGTTTGTGGCTCAATATTACCCAAAAACCCTCTCCTTTAGGCCAATGCTTTAATTTCTTTTCCTCCACCCATAGGATATCTGCACTGCCGCGCAACGCAGAAAAACGTGACATCGGTGCGCCGCTTTCATATGCGCTGGGATCGTAAATAAAATCTGTCTCGCCAACC
>DDJS01000112.1 GCA_002339165.1 Cellvibrionales bacterium UBA2618 | reverse complement strand
TAATTGCGCGCGGCGTTCAAGAAGGATGCAGGTGTATTAATCGATGCCAGCTACCGGCTATGCAAAGCTTCTCACCGCCATGGGGAACTCTACTAACTATTTAGTTGGAGGGTTCAATATCGAAATAACCCAATCGATCGGTTCTAATACCACCCAACCAAACCCGACCATCTAATGCAAACGCCACGGTGACCAAACCTAAAGGCGCATGATTAAAGCGCCAACGGCGCTCCTTCCGCAGCGTTTTTGGCATATATTGGTGAACGGAAAAAGGCAGCGCACAGGGCACTTTATATTCACAAACTGCCATATCGGCAATCTCATGATCCCAACTAGTCGCCCATAATGCACCGTCCCGCAGCACTAAGTTGTCTGGGCTGTTGAGGGTCACGCTCGCCACAACCGCAGCCTGAGTCATGTCCACCGCATCGATTCTATCGGCAAAATTGTGCGCCACATAGAGTATATTTTGGCTCTCATCGTAGACCACTCCGTTGGGATGGCCCCCGTCGGTAGCTGGCACCTGACCGAAGCCATTAATCGTATCCCACCGCAAAACGTAACCGGTGGCGTGGCTAAAAAGCGCGGCCATCAACAGCTCGACAGTGGAAAACTCTGGCGGGTACATGTGCGAGGCATAAAAGCTACCATCGCTGGCCAAACTAATGTCATTTAGGTAATTGACCTTGGGCACTTGAACACAGCCTCGCCAGATCAAGTGCCAAACCTCTGCTGCCGCGACCACTTCAAACATTTCAACCGTTTCGCCGGGCGCATGATTGATTACCGCCAGTTGATAGCGGCCGTCGCCACGCTCTATCAAGTCGATGCCATGGGGCGACAGAGGCATAACGTCAGTGCGCTGGCAGTCGCCATCACCCCAGGTATTTTCAGCGTATCGAATCGGCGCCGGTTGCGCGGCTTGAGCTTTTATGTCGACCAACATCAGGCGCCCGGCAGCGTGTGCCTGCGCCGCATTAAAAGGGCCGATACCACCGAATTCTGGGACGATAAAAAAGGCCTCATCCGGCGTGATCACAAGGTCCTCAGCATTGCGGATCCCGCAGACGACATTTAGCTGATCGTCGCTCGCGCATTCGCCGAGCTCAGCCACATCGCCGATGTAAGACCAGCCCAACAACCACAATCCAAGACCCCAGCATAATAATGCCAGCGGAATACCAAACCAACGGTAATGATCGATGATAACCACCAAACTACGGCGCGCGTGGGATTCATAGGTAAACATTATCAAGGCAAGGGCCATCAGCGTAAAAACCACCCCCAACAAGACGAGACCTGCGGTGTATTCAAACCAAAAAGGGTCGGACACCGCATACAGCATCAGGCATATTGCGGCGATTAACAGGCCGGCAGACACCCGTCGCCAAGTATCCAACGCCAATAAATGACGACTCAGAGCGGTTGCCCAAAACCGAAAAAGCAGCATTCCCCCGACAACCAAAAAACCGCAACTGATATATAGATTCACACCCGTCCCCAGACAGCCCTATTGCCTACTAGATTAACAGAAAGTCCAAGCGGCGCGGCGCTAACCGACGCAATTATGCGCGGCGCTGACTAACCGTCAGTCTGACTGCGTGTAATCAGACATATTGGGGCAGGAACACATCAAGTTACGGTCGCCATAGACGCTATCTAAACGCCCTACGGGCGGCCAGTATTTGTTCTTGCGCAAAGACTCGAGGGGATAGCCTGCGACCCAACGATCATAGCTGCGCGCCCAATTTGGATCACTCACCTGCTCGGCTGTATGCGGCGCGTTGACCAATGGGTTATCTTCAGCGGGCCATTCACCACTAGCGACCCGGTCGATCTCGCCTCGAATGGCAATCATACTGTCACAAAACCGATCTAATTCGGCCCGCGATTCGCTTTCAGTGGGCTCTATCATAAGCGTACCAGCCACCGGAAATGACATCGTCGGAGCATGAAATCCATAGTCTATCAGCCGCTTTGCAATGTCCTCAACGGCTATCCCTGTGCACTCTTTGATTGGGCGAAGGTCAAGGATGCATTCATGGGCGACCAAGCCGCGATGACCGGTGTATAAAATCGGATAGTGCTCAGCCAAACGCATGGCGATATAGTTGGCGCTCAAGATTGCCGCCTCGGTCGCACGTCGCAATCCCATAGCGCCCATCATGCGCACGTAGACCCAAGTGATCGGCAAAATTGAGGCCGAACCAAACACCGTGCTCGACACCTGATAGCCCTGTGCCTCGGCATGTAGGGGCGATGCCGGCAAAAAGGGCGCCAAGTGCTGTTTGACCGCGACCGGGCCGACACCTGGCCCACCCCCTCCGTGGGGAATACAAAACGTCTTGTGCAAGTTGAGATGACTGACGTCGCCACCAAACTCTCCCGGCGCGCAGACACCGACCATGGCGTTTAAATTAGCCCCGTCGATATACACCTGCCCACCATTTTGGTGCACCACGTCGGCGATATCCCGAATCTGCGATTCAAAGACCCCATGGGTCGATGGATAGGTGACCATGATCGCCGCCAAATTTTGTGAATATTGTTCGGCCTTGCTGCGCAAATCGTCGAGGTCAACGTTACCCTGCTCATCGCAAAGCACCACCACCACCTGCATAGCGCACATTTGCGCTGACGCTGGGTTGGTACCGTGCGCGGAACTCGGTATCAAACAGATATTTCGATGCCCCTCACCACGGCTCTGATGATAACCACGAATCGCCAACAAACCGGCAAATTCACCTTGTGAGCCAGCATTCGGTTGCAGCGAAACGCGATCATAACCGGTGCAGGCGATGAGCATATTCTCAACCTCTTTGATCATCTGTAAATACCCCGTCGCTTGGTCGAGTGGAGCGAAGGGGTGGATTTGACTAAACTCCGGCCAACTAATAGGGATCATTTCGCTGGTTGCGTTGAGCTTCATAGTGCAGGAACCGAGAGGAATCATGGTCCGATCGAGCGCCAAGTCGCTATCACTGAGGCGTCGCATATAGCGCAGCATATCGGTCTCGGTCTGATGCAGGCTAAACACCGGATGTTTTAGTACCTCATCGGTTCTGCAAAGTTGTGCGCTGAGATGCAAATCAGTGGTCTCGGCAAGGGTCGCCATATCGATGCTTGAGTCTTCGTCGAACACCCGCCAAAGCCGCTCGACTTCGTCACTCCCGACCGTTTCATCCAGCGACAACCCGAGAGTCTCGGCATCGATAACGCGTAAATTGATACCGGCGGTCAGCGCGCGACCTTGGATCGCCTCGGTCTGGGCGCCGGTGCGCACCGTCAAGGTATCAAAAAATTGTCGGTTGTGTAGATCAAAACCTTGCGCTTTTAATCCCGCGGCCAAAAGCGCCGTCAGCGCGTGGACTCGGCGGGCAATTTTAAGTAGCCCTTTGGGGCCATGATAACAGGCGTACATCGCCGCGATCACCGCGAGCAACACCTGCGCAGTACAGATATTGGACGTCGCCTTTTCGCGTCGAATATGCTGCTCGCGGGTCTGCAATGCCAATCGGTATGCCGGCTTGCCGTCGCTGTCGATAGAGACGCCAACCAAGCGCCCCGGCAGCGATCGCTGCAGTTGATTTGAAGTCGCCATAAAACCGGCATGGGGGCCGCCGTACCCGACCGGCACCCCAAACCGTTGAGTGCTGCCCACGGCAATATCAGCGCCAAGCTCGCCCGGCGACTTGAGCACCAGCAACGAAAGGATGTCAGCGGCCATAATGACCTTACCCTTACCTGCATGCACTCGCGCAATAACGTCACCAAAATCTCCTATCTCCCCCGAACACCCTGGATATTGCAATAAAATACCAAAGTAGTCTCGGTCGCCTAGATCCTTCTGCGGATCGCCAACAACGATGTCATAACCGGCCGCTATGGCGCGGGTTTCGACCACTTTGATGGTCTGTGGAAAACAATCATGATCGATAAAAAAATACTGACTTTTGTTTTTTGCGGTGCGCCGCGCCATGCTCATAGCTTCCGCTGCAGCGGTACCCTCGTCGAGCATCGACGCATTGGCTACCGCCAAACCGGTCAAGTCACTGACCATAGTCTGAAAGTTGAGTATGGCCTCTAGGCGGCCCTGGGAAATTTCCGGCTGATAAGGCGTATATGCGGTGTACCAGGCCGGGTTTTCAAGAATATTTCGCTGAATCACGGCTGGCGTTTCAGTGCCATAATACCCTTGCCCAATCAGCGACTTTAGACACTTATTTTGACTCGCAATGCGCTTAAGCTGGGCGCGAGCTTCGACTTCGGATACGGCATCCGGCAGATCCAACCGCGCATCCCCATAAATCGACTCGGGCACCAAGGTCTGAATAAAGTCCGACATCGAGGTATAACCGAGTTGCGCCAGCATTTGTTCTACCTCGCGAGCACCATAACCGATGTGTCGTGTCTCAAAATCACGCTCGCCCAATAGAGACTGCAACTCACTCCTACTTGTTACCGCCTGAGGTATCCCCGCTGTCATATTCTGCAACTCCTAGCACTGGTATTAGTTACTGGTTTAAACATCAAGACCGCCATCCAACCACCTTTTAGTTCAGTCGATATGGCTGTAAAAAGTTCTCAAATCGTCGCGTTGCCGGCACTGCTCATGCCGGTAGCCGATAATAGTTGTGCGCCACCCACGGCATATCTACCACCGTTACCGCACGCTCTTGACCACGAACTATGGCTGACAATTGCGTACCCAAAACGCTGCACATGACATCGACAGACGCCATCGCCACGGGTGCATTTAGCGTTGGCCCAAATCCACCGCTGGTGACTTCGCCAATCACTGACCCCTGTTGATTGACAACTACCGCACCCTGCCTGACCGGCGCTCGCCCCTCAATCATCAGCCCCACCCTCCGCCGACTGGGGCCGTCTCTCTGCTGCCGTAATATCGTCTCGGCACCGACAAACCCGCCTTCTTTGGCACCGCCGATGCGCCTCGACCGGCTAATACTCCAGCCGATACGCGCTTCGATTGGCGTTATCTGCGCAGTCAAATCTTGGCCATACAGGCAAAGGCCAGCCTCTAATCGCAATGAATCTCGCGCGCCCAGCCCAATCCATGCGACGCTGTCATGCTGCAATAAGTGCTCTGCCACTGCCTCCGCATGAACCATCGGCAGCGCGATTTCAAAGCCATCCTCGCCGGTATAACCGCATCGAGAGATATAGCAATCCACGCCACAAATGACCGCGCTACAACCCTGCATAAAGGCCAACTGATCGATCGATTTAAACGCGTCGCGCAGAACATCTGCTGCTTGCGGGCCCTGCAGAGCCAATAACGCTAAGTCATCGTGACGATGCACCTGCAAATTCGGCAGGCGCTGCCGCAAATATTCGACATCCTCATCTTTACAACCGGCGTTGACCACCAGCGCAAAGTTCTCGCTAGCACGCCGGGCGATAATTAAGTCATCGATCACCCCGCCCTGCTCATTCGTCAGCACCGAATAGCACTGCTGACCGACAGCCATCATCTCTAGATCAACCGGCATCAATGTTTCGAGTTGGCTCGCCGCATCGCGCCCAAAAACGCTGACCTGGCCCATGTGAGAAACATCAAATAATCCGGCACGAGACCGGCAGTGAAGGTGCTCGTGCATAATCCCAGAAGCGTATTGAATAGGCATTTGGTAGCCGGCAAAGGAGACCATTTTTGCCCCGCACTGAATCTGCAGATCGTACAGAGCCGTACGCTTGATTACCGTCGACATAAAGTTTCTCGGAGAGAGTGAAAAGGGCCGTTAGAGCGTAGGTTACCGCATTGCTCAATTATTTGTTAAGTGAATACTTTGTATGTTTTAATTTGTTTTTTAAATGACTTACCTGCAGTGGGAGTGGCCATGCGCAATATCTCTATGGACGCCTTGCGAACCTTTGTCGCAGTTCATGATATCGGCAGCGTAACCGTCGCCGCCGATCAAATCGGGCGGTCGCAACCGGCGACCAGCCTGCAGATTAAAAAGCTCGAAGAACTACTCGGCACAGCACTTTTTTTACGCATTAAAAAGCGCTTAGTGCCGTCAGACGACGGCCTTAAACTCTACCAAAGGGCGCGCCAAATCATCGCTCTGAACGATGACATATTGCTTGATTTTCATCAGCCAACCCTCGAGGGAAGCGTATGCTTGGGGATCCCGAGCGAATTCGCCATTACTTTGCTACCAGAAATCCTTGGCCGCTTTTCCACCGCCTACCCGCACGTCGCGCTCGAGATCGTCAGTGATCTCAGCCGCAACTTATTATCTGCAGAACAAAGCCGCCGTTACGACCTCACCCTATCGCTTCATAACCGGCCGTCAAAACGCCGTAAAGGCGTGATTAAAAGCGATCAATTGGTGTGGGTCGGTAGTTCGCAGCATCAAACCGAACGACAATCTGAACTGCCGCTAGTGCTCGCACAAGAAGGTTGCATCTACCGTCAAAGGGCGGCCCAACGATTGGGTAAAATCCAACGCCCATGGCGCTTGGTGCATACCAATCCAGATTTATCTGGCATCCAATCGGCAATCGAAGCCGGACTCGGGATTACAGTGCTAGCGAAATCAACGGTGCCTAAGAACCTAAAAATACTGGCCAACAATAAGCAATTACCCGCGCTCGGGCAGATCGATATCTGCCTAACAGGCGGTTATGGAAAGGGCTCAGACGCCTCGGAACGTCTTGGAGATTATATTAAATCCAGCCTCGCATAAGCGCTGCGCGCCAGCAGTATTTACCTATCGCAACATCGCGCGTGCCACGCT
>DDJS01000071.1:18715-19098 GCA_002339165.1 Cellvibrionales bacterium UBA2618 | reverse complement strand
GCAAGGCTACAGCACGAGCGAAAAAATCCGGTAGCTACACCGATGCAATGGAAGCCAATCCCTACCTTTTGACACGCGGAACCATCGGCGTAGAGACCGAAGCACCTGGCACCGCCGATGGCATGCCGCCCGCATTCAAATGGGCATTCGATTCGACCTACGGCGTCGTTTCAACATTTTTTATGGCGCCCATCAACGCCAGAGTCGTACGACGCAGCCTCACGCTGCGCGACGCACACCACACCACCTCGTATAGCGAGTGCGCAGCCTTAGGGATGTGGATGCGCGTTACCGCCATGTGGGCTAGTCGCGGGTTCGGCTATTTCCTCGGAGAGCCTATTAAATTCAAACCCAGCTCTGGCGAAGGTCCACCCTCTTGGTTA
>DDJS01000071.1:14073-18593 GCA_002339165.1 Cellvibrionales bacterium UBA2618 | reverse complement strand
TTCAACATTTTTTATGGCGCCCATTAACGCCAGAGTCGTACGACGCAGCCTCACGCTGCGCGACGCACACCACACCACCTCGTATAGCGAGTGCGCAGCCTTGGGGATGTGGATGCGCGTTACCGCCATGTGGGCTAGTCGCGGGTTCGGCTATTTCCTCGGAGAACCTATTAAATTCAAACCCAGCTCCGGCGAAGGTCCACCCTCTTGGTTATTGCGCGATGGAAGCTTTGAAGTCGAAGTCACTGCCACAGCCGACGCGCGATCCGCCTGCAGCCGAATTTCTGGGCAAGGCGACCCCGGCTACGGCGCAACCTCCAAGATGCTCGCCGAGCTCGGCCTTTGCCTCGCCCTCGATGATCACAGCGACTCCTCACACAAAGCCGGCGTGCTCACGCCATCAACTGGGCTTGGGCATGCACTCGTATCGCGCCTAGCTCAAGCACAAGACGGTCAGTTCATGGAATTCGACACAACACTACTAGCGCACTGAGCGCGCAAGGAACTCAATATACATAAAGAATTTGAGGTACAAAAAGCCAATGAGACGGTCTGCCACATTATCGACGGCCTCCTCCATCGGAAAATGCCCTATATTGTTGAGCATAACCACTCGAACATCGTTGATTTAACGTTCAAAGGTAGCGGCCATCGGCGCGGGTAACAAACCGTCTTCCTCGCCCCAAACAATCAGGCTTGGAACACTGATATCAGGGAGTTTTCCCCAGGCATTGCGGTTCCCCAGCGTGTTGGCTAAATCGATCAGTGCTTGGCGATTACCGCGTAAACGCAGCAGCTCCCAATAGCGATCGACCACTGCCTCGGTGACAGGGTCTGGGCTCACAACGGTTTGAAGCAAAGAGGTCTCAACGACCATCCTGAAGGTTATTTTTTTAAATACTGCTTGCCCGAGCGACGTGGCCAATAGCTTAAAGCCTAGATTGGATTTAGCGCACCCGACGGCGCCAGTAGCACCAGCGACCTCACCCTTTTAGGCATATCGAGTGCAGCAGCCCAAGCGACTGATCCGCCCAACGCATTACCCACAAGTGTTGCTGCAGTAATGCTCAAATGATCCATCAAAGACCATATGGAGAAAACCATGGCCTCTCGCGAGTAATCTCTAGCGGCATTGGCGCCAGTTAACCCATGACCCGGAAGATCCAAAGAAATCAATCGATACCGATCACCCAAGCGCTCGATCAAGGGCTCCCAGGTATGCAAGGAGGCGCTGGTTCCGTGGATAAATATTAACACCTCACCGCCACTGCCGCCTTGATCGCGATAATGCAGCCTGTCGCTACTTGCCAACACCAGAAATTGGGAGGCACCGCCCCCGTATTTAACCTGCATGTCGTCGAATGAGGTGTCGGGTGTCCAGAAAATCCCTGATGGCATACCCAAAACCACGGCCAGTACCAGTGCCAATATGAATCGTTTAAATAGCGTCATCGGCCTAGCCAAAATGTCGAGAGTGATTGACCTGATCGCATCGGCTTGTTTCGCGATGAATCACCGAGCATTGCCCGCTCAAAATCCGCCCAGTACGCAGAAAAACGCGCGCCGTAACGCACTAAAGAACGGTGACCAACGTTGATTTAGGCAATGACGTAACGACAATCAGTGCCAAAGGAAAAATCGGCGTCTATGGCACGGTATATGTGACCTATAACTTGACCTGTAACGCCGACCGAATCGGCGGTTTTATTGCCGTCCAAGGGAGAGGAGCGGTGGATAAGGATACAGTAGCCGCTGGAGCGTTTAGAGGAATTTGGACAAGAGAGGGCTTAACAGTAAAGATCCGGCAGATGGTCGAAATCAGCGATGGAATTCAAAACATACACATTATTGACATCGATATGCTCAAAGATACCTTTATCATCAAGGCGTATTCGCTCAAATAGAGCAGGTCAATAACGCCGGTCAATAGAGTCAAACCCTAAGGTCTAGCATCAGCCTTCTGGAGCCTAGGGTTTGGGTGACACATTTTACCCAGACCTTTGCTACTGACTACTTTTCTCAAGGAATATTAATTAAACCCACCGGTAAACATACAAGCCCATTTGCAAGCACCAACATCCGCTTGAACGCAGCATTGCACGTCACAAATATATCCTTTCAGCCGGCCGATAGAGGGTATAGATTGCCGAACAAATCTCGGCGCTCTGCGCGCCGTTTAAGGTGCCATATCGGGCCACCGGGTCTCGACGTTGATCGCAGCATCTTTTATGAAAAATGGGCCTATCACTCTGCGATCCTCGGGGGTTGCATAGTGACCTTCTACCACTGTATACCTCTGCCCCCGATCCCGAGTGTAGTGCGGGTCGAAAAAATTTCCGCGCTCATCGCATACATAGGTGACGTAGCCCTTACTGTCGATTACTTGGTCGTTGTGATCCAATTGCAGCGCAAAATAGCCGCTGTTATCGCCGGCGAGCACAGGGGTGATGTCTTCGGCACCAGACGGCGCCGTCAGCGTCAAAAATACCAGCAAAATAATCAACGATTGTTTCATGCTACACCTCTCTGATGATGCATATTTGCACTTCGCCATGAGCCCGTTGCGCAAACGTCAACAGAAACAAGTGGATCTATAGCGCAGAGAGGCGCATACAGGTGGGATGCATGAGAACAAAAATTGCTAACAGAGAAGTCAGTCATCGGCGATACCAAAAATCCTTTTCTGGTGAGATGCTCTAAAAAGTATAACCGAAATGGCTGGTGCGCGTTTTATCGAGCAAGCGGGCTGTTGAGCGAGGGCCTTTGAGCCAATGCCCTATTTAGGCCCGCTGAACTTTAACCCAGTAATTCGCCGCCAAAGCTCAGGCTCTATTCTGCCTTGGTGGCGACCGCTGTGGTCATCGAACCAACCACCACCATCAGTGCGCCGAGTAACGACAGCCAACCGAGCGGTTCAGCGGGCAGCCCCCATACCGGTATGAATTGCATGATCGCAACCGTTAACAGCGGACTGAGGGCGATCAGCGCGCTGGCTCTGGACGCTTCTATGTGCAGCAATGACTCGGCAAAACTGCCATAAGCCACCAAGGTGATCACACCGCACGACAGCAGCAGCGTCGACTGCCAAAGGTCAAAATCTGCTAGCGGAGAAAAATCGCAAAACGGCACCATCAGCAGCGCGCCAATCCAGTAAAACGCCAGCATGGTCTCTTGGGGGTTAAACTCGCGCAATAGCAGTTTTTGCGATATGCCGTACCCAGCCCAACACAGGCCAGACATCGCCACCATCAAGAGACCCATGCCGTAGGCATTAAAGGCAATAAATAGATCCGCCAGATGGTGATTAAAAAATAGCATTAGACCGAACACAAAACAGCCAAAGCCACACCATTGAGCGGTTGAAAACGGCTCCTTAAAAATCCACAGCCCAGCCAGTAGTAACAGCATCGGTGCAATTTGGATCATGACTTCAGCCGCTTCGGGTGTGGTTTTTTCAAGCCCAAAACAAAACAAGCCATAATTTCCAGCCACCAATACGCCGGTACCGAGCAAACGCAGAGCCAATTTTGGCGATAGATACTTGGCCCGATTAGGGAGTTGCCGGGTCGCCACCAACAACGGCGTCAGAATCGCCGCGGCCAGCGACAGGCGAAAAAATGTCATTGTGATTGGGTCGAGTAGCGTCAACATGCCCTTCAGCGCGATCGGTATCAGCCCCCACATAACAGCGGCGGTCAGGCCCAGCAGAAAACCTAACTTCCTACGTCCCGAAAGGTTGTTCACGATCGATGAACATGTGCGGTTGTACTGCGAGTCTTACAATCCAAGGGACACTCCCTAAGCGTCAAATGTTGAGGACAAAAATGTCGTCGGTTGCAGCTTACAATCATTCATATATCGAGCGGCATCAAGAGGGCCGCAGCGCGTCGCGATCCTAACAGATGGCGCGGGGTACTTAAACCGTTTCACCCGGAGTTTCACGCAAAGCCCTGTCATGGAAAAATATGTTCTGTACGTTGTTTGGCTAAACAATTTAAGTAAAAGAATCGGGGCCCTGCTTACCGCAACTATTTTCTCTGCGACTATTTTGAATGTCTCCAGAATTTGTTGTTTCTTTTTGTTGTTGCTGCCCATCCGTTGCGGTCAATGCAAAAGAGACGAGTAACGAGTCTACCCCAATTATTATCGGTCAGGCGGTGACCCTTTATGCCACCGTCCTAAATCAAAAAAGATGTCTGCTGGTGTACTTGCCAAAAAGTTATCAACGCGCAAACAATTAATCATCCCCTGTGCTTTATGCCTTAGACGGTGATTTACATTTCTCGCATCTCACTGGACCGTCAGTTGATAGAGCGAATTTCCCAACAAAACACCCGAACTAATTATTATTGGTATTGAAATTACTGATCGCGATCGCGATTTATCCGTGGCTTATAACGATGGAAGATCTGACAAAATCCTCAAGTTGAGGAAAATTGACGTTATTACAGCTGTTGACAACAACTATCGAACCAATTTTTGCGGCACTGTCGGGGCATTTTGGTACGGCTTTTATTGCA
>DDJS01000071.1:10619-13694 GCA_002339165.1 Cellvibrionales bacterium UBA2618 | reverse complement strand
GCAGACTGATTTCACGAAGATGGCAAGGATCAGAAATTAATCAACAACACAGCTAAATTTATTAACACCCCAAACCCAGCCGCACAACGATCTTTATTTCTAAGCATCGATGACCAGCCTACACTTCGGTTTTTGTTTGATGAATTTTCCCGATGCTGAAAAAATCAGCGCCAGCAAACCTGCAGTGAAAAAGTCAGGTCTACTCGTCAGAAAATTATACTTTACTGCCGAGCAAAGCATTTAATGATGCGATCACGGCGGTATTTTCTTCACAGCGCCCCGCGGCTTCAAGACAAAAAATGGTTAAATAAACCGCGGCTAACGCAGACAATCGTTGCTCATTGGTGGCATTATAGAGTGGTATATAGGGTAGCCTGCCAGTAGCCTTATTGGCGGTTCTTTATGCAGAGAAGCAAGACAGCATTTGCGCTGCGCATGAGTCTAATCCTCTAGGCGATTGCGCAAATTACAGGGATGGTATGAGCATTAATGTGTACTCCTCGCAGAGCGAGAATCAATGAGCGTGCACAGGCGTGTACGCGAACTCATAGCCGCGAGTAGCGAAACGCCCCCGACGACTAACTACGCGGGTTTAAAACTGCTAACGCCGCACGGCCGAGGAGATCCTCGACGCACCGTCACCGACCCGAGACACTGGCAACTGCTATTTTTATGCGGATTCTTGGCTTGGGGGTTACAGCGCAACTATCTGTCGATTGGGATCGCCGACATGTTCATTTACCTCGGTTGCAGTCTCGCTTGTCAGTTGGGCTGGGCCCTTTTCAGACACAACTCGGACTCTTCTCAAGCGCTCAATTGGCGCAATTGCGGATGGCAGAGCGCGGCCATCACCGGGCTATCGCTGTGTCTCTTACTGCGCACTAACAGTCTGGTGCTCTGCGCTGTAGCGGCGGTTTTAGCAATCTCTAGCAAACAGTTGATCACCCATCGCGGCCGGCATTTTTTCAACCCGACCAACATTGCGATTGTGATCATGCTGTTAGGATCACAACATGTCTGGGTATCGCCAGGCCAATGGGGACACGACCTGCTACTGTTGATTCTGTTCGCCGGCCTCGGTCTGGTGGTCACGGTGAAGTCGGCTCGGCTCGACACCGCGGGATATTTTATGGCGTGCTACGCTGGGCTGATTTTTATCCGCGCGCTCTATCTCGGTGATCCCTGGCCCATCGCGATACACCAACTACAAGACGGCGCCCTGCTGCTGTTTGCATTTTTTATGATCACCGACCCAAAAACTACCCCTGCACACACCACCGCTCGTGTCCTATATGCCGCGGCCATAGCGCTGACCGCCTATTGGTTTAAATTTGAACTGCACCAAAGCGCCGGCCAATTTTATGCACTGGCGCTGGTTTGCGCTCTGGTGCCGCTACTCAACCGGCTGTATTCGGCGCCGATATTTTACTGGCAACACCCTCTACAGGACGATCACACAAGGACGTAACCATGCATAGACTATCTAAATTGCTGCTCAGCGCAGCCCTATTGAGCCAAAGCCAAACCGCGCTGGCATTCTGTGGTTTCTATGTAGCCAAGGCCGACACGTCGCTATACAACAATTCATCTAAGGTGGTGTTTGTGCGTGACGGCAATCGCAGCGTTGTCACCATGGCCAGCGATTACCAAGGCGAGGCGCGCGATTTCGCCCTGATCGTACCCGTCCCAACTGTTCTAAAAGAACGGCAAATCAACGTCGCCGAGCACCGTCTCATAGATCACCTCGACGCCTATACAGCACCCCGACTGGTGGAGTATCACGACGCCAACCCCTGCAATATACGCCAAGAACGAGTAATGTTTACCGAAGATATGAACGTGTCACGGATACCGAAAACTAAAGCGCGGAATCGCGCACTGGGCGTCACCATCGAGGCTGAATACACCGTTGGTGAGTATGACATCTTGATTTTATCGGCCGAAGAATCCGATGGCCTGCTCACTTGGCTGGCAGAAAATGGCTATAAAGTGCCGTCCAAGGCCAGCGAAGTGGTTGGCAGTTACCTCAAGCAAGACATGAAGTTTTTTATCGCCAAGGTCAATATGAGCGAAAAGCTCAAGCTCGGCGTGCACCAATTGCGGCCGATACAAATTGCCTTCGAGTCGAGCAAGTTTATGCTGCCCATTCGCCTCGGCACGGTCAACGCCAAACACAGTCAGGAGATGTTTGTCTTTGCACTGACCCGCAGCGGACGCGTCGAAGCGACTAATTACCGCACCCGCAAGCTGCCCTCTAACGTGGATATTCCGGTGTATGTTAAAAAGGACTTTGGCGATTTTTACCACGCCATGTTTGAGACTCAAGTGAAAAAAGAAAACAACCGGGCGATCTTTCTCGAGTACGCCTGGAACATGGCCTGGTGCGACCCCTGCGCCGCCGACCCTCTCTCGCCCGAAGATCTCAGGGCGTTGGGCGTTATGTGGTTGCCAACGCCGGGCAGTGCCGAATCAGGCATGCGCCCCTCACGGCGCGGGGCGCCAGCGGTCAACGCCTACGTCACGCGGTTGCATCTACGTTATGACCAGAAAAATTTTCCTGAAGATTTAAAACTGCAAATCACCGGCAATAGCAAAAATTTTCAGGGTCGTTATGTTTTACGCCACCCGTGGCGGGGTAAGGCGGTCTGTCATGAGGCGACCGAATACCAGAAGACGCTCGGGCCACGCTTTTATCGCGAGGCAACCACGCTGGCAAATCTGACCGGTTGGGACATCACCGACATACGCGAAGCCATGGCCAAAAATGGCCAAACGGTCGAGCCCGTCACGCCGCCAGAAACTCACCCGGAGCCGACTGAAACGCCACCCAATGGCGAGACTGAGAGCGAAAATTGGTGGGAAAAACTCTGGAGTTAGTCTGCGGGTCGATGCGTCTTTCGATGCCTCGGCTCGGCTATTGTTGATCGCTGGCTGACCACTCCATGTGCTCGTGCGCGCCGGCGGTGCATAGCGGGGGTTGCGTCAGCGCAAGGCATAAAGCGGTGTCGTAGCCGGTTAAATGGTTGACAAATCCCTGTCTATGCAACTGTTGGTAGGCCTATTTAACTATTTAAC
>DDJS01000071.1:9184-10297 GCA_002339165.1 Cellvibrionales bacterium UBA2618 | reverse complement strand
CTATTTAACTATTTAACGCTCTGTATCACTATACGACCGGTAACGGTGCCATATGAAATGGTAGTTTCACCGCGTTGGATCTAGCGCCGCAGACGCCTAAAACACCTGGTTGACTAAGCCCGAACCATCAAAAAACCCATCGAGGTTGTCCACCGCCAACATGCCCATAGCAACCCGTACTTCCGCCGTGGCGGAGCCCATGTGCGGCAGCAAGGTCACGTTGTCAAGTTGCAATAGCGCGTCTGGCACCTTCGGTTCATCAGCGTAAACATCCAACCCAGCACCGACAATACGCCCTTCGACGAGGGCTGCGACTAGTGCTTTTTGGTCGATGCTGTCACCCCGAGCGGTATTTATCAAATAGCCACTCGGTTTCATCTGTGCAATATGTCGTGCGCTAATCAACGGCCCCGCCCCGCCGCCGGGCACGTGCACAGAAACCACGTCGGACGTCCCCATCAATGCGTCGATGCTGTCCACCTGGCGCGCTGCAAAGCCAAGCACTTTAACGGGATCAGCAAGCCGCGTGCGGTTATAAAAGATGACCTGCATACCCAAGCCAAAATGCGCGCGGCGAGCCGTAGCACGGCCAATCCGACCCATGCCGATAATGCCGAGGGTTTTTCCCTGAACGCTAGTGCCGAGATCATCGACGACTGAAAAGCCACGCCAATCGCCTTGGCGAAGCTTTTTTTCCGCCGCCGACGTGCGCCGCGTAGAGGCCAAAATCAGTAGCAGGGCAATATCCGCGGTTGCCTCAGTCAGTACGTCGGGTGTGTTGGATACGATGATATTTGCGGTCCGCGCCGCATTCATGTCGATGTTGCTAAAGCCGACGCCGACGTTGGCGATCATCCGCACACGCCGTTGCGGAGCCTGCAATATCGAGGCATCCAGCGCATCGCTAACGGTCGATACCAGCGCATCATAACGCGCCATTGCTGCGCTCAGTTGTGCTCTGTTGAGGGGCCTATCATCGGGATTCAAGCGTACGTCATAACGCTCGGACAACCGCGCTTCCACCGCTGACGGCAACTTTCTGGTGACCAATATTTTTGGCGGCATTTTTTGCATAGATCAACGGCTTCCATTGATTGCTTTTCGGCGTTGGTT
>DDJS01000071.1:7894-8789 GCA_002339165.1 Cellvibrionales bacterium UBA2618 | reverse complement strand
CATATGACGACCACCGATTGGACATAGACTCGCGTTATGCAATGCCCTCGCGGTCTTTGATGACGCGATAATAAGACCACAGCAGGCGCGCCGCAACCGATCGCCACGGCGACCATGCCTCGGCCATGGCGCGCAAGGCAGCCTCACTAGGGCGCTCAGGCAACGCGAACAGACTGCGCGTTGATTGCTGCAGCGCCAGATCGCCGGGCGCAAAAATATCCGCACGCGACAGGCTAAACAGCGCATAGATTTGTGCCGTCCAAACACCGATTCCCGCAACGCCGGTCAACTGAGCGACCACCTGCTCGTCGTCGCATTCGCGAAGCCCGACAAAATCGATCCCCGAATCTGCCAGAGCGCGGGCGTAGCGAATTTTTTGACGACTCAATCCGGCAGCGCGCAGCACACCGTCATCGGCCGTAGCAATACTCTGCGCGTCAACGAGATCAGCCAACTGTAGGCGTTTCCAAATTGCCGCTGCCGACGCCACGCTGAGTTGCTGACTAACAATGGCGTTTAACAATGAACCAAAGCCATCGGCTTTATTACGCAACGGCAGTGGCCCGGTAGCGGCATAGGCGCTGGCAAAACGCGGTTCTCGGTTTGCCAACCAAGCTATGCCTTCGGCCACATCCGCAGCTGTTTCGATTGTTCTATGCACTTTTAATCACCTCGCTTGATGCAAGCTTAAAGCGCCCCCCTACGCAAACCAAGCGCAGAGCCCAAAATACTTTGAATCATCGCCTCATGTTGCTTTAATTAGCCTTCCACTTGATAATCTAAATCATAATGATTATCATTCATTTATATCGGTAATGCGGCTTTTAACCCGCCCAGCCGCGCCCCCACAGATCTTGGGGCTCGGCGTAAAGCCTCCGCGCATGCGCTACTTCAT
>DDJS01000071.1:0-7582 GCA_002339165.1 Cellvibrionales bacterium UBA2618 | reverse complement strand
CATGCGCTACTTCATTCGCAACGGAATTACCCTCAGTTAACGCTTAAGGAGCACCTGTTATGCCCATAATCTATTCTCACAATCCCTCAGCCCCGTCGCCAACCCGAGGCACCCCGTTTGGGCCATCAACGTTATTTGGGTTATCGATCGCCCTCGTGTCTGCCATCGCCAGCGCAGACCCATCAGCCAAGTCGGCTGCGCAGGCGCAAATGCAAGAAGTCGTGGTCGTCTCGTCGCGCTTCCCAGTGCCGATGAACGAGGTGGTCGGTTCCGTGGTGTCTATTTCGAGCGACAACATCGACGCGCGCATGGTCAACGACCTGTCCGACCTACTCGCCACATCCGTTGGAATCTCTGTCAACCGCCGCCAAGCCTATGGGCGCAGCTACAACGATGGTATCGCAATTCGTGGATTGGGCGGCAAGCGGGTCAATATTTTGGTCGATGGTGTTCGCGTAGCGGACGCTTACACCGGCTATGGCCGCGACGTGGTCGATATGGACCTGCTCAAGCGCGTGGAAATACTCAAGGGCCCGAGCTCCGCGCTCTATGGTTCCGATGGCCTCGCCGGGGTTGTCTCCTACATGACCAAAGATCCCAGTGACCTAGTTCAAGACGGCAACTTTTTCGCATCGGCGACGACCCTCTACGAATCGGCGTCCCAGCGGGTCAAGGCTGGACTCGTTACCGCCATGACCGGCGACAAGATGGACTGGCTCTTTCAGGTAACCCAGCACGATTTAAATGAAACTAACCTGCACGACGATGCGACCTTGCAGCCCAATCCAATGTCGGCTGACCGCACCAGCGCGTTTTCGAAAATTAAGTACGCGCTGACTGAGGATTCTGATCTGACACTGACGCTTGATGTGCAGCGTTCCGAAGGCGACTGGGATCTCCAGTCTGACGTCGGCACGAGCTTTGGCCGCACCATAGTCAACACTTCAGAATCACTCGGCGTAGATAAAATAGAGCGCGATCGATTTTCTCTCAGCTATGATTTTGAGCAGCTCAGCGCATGGTTTGATCGCGGTGGCGCCAACCTCTTTTATCAGTCCACCAACCAGCGTCAGATCACCCGCGAGCAGGTGCAAACCTTTGGCAATGGCATACAAGCCGCACCGACAAAAATGACCGCCGAATATTCAGACTACCAATTCAATCAATCCATCGGGGGCCTTTCGCTGGAACTGTTCAAAACTATTGAAACCTCCTCTGGGATGCGTCACCAGTTGGTATACGGCGCGGAGTGGGAAGAAATAGACGTTCAGCGACCGCGCTATAAAACCTCTACCGATGCAATGACAGCAGTCGTCAGCAGCAACTTTGGCGGTGATGTCTACCCCAATAAAACGTTTCCAGATACCAAAACCCAGCGCTCTGCTGTGTATGTTAACAACCGCATCGGGCTCACAGACCGCACCACCTTGGTAGTCGGCCTGAGGTACGATCACCATCGATTAAAGCCAAGCACCGATGCGCTGTTTGACAACAGCAACGTCGCGGGTAATCAATTGGCGCACATAAAAGATGGCTCGTTATCAAAAAAGTTTGGGCTGTTATTCAACCTTAATGACGATCTCACCGCCTATGCTCAGTACGCGGAAGGTTTCAGAAGCCCCGACTACGAAAGCGCCAACCTGACCTTCACCAACTTTGCTTACCGCTACAGCGTTGCACCGAATCCTAATCTCGAATCCGAACAAAGCGCCGGATACGAGTTGGGCCTGCGCGGCGAGCACAATGATTTATCATGGTCGATGGCGCTATACCATACCGATTATGATGACTTTATTGAAACCGCACTGACCGGAAGCACACCGCAAGGCATTTCGATTTATCAATACGCTAATCTCAGCGACGTGACCATCAAAGGGGCCGAATTTGAAATTACCCAGCGTTTTCCCGATAATTGGAACGCCAAGTTTGCGGCAAATCGTACCTACGGCGACAGCGCAGGCGAAGCACTCACGACGATCGATCCGAGCGAAGCGATCCTGTCATT
The DNA here is from genome assembly GCA_002339165.1 of Cellvibrionales bacterium UBA2618. Classification (GTDB taxonomy): domain Bacteria; phylum Pseudomonadota; class Gammaproteobacteria; order Pseudomonadales; family Porticoccaceae; genus TMED48. The sequence goes on along the minus strand of DDJS01000071.1, from coordinate 5,577 downwards.
GCAGTGGCGTTCTGACGATTCCAACTTGGGCGTTCTCGGGGTTGCGACTCTGGTCGCCAGTGGCCCCGATGGGCTGGCCCCCAATTGCGGTCGCGGTGGATGCAACGCGTTGCTGGAATTACCGGGCCGAGTCACCTATGACATTTTTGTGGACTACCGTTTTTCGGACAACCTATCCACCAAAATAGGCGTTAGCAATCTCACCGATGTCAAGTACTGGGATTGGGACAGTGTCAACGGAAAGACTGCCAATGATTCGAACCTTGACCTATTTCTGGAAACCGGACGAGAAGTCAAAGCAATGTTAAAATACGCTTTTTAAGCCCCTCTGGTATTGCTGTAACCTCACTGCGATCAGGCGCTTAAACCGCCGGTCGCAGCACCCCTCAAAATCAAGCCCATGACTGGCATCAACATCCAATCTATCGCCCCATTTAAGCAAGTATGTTAGGGTATTAAAGCGCGCGTTTTTGACGTATAAGCGCTATCACACTAGCGCGTAACAACCAGCGGGATTTTTTACTATGGCCGAGACAATAAGAATATTTAACAACGCCACAGCCATAATGACTGGCGCTTCGTCCGGAATTGGCCGGGCCATGTCATTGGAGTTAGCCCGCCGAGGCGCCCACATGGTCTTAGCAGACCGACAAATCGAACTCGCGGAACAACTCGCCGACGAGATCGTCGCCAGTGGAGGCAAGGCCTATGCCCGTGAGCTCGACGTGCGCGATTATCCATCGGTCGCCGCTCTAGTTGACGAAGCTGTAGCGCTCACTGGACGTATCGACTACCTCTTTAACAACGCCGGCATCGGCATCGCTGGATTAGTCAGCGACCACAGCCTCGACGATTGGAACGTCACCTTTGACGTCAATGTCGGCGGTGTTATCAACGGTATTCAGGCCTGCTACAGCAAAATGATCGAGCAGGGTTTTGGCCATATAGTCAATACCGCCTCGGTGGCCGGGTTGGTACCTGCGGCGAGCCACATTTCCTACAGCGCCAGCAAATTTGCCGTCGCCGGCCTATCCCAAGCCCTGCGGGTGGAGGCCGAATTTCACGGCGTGCGCGTCAGCGCCCTGTGCCCCGGCGCCATCGATACGCCGATTCTTACCGGTGGCGTCTTCGGCAAACTGCCAGAAGGCATAAGTCATGAACGCGCTGCGCAGTATTGGAAACCTTTACGACCAATGAATGCCGATGTCTTTGCCCGCCGGGCGATCGATCGCGTGGCGCGCAACCAACCGATCATCATCGTGCCAGGTTGGTGGCGCGTAGCCACATGGTTGTACCGCTTGTCATGGCGAACCTGGTATCGATGGTCAAAAAGTGATCTCGACCGCGCCCGCAAGATCCTTACGCAATCACTCAAATAACGCGCGGGACAACCTACGTTATTGCCGGCCAGATCGACCGCGCGCACCGCGATATTATTTACCATGGCAGGTTGGACAGGCGGCGCGATGGCGCGCTCGCAAACAGACTATTGGCACTTTTCATCACAGGATTAAAATAATATGAACCAGACATTAATGCGGCTGTATGCGGTAATTTTAGTCACTGGATTAAGCCTGTCTACGATAATACAGGCAGAGTCAAACAACCCATCAGAGTCAATGATTGAAGCTGAAAAGCTGTTGACTTCGCTAAAGATTCAAGCGGCGCTAGATCGTTCGATGTCGCAAATGCTCGACGCCCAGTTGCAACAAAGCCCGTCGCTACTGCCCTACCGAGATGTAATGCTGTCGTTCTTTAAAAAACACATGAGCTACAAGACCCTCAAGCCGGACATGGTAAAACTCTACAGCCGCGCATTTACTACCAATGAGCTCCGCGAGATTAACGCTTTTTATGCCACCGACGTGGGCAGAAAGACCATCCAAAAAATGCCGCTACTAATCGGCGAAGCGGGTCGATTAGGTGCCATGCGCGTGCAAAAAGCCATGCCCGAGTTGCAGTCAATGATCAAGGCCGAGGCAAAGCGCATGGGAAGCGGGCGACGCTAACGAACAATTTAATTGACGGCTGGCCATTAAACCATCCGGGTAGCATTGTTCGCACTCTACAAAGGCAAGAGACGTACCTAACAACCGTAAATTAGCCTGATTTTGAAACAAAGTAACCAAGCACTTGGCGCATCGTCGTTTTTTGTGAACTCGCGCTCAAATACAAACATTGCTTTTGATTTTCTCGACGTCTATAGCTAGCCTAAACATATCAATAATTCTGCGGGTTTTTATCCTCGAATTGTTGGCACCGATAAGGAACTGTCTAGCAGAAAAAGTTGCTAGACAGCGTCTTAGCAACGATAAAAATAATAAGAAACACAGCAATTATTAACTCAGGACGCGGTCGATATAAAAGGGGTTAGCCATTAGATTTTAATTCGAAAAAGTACAGGTTGTTATCCTACAGGCACTATGCATTTCATTGGATTACCGTCACAGCCCGCGGGTTTGACATCGCCATAAAAAGCTCAATAAATCTCTCAATAATCGCAGCAGGTTTGCGCGGCAATCACATCGAGTGGGGCGCTCAATGATTGCGACGCTGACACAGAGAATATTCCCTATTGAGGGTTTGCTCGATGCGCAAAAATAATGCACTTTTAGTCGTTTACAACCGCTACAAACATCCGCCATCAACGGAAAAATATCCCTCGGACCTGCCGGTCTGGTGGCTAATTATATTGTTTTTGTTACTCGCTCTAAGCGCCCAATGGAACACCGATTTTGCTAGCAGTAATACTTTTATTAAAAGCTGTGTCGCCGGCATTGGCACCACCAGCTTGCTGGCTTTATCGGCTTGGGTTTGCTATTCCCGTACCCTAAAATCGGCCTATATCTATGTCAGCCCCGAACGGACGTGCTTTATAGCGCTGTTCGCGCTCAGTGGTTTGTCCATTTTTTGGGCGGCCAACATAGATTTTGCCATTACAAAATGGTTGCTTTGGCTGTCTGCCTCGATTAGCTTTGTCTTGGTGCTGAACCTTAAACTGAGTGCCCGCAACCTTATTCTATTGGCGTGGGGACTGGTTGTCAGCGGTAGCATAATTGCCATTGTCGGTATTTTGCAGCATTTGACGGATGGGTTGATCTCTCTGCCCCAATCGGAGCCGCCAGCATCCACTTTTAAAAATAAAAACATGGCCGCTCAAATTATAATCCTAGTCTGGCCGTTGTCGCTGTTCTTGCTTTTTTCCCGCCCGGTCAAAGACAAATGGACACTGCTGTTGGGATTGTGTATCGCCCTGATGCTCGTCTACGTTTACTACACCAGCACCCGCTCCGCTTGATTAAGTATGTTACTACAATGGCTCGCGATATGCGGCTACCTTTGGTTTAACCGGCGCAACATGAGCCATTGCAGCCACTGGAACAGAACAAAAACGAATGCCTTGGCGATGGCGGCGCTGGTGACATTGGTGATGGTGAACTTTTTCAGTAAAGGATTTGCGCCATTTTTACAGGTCGCAACCACTGAGTTGAGTTCGATTGTTGAGTACGCCAACGACGCCAACAGCAGTCGCTAAAGAATTTGGGGCATAACGCTCAACATGATCAAGGATAATCCTTGGCTGGGCTCTGGCTTGGGCAGTTGGCCGCACAATATTTACGCCGAACATTACGGCACTTGGAATACCTTGCATGTGCAGCGCGCCCACAACGACCTGCTAGAATTAATCACCGAACTGGGTATTCTTGGTCTGTTACTGTTGATTGCAGTGGTGGTGGCACTACTTTTATCTATGACGCGTATCCTAAGAAAAATGGACATTGAGGGTCGATGGTTTTACTGGTTAGTGTTTGTGTCGCTCAGCGGTTCAGCCTTAAATATGATGTTTAGCTTTTCCTATCAAAACGCCGTGCCGCTGGTGCTTTTTGGTTTTTATGCCGCCCTACTAATAAAAGCCTCTGATCCCTATAACCCAGCCATAAAAACCTTGATATGGCGCATCAAACCGACCCAATGCCTTATCGTCCCCGTGCTCACTACCCTCGCATGCACACCAGTCATTGTTATCTATATGGAGTGGATACAGGCTTATAAGCAGATAGACATGATCTCTCGTCAAATCGACAACAATACCTTTAACAGCGCTCAACTCGCTGCGCTAAATACTCGCGTCTATCACTCGGAAATACCCACCCTGATGTATGCCGTAGGGACTGAATTAGAAAAGAAAAGAAAATACCACGGGGCACAGTTGGTCTGGGATGAGATGTTGCGTTATTCACCAAATAATTTTAGGGCATTAACACGTTCTGCCGAGAGTTTGACACATCTAAAGCAATACAATACGGCATTGGCGAGGCTCGACCAGGCGCGCCGCGCAGCTCCGACGGGCGAATATGCGGCCACGATCGAGGCCATAAAAATACATGACAAGATCGGGCATACCGCCACGGCAAAAAATCTCTACAACCAGTTGAGCCAAGAGCCGGAGCAAGATTTGAGTCAAAAGCGCGTCACTTATGCTTTTTTACACCAAAAATCCATTGATTGGCGGCTCTCGGAGGAAACACGTCATTGGTACCAGCAGTACCATAAATTTCACCGCGCTAACTGTTTAGTGGATAATAATATGCTCGCGTATTACCTCTCAGACAATCAATCCGAAACCGCCTTGAGGATGGGCCGGAAGCTCCTGCGCGAACAGCCCGACTGCGTCAGCAAATGGGTATTACAGCAACTGAAGAACCTCGGCAGCAGTTTGTAACTGGCTGTTGGGAGTATCGCCTCCACCCTGAGCTTGAGTGCGAGAGAGATAGATTGTTCAAGCCAAAGTATTTGTTCATTTAAGCCCAATTAGTTTTCGGATACCAATTTAAAGGTTATGGCCACGGATGCAGACTGTAAAAAGGCACGTCGCGGAACCAACGGCACGCACCATAGAGCCCATCCCCGATTCAATTCATACGAGATAATCAACCCGACGCTCGCGGTGTTTAAGCGCCGATGGTCGAATCAAAGCATAAAAACATGACCCAACTAAGATACCAACTGCCATTGAGGAGGCTGGGCGACTATCGACAGCGCCTGCCGAGTTTTCGGCAACGCCTCGTACAAGCGAGTAATTAGCAGTGGCATCGACGCAAAACACCTACTTTGGCTTAACCTGTGCTTAGCTCATTTTTTAAGTTCTAGTGGCGCGTAAGGCCCGTTTAATAGGCCCCTCTTACCGTTATTGATCGCCAAGTTGTTAGCCAACCTTGACACCTGAGGGGTTTGATCCATCACTGACCCCGCAATTTGCGTCACTAAGGCAGCGATAAGCGCTCCCGCGAGACTCCCACTGCCAGAATCTGAAGATTTTTCTGCATGGGCTGTGGCCTCCCAAAGCGTCATGCCAGTTTTAACATCAACCAACTTGAGCTTCGAGGTGACAATGGTTGTCGATGCCAAGATCTGATATTTTTGTCCCCAGCTATCGATAGTTACGTAAAGCACCGCGTCAGCGCCAATGTGCTGTCCAATTTTTTTTAAGGGAATAGAATTCATCTCTGCGGGGGTCTGCAAACCATTTTCTTTAAGAAATTGATCAATCACAGAAACCGGAAACACGTAATAGCC
>DDJS01000013.1 GCA_002339165.1 Cellvibrionales bacterium UBA2618 | reverse complement strand
ATCCTTGGCAACATTTGGCAGGCGATGCGCCGCTTCAATACTAAATTGTTTGTAAATTTCCATAGTCTAAAGCATCCAACTAAAAGCAACAGTACATACTAGTTTTGCGGTCTATATTTGTATACCAAAAATTCTCATAGCCGCACCCGAAGAAATAATTTTGCCGCAAAGCGGCGAGTGTTTGCCGCTTTCGTCAAGAGCCGGCAAATGCGGCCGATTATTAGACTGATAAGATTTATTTTTTTGATGTAGAGCGATACGCGTTGCGAATTAATACTAATACAGTTGCCCATAGGGCTGCCAATGCCGCCGTGCAGCACCAGCGAGTGCTGGGACAGTCTATGGAACGCCTATCAACTGGATTGCGGATCAACTCGGCAGCCGATGACGCAGCAGGTTTGGCTATCACGTCGCGTATGACAACTCAAATTAGTGGCCTCAACCAAGCCGTCCGCAATGCTAACGATGCTATTTCTATGCTACAAATCGCCGATGGCGGTCTTGCCAATGTTGAGTCGATTCTCTTTAGAATGAAAGAAATTGCCGTACAAGCTGGCAGTGATAGTAATACGTTTGCTGATAAAACTGCACTCCAAGGCGAAATATCCGAATTAACCCTTGAGGTTGATCGCATCGCGATGAATACCCAATTCAACAATAAAACCCTACTCGACGGATCCGTGGGCCGGATTACCATTGCCGCTGGAGCGAATGCCGGACAAACCGTGGATTTAAATTTTGCCTCGATAAAACCTAACCAACTGGGTAGTGGCAACTGGTCGAAAATGGTCACAATTCCGGGGCGCAATACAACCAGTCATGGTGGCTCAGTGTCTGGTGAAGAGATGGGTGGTATGGTCGCGATGACCGCAGATGGCAACTCTGTAGCGATCGGAGCACCGCGCAACCACGGCACTGGGACGCTACTTGGCATTGCGCGAGTTCTCGACTGGAATGGCAAAGAATACTCCCAGCGCGGTAACGACATCGTTGGCGAAATGGAGGTTGCCGGATCCTATACGTTGAGTGGTAGCGCTATCGCCATCAGCGACTCCGGTAACATACTGGTAGTGGGCGCGCGTGGCGACGATGGCACCGATGGTAGCTTCGACGAATATAGTGGCAGTTCGGGTACTTCTTATACCGACATTGGCCATGTCCGTGTGCACGACTGGAATGGCTCTTCGTGGCAACAGCGCGGAGCCGATATCGACGGCGAAAATACCGGCGATATGTCGGGTAACGCAGTCGCGGTGAATGGCGACGGTAACACGATTGCAATCGGGGCGATTAATAATGATGGCAACGGGCAGGATTCTGGGCACGTGCGAGTCTATCAGTGGAGTGGCAGCGCCTGGACTCAAGTTGGCAGCGACATTGATGGCGAGGCAAATAATGACAACTCCGGAGTCTCCATTAGCCTAAGTACAGACGGCAGAACGCTGGCGGTCGGTGCAGATAACAATGACGGCGCTAATGGTTCAGATTCGGGTCACGTCCGGGTATACGACTTGAGCGGCTCGCAGTGGGTTCAGCGCGGCGTAGATATCGATGGCGAGAGTGCTAGCGACTACAGCGGTGTTTCTGTAGATCTGTCGGGAGATGGCAAAAGTCTCGTAGTCGGCGCCAAAGACAATGATGGCAATGGCTCAAATGCGGGCCATGCGAGAGTCTTTGACTGGAGTGGGTCTCGCTGGGAACAACGCGGTAGCGATATTGATGGTGAATCTTCAGGCGATCAGAGTGGCTCGTCGGCAACCATCAGTAACGACGGACAAACAGTGGTGCTTGGCGCGCCTGGCAACGATGGCGCAGGCGATAATGCTGGGCATGCGCGCATCTACTCGTGGAACGGTTTTCAGTGGGGTATACAAGGCACAGACGTCGATGGTAGCGCAGCCAATGCACTAAATGGCACCTCGGTGGGCGTCAGCAGTGATGGCACGCGTATGGTAACAGGCTCGCCAGGCGCAGATAATTCCAAGGGCGAAGCTATCGTCTTCCAGAAAAAAACCCTGAACAATGTCAATGTCATCTACAACGCTGCCTTCGCTTTGGACTTGATTGAGGATGCTCTGACGACGCTCAATAAGCATCGCGGAGATTACGGTGCAATGCTGTCTAGGATGGATCATATCACCGACAATCTCACCAACATCTCGTTAAACACCAGCGTCGCGCGCAGTCAGATACTCGACGCCGACTATGCCGCTGAAACATCCATGCTGGCGAGTAAAAGGATGGCCAACGAGGCGGCATTGACGATGGTATCCCAGGCGAATCAGCAGGCGTCGGTCGTTCAGCACCTGCTCAAGGTCGAGTTGTCCAAACGCATACAATAGCGGCCCCGCCACCTCGGCTATTCGCTGCCAATCAAGCCAAGCACCAGCGCACATAAATCCTAGCAATAATTTTACTGCGTCCCCGCCCTAGCAGCACACTGACCCCAAAGGCTGCCGACTCGCATCCTATTCGCGGCGCGCCAAAGGCGAACATCCCGAATGCAGCGCGCAACAAAAGGCGCTATCCCACGAGGGTCAAACCCACCTTTAAGGCGGCTACCGTTAAATTTTTAAACGCCGCGGTCAGCGCGCTTAAAAGCCCCTCCGCGAGCAGACAATAACAGTCCAAATACTGATTGCGAAAAAAACAATTGTCGCTATAATGGCGCTCCCCGAGAGTGATATGCGGCATGAACAACTGCTTCGCTCAAGGGTGTAGGTGAGACCTACACGTCGGCTAGAGAGTTTCATCCTCGGTTAGACGTTGCAGGACTGCCTCGCCATTCGGCGATTGGGTGGTTAGCTCAGCTGGTAG
>DDJS01000059.1:34713-36444 GCA_002339165.1 Cellvibrionales bacterium UBA2618 | reverse complement strand
TCGCCGCCTAAACGCAGCCCAGCGGGCCCAGCAATAGGCACCGACAGGGTGTTTTCGTTTAGGCCCGCAAGCGCCAAAACCTGCTTTTTACGCACGATCGGCCCCAACAACCCCAAATATTTCACCGCAGACGATTGTAAGGCAGCCACCGCATCCGCATCCTGTTGCAGGTTATGCGTCATCACTATGGCGGCGTCAAAGTGCTCAAACAAGGGCTCGTCAATCAGGCCCGATGGCGGGCAGCGCAAAATGCGGCTCACGCGCATAAAATTCTCGCGCCGCGCGTTGGCAGCTCGCGGATCACACAGCGTCACCTCCCAGCCTAACGTCGCCGCCAGGCTGGCCAACGGCCGCGCGTCAATGCCCCCGCCAACAACCAGCAAATGCAGTGGCGGCTTAACAGCAGTGACAAGCCAGCGATGGTTGTGCAGTTCGGTGAGCAGAGCATTTTTAGGGCCCAACTGGGCCGCCATTGCGCTGAAATTGTGGCTGTCTTGCCGCCAGACATCGGCCTCAGCGAGTTCGCCCTGTTCGGTGATTTTTTGCACAAACAGGCAGCGCTGCCGATGCGCCAGAGCATCTAAAATAACCGGCAGTTGCAAATAATGGTTTGCAGCGGTCAATGGCTGCAGCAAAATATGCAGGGTGCCACCACAACCAATGCCCAACAAAAACGCCATGTCGCCGTCATCGCTGGCGTCGTAGCAAAGGGTCATTGACCGCTGCGAGCGCATCACCTGAGAGGCCTTTTTTTGTATGTCGGCCTCTAGGCACCCGCCACTCAAAAGACCCAACTGCTCACCTGCATCGTTGAACAGCATCATGGCGCCGGGCGAGCGATAGCTCGGGCCGTCTATTTGATACAGCGTGCCCAGCACCCATTGCTGCCGATCGCGGTGTGGGTACCACTGTTTAAGCTGTTGCGAAAATTGGTTGAACATTCAGATAGTGTAAATGACCCTCTCTTAAAGTCGTTAGTAATAATCACGCGCCAACAATTTCGACTAGACAGTTATAACAGTTTACGGATAGCAGTTTATGGATAGCAGCTTATGGTTAGCAGTTAACGGATAGCAGTTCACGGATAGCACTAACCGCAGATAGCACAGTCCATCGACAGCACGATTTATCGATAATGCGGTTCAGGGCAATGGATGTCGGTTTTACGGGTGTCGCAGTTATTGTGCGCCAGCACATTTGCCTACTTTTAGGCTCATTTTTGCACATTACGGGGGGTGGTTGTTTACGCGCCTCACCTGCCGCACCCTGTTGCTAGTGGCCGGCCTGCGTTAGGTTTTTTCGGCAACCATGGCCTGTTGTTGTGTTAACGATGTGTACCTATTGACCAAGGTAAAATCTGGTAGCTTGCTGAACGTTAGGCAAGAGCCTCATCCGTTGTCGGCTATCGTCGCGACGCTTGGCATAATCAGCGCTATTTTTCACTGCAATGATTGGCCAAAAAAAGCGCGAAATGCACACTTATCTACTCTAGATAGCGGTGACATATTCGCGTTTTTAAGGTCGGCAAATAACTAGCCCGTAGTGCAAATTACGCGACCCCAGTGGCTGGATTAACATGCATGATTTAACCCGTTGTGAGGTGGAATATGCAGATATGGGCAATGTTATTCGAACGGAATACGATGGCATCAATATAGGCGGTAGCATATCTGATTTTCGACTTTAAACCGGACGTCAGTTGTTATAAAAAGGGCGATAGAGAGGTAAATA
>DDJS01000059.1:31177-34378 GCA_002339165.1 Cellvibrionales bacterium UBA2618 | reverse complement strand
ATAGAGAGGTAAATACATCGCTCCCCAAAACTCTATTTACAGTTCTTTTTATATAGCTATATTCGGCTAATTCATCATGGTGTTTGCGTAGTGCGATTCATTTGTTTAAATGTATCACTTCTAGGTCGTGGTGACAGCTGTCTTGAGATTTCGATCTTTAATTTAGCGGATAGCTCCGCCACGGCCTAGATTTTTTTAGCCATCTTACTCAGCCGCTATTAGTCGGCTGTTGCACACCAACTATAGTTGGGGTAGTGCGCATTATCGCTGACGGCACTTTGTTACAAATCGCTTGTCAGGTTTACCCGTGCCCAGTTGCTCGAGCTCTTTAACCCGCCTACGGGTCATCATTGATTGGCATTGCGTCTTCGCTTTTTCGGTGAACACCTCTGAGTAGTAATGTTCGATCCATTTAAACTGGGTCCCCCTTAGATTTATCCACACCCTCCGCATCGCAGGTAAAAGCCGCTTTTACTTTTTATCGGCCGATGCGATGATTTTTATAGACAGCATTCCAATCGCCGATATCCTGATTAAACAGTTTATTTTCCCTCAACAACTATCTCATCGATGTGACATTACGGGTATCCCAATAGCTTATGTCATCATTGAAATTGGTTCCTCTAAACAAGCCAATCATATTTGTGACCTGCCCGGTAAAAATACTATTGGCACTGTCACCAAATGTATAGGTGACGCGGTCTTTTGTGAGTTCACAGAGCTCGTCTGCGATGGCACCATCTAACATAGTCCGGTCGACAATAAGCAGGCCTTTACAGACACCATGACCGCCAAAAATACTGACATTTTTTCTGGCAAAAAAATCGATCACGGGCGCTTTTGAAAACTCGGCTACAGCGGATATTTTGTTGGTGGTAAAACCGCTAAATAACAGCATTAACAGCGCTAGTGTGGCGATTAATTTAATGGCGAGGTTGTCTGCGTAAGCGCATTTTCCGATAGGTATTGCAGCTCGTTTCTCGGAGTGCAATTGGAATCTGTTTGTGGGTTAAATCTGGATGAGTAGACGTCAGTGTGTTTCATACAATAAAAGACTGCGTTTTGTCTGAACAGCATTTTTTAGCGCACAATTGACACATTTGTCGATGCGTTATCATTACCGTGTAGTCGAGCTTGCTGGTGTTTTTTTAGGGCGCGTGGTGGTGCCTGCCACGCCAGCAGAGCACAGACGCAAGACCCCGCGACCTTGAGTTGCGTGCGAAAGGACATTTTTTAACGCGTTCGATAGAGGTAAGTGCGGCATGTGCGAACCAAAATCTTTTTCGATGACCTTTTTTTATAGTCTAGGCACACATTGTGGGCTTGTGGTTTTGTTGACTAAGCGACTCGTCTGATGCCCCTTAAAATACGTTTAAGGGGTTGGCATGAAAAATCAATCGACTCCGACTGCATTTATCCCTTGATTTCCGCACGGCGAAGTTTTAACGCTTATCGAAGGCGATATGAAAATCATGCATCGGTAAGAAAAATAGGCTGAACCTGTGCACGGGTGTCGGTAACGGTTGGGCTAATCGAATATTGTCCATGCGCGCAACGATATGGTGAAACGAACGTCGTAATTCCTGTCGCGCCAGTAGTGCACCGGGACAAAAATGTGGGCCGCTACCGAAGGCCATGTGCGCGCCCACGCTTTTTCGCTCGGGATCAAATTGATGCGGGCAGTCAAATTTTTGTTCATCCCGATTTGCCGGGCCAAAGCCGACCATCAGTAGCCCACCGGCGGGGATTAAGGTGCCGGCTATTTCAACGTCTTTGGTTGCCTGTCGCATTAAAAACTGTACCGGGCTTTCCCAGCGCAGGACTTCTTCGACAAAGGGTTTAATCAGCGAACTGTCTGCGCGCAGTTTAGCGGCCACCTCGGGCATGCGGATCAACGCCCACATACCGTGATTGATCGCGCTTTGGGTGGTTTCGAAGCCGCCATTAATCAACTGGCGCATCACGTTTTGCAGTTCGTGCATGCTCAGCGGTTCGTCGTCATCACCGTAGGCGTTGATCATGGCCGAAATCAGATCATCTTGGGGTCTGGCCTTTCGGTCGGCAAAGACCTCGGCAAAAAAGGTCTGCGCTTCCAATTCGGTTTGGGCATTTGCGCGAATTTCATCTTCGCTGGCAATCGGCGAATAGGAAACCCCCAGCATGGCGTCGGCCCAGCGTTTAAAAGTGGCTACCTCACCACGGCGTAAACCGAGTTGCTCGGCAATAATGATGCCGGGCATGCGCATCGCAAAGTCGTCGTTGAATTCACACGTGCCGTTATCAATAAATCCGTCGATCAGGTCGTTTACCACCTGATCCATGTAGGGGATCATCTCTCGCACGCGGGTGTTGGTAAAAACGCGGTCCAACAATCGACGATAACGACTGTGCTGGGGTGGATCCGTTCGCTGCAGGGTTTGCACGTGCTCCCAACCACCACCATCGCGAAGTATCGATTGATGAAGGTCGGCGAAGGGCCCACGATCGGCCAGTTTTACGTTGTTGCTGAACGACGCATGGTCCTTGAGTACCCGGCGCACGTCGGCGTATTTTGTCACCACATAATGGCCGGTCTCTGGCACTTGGTAGACGGGGGATTGTTGATGCAGCAGTGCATAAAAATCGAACGGGTCACTGCTGACTTCTGGGTCCAGCATACTGGCGTCTTTTGCGGGTTGGTGAGACATGGTGCGCTCCTGCGGCAAGGGTCAAAATTGAGGGGCCAGCAGGTTAGTTTAGTCGGCACCCACCGCTTGTTTGTATTATTTTTAAAAGAGTCTACCATTCTGTCGTGCGTTGGCAATAGATGGTGCTCTGACAATCACAATCCATGCGCGCCTGCCGGCCGCCAGCGTGGCATACCCCATAGCGCGCTGCCAAAATGAGCTTGGGGCTTACAGCGCACTGTTTTACTCACCGCTACAAAAACAGTGCTGTTATTTAGCCGTTTGGCTAATATTCAGCCGCAATAGATGCAGTGATTATTTTAATTTAAGGAGCGCATTATGGGGTTTAGGTTGGCAAATATCGTTGGTAGGGCGGCGTTGGTAGCCGGTGAAAATTATTACGATCTCGCCACCATAAGCAACGGCGAATTGTCTGATGATCCCATGCAAGCGCTCGAGAAACTGCCGACGTTGTCAGCGCTCAATGCGAAATTAAGCGATTTTTCAGCCAGCGGTTTACTCGCAGATGCGGTGC
>DDJS01000059.1:30495-30784 GCA_002339165.1 Cellvibrionales bacterium UBA2618 | reverse complement strand
AGAGTCGGCGATGGCTATTTCACCCGTGCCGATGGTGTTCACCAAACATACGTCGTGCATCAGCGTGCCTATGGACGATATCCAAATGCGCAGTGACTATGTCGCCTACGAGGCAGAGCTGGTCGCTGTGATCGGCAAGCCGGGTAAAGACATCGCCCAAGAAAATGCCTGGGACCATGTGGCAGAGTTGTGCGTGGGCCAGGACATTTCTGACCGGCCAATGCAATTTAGCGCCGCACCCCCGCAGTTTAACTTGGGCAAGTCGTTTGATACCTTTGGCCCTATAGGC
>DDJS01000059.1:27654-30162 GCA_002339165.1 Cellvibrionales bacterium UBA2618 | reverse complement strand
CGATTTTGACGAGTTTGGAGTCGTTGGACGACTATCGGTCACTCGAAATTTAGTGCCATGTTAGCGGCGAGCTACGCCAGCAAGACAACACCGATGATTTAATCTTTGATATCCCTTTTTTGATTGCGTATCTGTCTGAAATTGTCACTTTAAAGACCGGTGATGTGATTTTCACTGGAGCGCCGGCTGGGGTTGGGGTGGTCGAGGGTAAATACCTGCGCGATGGCGATATGCTTACTACCACTATCGAGGGGCTCGGCACTATGCGTAATCGTTGCGTGCGTATTGCCAACCACTCGGGAGCCGATGTTGTCCCCGAAGCGTTTTCAAAACTACTGGCTATAGCCCGCGAAGAGGCCGTCGCGAAAAAATAAGCGTCAGGGCCTCGTCTATCGCTCTATGGTTTGATCGCGGCTAAACGCCGGTGACGTCTTGCAGCGTGGTATGCGTCAGCGCTGGGTATTTTCGGTTAAAGAAACGGATCACACTGAGCCGTAGGGGGTCTGCCACTTCTTTTGCAAACTCCGGTCGCGCCAGCAATGCACGATACTAGGCCGGGGTGTAAGCGCATAAATGGATAACCGGTTGATATCAGGCGATGGGCATAGATGAACCACGCAACATCAACCATGCTCAGCGTATCGCCCAAAAGATACGGCTGATCGGCGCGCTGTTTTTAGAGGTCTGTGAACGCCGCTTTAAACCGATTTGCCGACGCGCTGGCTTGTTCTGGCGGTTTGCCGGCTAAAAATCGCGCCAGCACAAAACCAAAGGCCAGGGTACGCAAATCGAAATGCAACCTGTCCTCGTCCTGCAAATGCGCTTGCACCTGCAGGTTTTGATTGTCGGGGATTAATCTGGGTGTGGTAGAGGCCTCATCGAGGTAGCTGATAATACCATTGCTCTCAATGTGCACATCGCCGTCCTGAACCAAAGTGGGCATCAAGCCCCGTGGGTTAATACCAAGATACCACGGCGTGTAATTTTCCGCCTTGAGAAAATTGAGCGGATGTGACTCCCAATCGACGCCCTTGAGGTTTAACACAATCCGCGCTTTTTGCGAGCACGACGACCCGACAAAGCGAAAAAGATGCACGCCCTGCCAGTCTAAAACCTCGTTTTTTTTGATGTCTTCTCGGTACAGATTGACCATGTGGGCTACTTTTGTTTTGACCTATGCCCCGCGGGTTTACGGCGATTCGAGCAGAATTTTTAAAGAGTGCCGCGCTTTGACTTTAACGAGGTGTGCGAACTGCTGTAACAATATCAGCAGTTCGCACACCTGTGGCGTATTTGGGCAGGATAAAGACCGTTTTATCCGATCTTGCAGGTCTCAGAATACTCCTCGATAGGGTTGAATTTTGGATTATCTTAGCCTTTACCAAATACCGGCTTACGTTTGTTTAAAAAGGCATGCATACCTTCCTGTCCGTCGGGACTTCCAGCCAACGTAGCGATGGATCGAGCTTCGAGTTCCATCTGAGTTTCTAAGCCATTGTTGTACGATTCGCGCAACAAAGCTTTGACTGCAGCCATGGCAGGCGCAGACCCGGTGGCTAAAGAGGCAGCCAGCTCAATGCCACTCTGGTCGACCTCGTCATCGCTGACCACTTGGTTGACCAGCCCCCAGTTTAAGGCCGTGGCAGAATCCAGCCGTCGGTTAGTCAGCATCATTTCACGCGCTCGGCTGTCGCCAATACGTCGCGGTAAATGGTAGGTTGCACTGCCATCTGGCGAGAGGCCAGCGGCGGTATAGGCAACCACAAACTTAGCCGACTCGCCAGCCACTACATAGTCGGCCATGGAGACGATGCTCAAACCGGCGCCAGCTGCAATGCCTTTTACCGCGACAACGATAGGAGTATTCATCCGTGAAAATAGGGAGATAGAGGCGTGTAAACTCGTCACCCAAAGTTTTATTTTTGCGGTGACTTCATCTCCGGCACTGACGAATGAGCTCAAGTCGCCACCCGCGCAAAAGATCGGTCCCTCAGCTAAAAACAACACCGCACGCACGTCTGGATTAGTGTCGCACTGGATCGAGACATCAAGCAATTCATCCATCATCTTAGCGGTCATTGTATTGGCCGATTCCGGTCTAGTTAGCCGGATGATTGCAGTATTTTTTTCCACGGTAAAGGACATTGTTTGGTAGTTCATTTGGCGTTCCCTAAAATGTTGTAAATGTATTAGCGGCGCAGTGCGGTCGACCTTTTGAACGTTAAATGTCGATGGTCGCGCTATATTAAAAAGTATACGGAGTCACAGCATACATTCTCTCCAGTTGTTTAAAAAGACGAGTGGCTATTTAGCCGACGTCTACCCATTCACGCGTGCAGGCTAAGGGTTGCTTGCGCGGGTAGAAAATTTCGACCCTAGATGCTAGAACTCGCTTCCAACAATAGTCGGGTAGGGCCGCCTTGGCGGGGTAGGTAGGGTGATTATGTCGCGGGCCATATAGAGAAAAAAATACTACGGGTAAAAAATGGGCAAAAAAAAGGGACCTGG
>DDJS01000059.1:24965-27311 GCA_002339165.1 Cellvibrionales bacterium UBA2618 | reverse complement strand
AATATCCTAAAAAGGATAAGAGGGTTTTGCTTGCGTCTACTTGGGTTTAAATGAGCGGTTTGTGCTGTTTATAGTTTGCTCATTTCGTCTTTGGCGATAGCGGCACCCGCTAATGCAGTAAAACCCAAAATGATGTATGTCAGTAGCATGATGTTGCTTCCTAAAGTGGTGGGGTCGACGACCCGATGCGCGCACATTACGCCCACTCTTAGCATAAAACTAATGCATTATTACAATAAGTGGTATGCGTTTTAAGTATGACTTTTGTTGTCCTTTTTTTGGCGCCATAACCGCGTCACGCGCACAGCTAGTTCGGGTATAAAAGACGATGATTCAGAGTATTTTTTAAGTGTGCTTTATTTTAATGGCGATGGTTAGTGGCTAGTAAAGAGTGCATTTCAGCAATAAAAAACGAGCAAGAAAGGGCAAGGCAAAAACGGCAGGTAAAAAAAAGGGACCTGGGATGGTCCCTTAAAAAATATCCTAAAAAGGATAAGGGGGTTCGGTTGATCCTACTTGCGTTTGAATGAGCGGCTTTTGCTGATTATAGTTTGCTCATTTCGTCTTTGGCTATAGCGGCACCCGCTAGTCCAGTGAAACCCAAGATGATGTGTGTCAGTAACATGCTGTTGCTTCCTAGTGTCGTCGAGCTAGTTATCTGATATATACACTTTACGCCCGCTCTTCTCATAAGCCCAATGCATTATTTTTATAAGCGGTATACCTTATAAGCATTCGGTTTAAGCGTTCTTTTTAAGGCCCTATTTAGGCCTGGCGCACGCAGGCCGGCGCGGCGCAGCGCGGGCACTAGGGGCTATCGCTAAAGCTGGTTTTTTATAATCTTGGTATTTAATGATGACCGTTAATGACGCTAACTAATGGCCATTATTGGTGGCGATGGGTGATTTGAGTTTAGGACAAAAGTAGTTGCAAATGGCAAGACAAAAACCGTAGGCAAAAAACGCAGGCAAATAAGGAACTTGGGATGGGCCCTGAAAAAATATCCTAAGAAGGATAAAAAGGATAAGAAAGATTCGGCTGATTCTACTTGGGTTTAAATGAGCGGCTTTTGCGGCTTATAGTTTGCTCATTTTGTCTTTGGCGATAGCGGCACCCGCTAGTCCAGTGAAAGCCAAGGTGTTATATGGCAGTAACAGGCTATTCCTGCTTAGTGTTGTCGGGTCGATAACCGGCTGGACAACTTAACGCTCGCGCTGCGCATAAGCTCAATGTATTTTAGATATGGTTTTAAGCATGATTTTTTTGCAGGGGGTTTCAATAAAGCATGCGCGCATTATCTGCGTTCATTTAACCCTTTGAATCATTGGTCAGCGGTGCTGATTGCAGTTTCATGCAGCACCACAGCCTAAAGAGGACGTTGTTTTGCGTACCGAGCTACAACCTATCGATGGGATCGCTGGGCTCGGTTTTCAGTGTTTAGTTTAGAGTCGTGAGCTAGGGGATTGAGGCGATGGTTATGTCTGTTATAGAAATTGAGCTATAAATACTCTGCACGAGAATACTTTTAGGCGCGCGAATACTTGGCTAATATTACCACTACGGTTTAAGCCTGACGGCACTGATGGTTATTACCAATGACCCATCGATCATCGGTATTGGCGATCATTAGGCCAGGGTTACGTAGTGGGTAGTAAGGCGCAAAGTTCAGCGCGTGACAATTAACGTTCGAGATCAACAGCCATGGGTTTATCAAACATGGCAGCGACCGATGGTGAGAGGGCGGGGCGATGGTAACAGAGATAAAAGTGGATTGGGCTGAGTTGACCGCACTCCAGCAAAGCGAGTTTGGCAATGGTTGTGGTCCGAGATTATTTCCGCCTGCGATCAATCGTTTTATCACTCGACGGCTGTGGGGTTGGCTTTTTGACGCCAGTTGCCGGCGTCACGACTTTGCCTATGCGCGCGGCGGATCAACATTAGACCGACAATCGGCAGATCGCAGTTTTTATCGCGCGTTGCGCGCTGATGCCCAACGATTATCCGCGCGCGCCGGCCGGGTTGCCGCAAGGATATTTGCCTGGCTCTATTATGTTGGGGTTCGGTTGTTCGGCAGATTTACGTTTCATTATGGGCCCTATCGCAGCAAGGCGGAACTGCTCGGTGCCGACCATATCGGCGAATGATTGCTTGCTTGATCTTGGGTCATGGCACCGGCATCCAATCTGTCGCAAGGGCAAAAACCAAACAGGGTTCGTGCCCGGGCTAGTTTTAAGGAGCTAGTGTTAAGGGGTCTGTTTTAATCGCAATAGTTAATAGAGGTGGCCAGTGGCGATGGCCAAGCGCGAGCGGTGATTTGATTGCAAATAAAAAGGCAAGCAACAAAAG
>DDJS01000059.1:4949-24580 GCA_002339165.1 Cellvibrionales bacterium UBA2618 | reverse complement strand
AATATCCTAAAAAGGATAAGAGGGGTCTGGTTGAATCTACTTGGCGTTTAACAAACGGTTTGTACTGCTTATAGTTTGCTCATTTCGTCTTTGGCGATAGCGGCACCCGCTAGTGCAGTGAAACCCAAGATAATGTATGTCAGTAACATGCCATGTAATCCTAAAGTTGTGGGGTCAACGACCCGATGTGTGTACTCTACGCTCGCTCTGCCCATAATCCCAATGCATTATTTAAATATGCGGTATGCATTATAAGCATACGCTACCACTACGTTTTTTTAAGTAGCAATTTGAATGTAACACTTACAAAAACGTCGCAGGCGTTGCGCCGGTGACCAATGCCAAATCGCGGCCTGAGATAAAAGGCGTTGCCCCGACCTGACTTCTCTGGGCAATTGTTTTTCAGCGGGGATGTGATCTTCTCGGCAAATTTCGCGACTAAACTGAATTCTAATTGGCTATCTATGGTAGGTTTCTCCCATGATTACTATTAGAGGTCGAGAGGGATAAGCCGATGAACAAGCACACGAATGGCCACTAGGACGAACTGATTCCAGATCCAGAGATCGACAGAATCATTGATGAATTGTTTGGTGACCAGCTGGATAACAGGCCATATCCCGTGGACAACGACAGGCCGGACGATCGGTCGTTTTTAGACCGTTTTTTTGAATCGCACAGCACAATATGATCGCGTGGCTATGCTGCGCGTCTTATGTGATCAGCACCTTCTCTTAGATGGCGCGACCAACCCTTGGGAGATTATCTTTGGCTCGCTGCGGCTGATCATTTTAACCGTCCTCGTCCTGTTGATCTTGATGTTTTTCTTTGGTCTGGGTTGTAATTGACTCGCTTTTCTATTTTTTCGATCGTTAATTATGCATCGTTAAAGACTTCTGTATCCGTCACCTTGCGGTCGCCGATTATGCCAAAGAGGCCACCGAACTTGCACGTACCCAAATTATTTAGCTGGCAGCCACCGCGATGCTGGCGCAGTCGAATGTGACCCTACTCGAGGGCATTCGCAGATCCTGATTTGCGCTCTGTGCTCGATATTGGGCCTTATTGGCGACAAAGACTGGCGTTAATCTACTTTAGGTTGATATGGCTAGACTGATGGGTATCGGGGATGATATTGGCCGAATAGTGCGCCCTATCGCTGTGGGGGTGATTTTTTTGAGCTTACGTCGATTTTCACTGTAGACAAAGTGGTCGCAGATTTGCACAATTTGCGCTGGGTGTGAGTGCGCGCTCAACCGCAGTAGGCGATGGCAATGACGCGATCAGTGGGATGCAATAGGCCACGCAACCCGCCGCGCGGTGATGACCGAGTTTTATTTAACGGAGACGTTTGAATGACCACCAAATTTGATTATGACCTGTTTGTGATTGGCGCAGGATCGGGGGGCGTGCGCGCTGCCCGCATGGCCGCCGGCAAGGGTAAAAAAGTGGCGGTGGCCGAAGAGCGCTATCTGGGCGGCACGTGCGTTAACGTGGGTTGTGTGCCAAAAAAGCTGTTTGTCTATGCATCGCAGTTTCCTGATCTGTTTCACGCCAGCGCAGGGTTTGGCTGGCAGATCGAGGCGCAGCCAAGTCTCGATTGGGCGGTGTTGAGAGACAATAAAACCGCCGAGATTGAACGACTTAATGGGGTCTACAACCGGCTTATCGACAACAGTGGTGCCGATCTCTTTGATGGACGCGCAACCGTTACCGGGCCGCAGCAGGTTTTGGTGAATGGTGCGACCTATAGCGCTCGCACCATTTTGGTTGCCACCGGTGGCTGGCCTTACATGCCTGAATTCCCTGGTAGCGAGCATGCGATTAGCTCAAACGAGATGTTTTTTTTAGACCACCTGCCAAAAACCGCGGTGGTGGTGGGCGGCGGCTATATCGCGGTTGAATTTGCCGGAATCTTAAACGGCCTGGGCGTCGAGACGCATGTGGTCTATCGCGGCTCCACACTACTCAAGTCGTTTGATCGTGAGATGGGCGCAAAGATCGCTGCGGGCATGCAGGCTAAAGGCGTGCACCTACACCTCAACACCGAGGTTGATAGCATCACTAAAACCGGTGATCAATTGCACGCGGCTCTCAACACCGGCTCGACTCTCGACGCAGGTTTGGTGCTCTTCGCCACCGGTCGTCAGGCAAATACTGCAGGTCTGGGTTTAGAGACCACCGACGTGGTACTGCGCGACGATGGCTCGATCCAAGTCGACGCGCATTTTGCCACCGCTGAGCCGAGTATTTACGCCCTCGGGGATGTCATCGATCGCGTGCAGTTGACTCCGGTGGCGATTCAAGAGGCAATGGTGTTGGTTGATCATCTGTATGGCGATGGTAGCGCAACGATTGATTACCGCGATATTCCCACCGCGGTATTTTCCCAACCAGAATTTGGCACCGTGGGGTTGAGCGAGGAGCAGGCAAGGGCCGACAAACGAAACATCGCAGTCTATGTGTCAGACTTTAAGCCAATGTTGCAATCCCTCGGTGGCGGTAGCGATCGCATTACCATGAAACTGGTGGTCGATACCCAGTCCGACGCGGTGTTGGGCTGTCACATGGTGGGCGAGCACGCCGCCGAGATCATTCAGGGTATGGGCATTGCGCTAAAGGCTGGTGCGACCAAAGCCCACTTCGATGCAACCGTGGGTATTCATCCTTCGGCGGCCGAGGAGTTTGTCACTATGAGAGAAAAAGCAAGATAACCATGACGCGTTTGAGGCCGCGGCGATGGGCAAGGCTGGGTTAATGGCACGCATGCGGGGGCAGAGTTAAAACGATAGCCCTTGCGTTATTCCCCTCGGCCCCGTGCGCTATGTCTTAATCTAGATGTCTTTAACGAGATGTCTCAAGCTCAACGTCTCGTGTTAGATGCCTCGCACTGTAACGCGCTGTCTATACCTGCGGCACCGCGCGCATGCCACCAACAGGCAAAGCGCGATGACGCCTTGCCGTTGGTTTTTATACAGCGCTTGGAGCGCCCCGCTATCTTATTTGCTGGCCGGCAAAAGCTACTCGGTTGCACGTGCTAAAGGCATCGGCAACCTGGGGTAGATCTGAGGCCTCGTAATTGGCATAGCCCGCGGCCTTTTCATCGCCATTAGACCACAGGTTCAACCACAGATAATCCGTCAGTGGGGTTTCTTCGGTACCTTCAAAATAGGGTTCAAGCATGACGTAATAGAAACCATTGGCGCCGTCTGTAGCATCAGATGCGTCCATAAACGCCGCGAATTGGCTTTCAAAATCAGCCAAATCTTGCTCGCCGTAGCCCTCGTTATAGTTACAAAAATTAAACTCATTTTCGAAGCTGCCGTCATCGTCAACCACCGATGGCTGGCGTTTTACCGTCGGCTTAAAGGCGTAAACGTCCTCGCTGTTATAGCTCATAATACCGGCGATAGTGGCGTCCCACTGCTCGGCATGATTTGCCATCCAATCGTCCCAGACCGCATTTCTAACGTCCATCGACGGAAAGGTCATGACCCAAATAAAATCATAGCGGTCGGTTTCGACGTGGGGTGTGAGAATGTTGGCGCGATTGATATCGTAGCCAGCGGTATCAATCAGCGCGTTCCACTTGATCACCAAATCGGCTAATTTTTCGTCGCTGTACTCCGTGCCTTTGCGGTGCCAAACGTACTCGATTACGGCTATCTCGGGTGCCGCTTGCGAGGAATCGGCTGCATCGGTTGGTGCTTCGCCAGTGGTGTCATTAGCGGACTCGTTGGCTGGGGGGGAGCAGGCGGCCAATCCAAACAGGATCATGAGCGCCATAGTGGCTTTTTTCATTGTTATTTTCTCCATGGTGATTATTAACGGGCGGTGATGACTTAATAATTAAGCCTTAGTGCATAGAATAACGGTGATTGGCGATCACGCACAAGTACCGATATGCGTTGTCGAGGGGACGATCTTTGAGCACAGGGCAGTATCTGAAGTGGCGGTGGTTGGTCTATCCGATGAGCAGTGGGGTGCAGTATTGGTAGCGGTGGTGGTTTTAGCGTCATCCGCTGATCTAGCGTTGCAACAGCTCCGCGACTTTTTGGCTGCGACGCTTGCTCGCTACAAACTGCCTCGCCAGTGACATTTAGTCGAAAGTTTACCGCGCAATCCTAAGGGCAAAGAGCAAAAATTCGTTCTCAAGCAGCAATTAATTAATGCGGTTGCGCACTAAATTTTTACTCTGCCGCGCTAGCCCCATCGCTGGGTGATTGTGATGACTCTCTAGACGTTAAGTTGGCAAGTCCTTTGGCCCAGGGGCCGGCCGTCTTGGCCTTGGGTGGGGGCGCGTCGGTAAAGGCGGCGATGAACAAACCTTCAACCTTTTCCCTAGCCCAGGGGGTTCGGCGCAAAAATTTAAGACTCGACTTGACCGACGGATTGCTTTTAAAACAGTTGATGTTGATATTGCGGGCGAGGTAATCCCATCCGTAGCGTTTTTCGAGTCGAGTCACCACTTGTTCGAGGGTAATCCCATGCAAAGGGTTATTGGGTTGCTTGTCGGTCATGCCGGTATTATACAGGATTGACCGCGATACCGGTTTATCCCTCATCGATCAGTGCCTAGCGGGCGAGAAAACTGTTATCGTTTGTATCAAAACGCGACGCCATTTAATAGCGTTACACAATACTGCAACGGGTGAAATTTACGCAAAAAGGCATACCAAATTGTCGTTATGACGGAGTTGGTATAGAACCCGTAACCGATGTCGAAGCCCTGCTACAGTCAACCAATGCGTCCGATTCGCGCTGTTATTGACGGGCACTGGTGTTACTATGGCGTGTGAAAGAATTGCTCGTTTATACGCCAAAATAACAAAGTGGGCTGAATGCTTTAAGCCCCAATAATTATCGGCACTGGATAGAATCATGAGGCCATCACATACCCAACCCAGTGGCCCCAAAGGCTACCCCTATATCGGCAGCCTGTTGCATTTTGCCAGTTCTAAGCGCCTTGACTGGCTGCAATCTATGGCCGACACCTACGGCGATGTAGTGACTTTTAAGCTATTGAAAAAGCGCGCTTACTTTATCAATCATCCGGAATTGGTCAAGGATGTCTTGACCCGCAGCAGCGCAAACTATTCGAAGAAAACCATCAGTTTTAAGATCGTCAAGGAGGTCTTGGGCGAGAGCACCTTTACCTCGGTTGGGAGCGAGTGGCGGCGCAAGAGATTACTGGTGCAACCGTATTTTCACAACAGCCAAATCGCCCGCTTGGGCACCTTGATGACCCACTGCGTAACCGAAATGCTCGATCAGTGGGAAGCCGAGTGCGACGCCGGTAAGACCATAGAACTCACCGACGCGATGATGCAGGTGACGTTAAAAGTCGTGGTCAAAGCGCTGTTTAGTACCGCACTGTCTGACGAAGATCTGCAAACCTTCGCGGCCATATTTCCGCCGCTGCTGGCTGCGACCAATCGACGAGCAGCGCTACCGTTCCAAGCGCTGTATGCGTTGCCGCTTGCGAGCAATAAAAAATATCGCGGATTCATCGATCAGCTCGACCAGATCATATTTAAGATTATTCACCAGCGACGGCTATCCGACCAACAACCGATGGATCTTTTGCAGATGTTGATGGAGGCAACCGACGAGGAAACCGGTCAACCGCTGACCGATGATGAGTTGCGCAACGAAGCGATGACGATGTTTATCGCCGGCCATGAAACCACCGCCAATGCCATGTCTTGGCTTTGGACAATCGTCTCGCAGCAACCTGCGATCAGAGCCAATATCGAGCGGGAAGTGGATGCCGTACTTGGCCAAAGAACACCGACTGCAGAAGATTTTTCCGATCTGCCTTATTGTCTCAACGTGTTCAAGGAAACCATGCGTCTGTATCCACCGGTACCGATGTTGCCGCGCCATGTCGAAAGCGACCACACCCTGGGTGACTACCACATCAAGGGCGGCTCCGATCTATTTTTTAGTCCGTTTTTATTGCATCGACACCCGGATTTTTGGCAACACCCAGAGCAGTTTGATCCCCAACGGTTTGAAAAAGACGCCCAGCGGGCGCAACACTCTTATGCCTATATCCCTTTTGGGGGTGGGCCCAGAGTATGTCTGGGCAATAACTTTGCGTTGATGGAGGCGGTGTTTATTATCGCCATGACAACCCAGCGGTTTCGCTTGCAGGTGAACAGTGACGCAAATATCGAACCGCTTATCAGTCTGACCACGCGGCCAAAGTACGGCGTTCCGGTGACGCTGCAGAGGCGTTGATACTAAACGGAGATTTATGATTCAGAGGCATCTATTAAAAAGGTTAACGCTCGGCGGGGACTTTTTTCACAACTTTTTATTTTAACTCTCTAAAAAAATCTCTATTGCAACGTTGCGCCATACCCGTCGTATTCATCGTTGCGCTGTTTGCCATGCCGGCGCAGCAACATGGGACGCGGGTGGCGCGTTTCTATGCCTACAATCCGATCGTGGCACCCCAACACCGCGATAAAAATCGCCCTTAGGTCGTGTTGGTCAGATTACTCATGGCTAGGCGTAAAAATGTGACTACACTGGCGTTGTTGTTTGTTTTTGTCGTGATCGACAAACGCCCTATACTCATCACTCGCATGGAGCGACCCTATGACGCCACCTAACACCATCAAGTTGTCCGCCACTGCAATTTTAAGCATTGCTGTAGTGATGCTTGGCTTTCATCTAAGCGCCATTATTGATTTTCCTCTGCCGCTCGATCTAGCCGGCCCGCAGTGCAGCTTCGAGGATAGCGTTATCTCTATCGTGGTCAATGTACTATTGCTGCTCACCGTCGGGTTGCGCGTCGGCGCCACGATGGCGTTGTCGTATCATCGTGTACTCAACGTTTTTATGGTTATTTTTATACTCCTGTTTGCCCTGATGACGTTACAATCGCTGCAGTCCGGTGCGTGGTTCTTAGTAGCCGCAGCGCTGGTAAATCTGGCCGCTTTGTTTCGGCTACTTTTTTATAAGCGCATCCCATCAGAAAACTTAGGAACTCTCTCTATGCAGACCGATAGTAATGCCGATCAAGCGATCGAATTTCTGGCAGAAAATGCCGAAAAAACTGACGTTGTCACCACCGACAGTGGTCTTCAATACCGCATCATTACCGCTGGCAGCGGTGATTTACCCACCACCGACAGCGTTGTCGAAGTGCACTATGTTGGGCGCTTGTTGGACGGCTCTCAGTTTGATAGTTCAATTGATCGGGGGGTGCCGACACAATTTGGCGTGACTCAGGTTATTTCGGGATGGAGCGAAGCACTGCAATTGATGGCAGAAGGCTCTAAATGGGAGCTTTTTATTCCACCTGAGCTAGCCTATGGATCCTGGGGTCAGGGTCCCATTGGGCCGGATGCGGTGCTGATTTTTGAGGTCGAGTTGTTGCAGGCAAACGTTGACTAACGCCGATTTTAACCGATTTAATCAAGCCTAACCGCGATCTTACCGGTGGATTGAATTTTCGGTGTGCGCGATAAGCTAGTCTTCACCGCCCTCTGTCGATTGGCCTATCGATGGTAACGGCGGTGAAGAGCCAGACGCTGTCCAACTGCCGCCACTAGTGGCCAGTGAATGGCGCCATACCGAACGTTTAATCAACCGTGATCAAGGTGCCCTTATGTCCCGTCAAATTCTCGCTAATCAGCATATTCACCCCGCCATTCAACCAACAATCGCGGAGAATCACGCTGACATTGTCGCCGAAGTTCAGGCAGCGGTTGCCAACAATAAAGTGGTGGTGGTGGGGATGGCGCAAAACCCAGCGCCTAAAAACGCGCGTAAAATACTGGCTGCCTTGGGTATCGAGTACGCCTACCTGGAGTATGGCAGCTATTTTAATAACTGGTATCGACGCAATGCGTTAAAAATGTGGACCGGGTGGGCAACCTTTCCGATGATTTTTATCGGCGGCTCCTTAATCGGCGGCAGCAAAGAACTAGAAGCGTTGATCGAGGCAGATTCGTTGGATGAATTGCTCTAGCTTTTTAGCTCTCTAGCCGATACCTATTGCCGACGGAGCGGTGCTCGGCACACAGGGCATGACGCAGTTTTGACCGCGCTGCAACGGCGCGATCTTACGATTATTGGACTAACATACTACTGCGAATTGGCTATCGTTCAATAATGGCAGTGACGCCTTGACCGCCCGCGGCGCAGATAGAAATCAGGCCCCGTCCGCTGCCCTTTTGCTCGAGTAACTTCGCAAGCGTGGCGATGATCCGTGCGCCGGTGGCGGCAAATGGGTGTCCGGTTGCAACGCTCGAGCCATTGACGTTGAGCTTGGCGCGATCAATGCTGCCGAACGGGCCGTCTAATCCGAGTTTATCTCGGCAAAAATCGCCGTCCTCCCAGGCCTTCAGGGTACACAGGGCTTGCGCCGCGAACGCTTCATGAATCTCATAAAAATCAAAATCCTCAAGACCCAATCCGGCCCGCTGTAACATACGCGGCACCGCGTAGGCGGGAGCCATCAGTAATCCCTCGCTGTCTTTGCCATCGCTGTAAAAATCTACTGCGGCGACTTCGCTGTGGGTGAGGTAGGCCTGTATCGGCAGGTTTCGTGCCTGCGCCCATGCCTCGCTCGCCAGCAGCACGGCGGCCGCGCCATCGGTCAGCGTGGTCGAATTGGCCGCAGTCAGTGTGCCATTTTCGCGGTCGTATGCGGGCTTGAGCTGGGCCAGTTTATGCAGTGGCGTATCGCGCATAATGGCGTCTTGTGAGACCCCATTAAAGGCACCGATTAAATCGTCAAAGAAGCCTCGCTGATAGGCTGCGATCAAGTTTTGATGGCTGTTGTAGGTCAACAGGTCTTGCTCTTCGCGGCTAATGTCCCAGCGCTTGACCATTAACTCGCAGTGTTGGCCCATCGACAGCCCAGTTCTGGGTTCAGCATTGACCGGCAGTGATGGAAGTATAAAGCTCGGCCGCACGCTGGCCAGTACCTTTAATCGCTGGCCTAGAGTTTTTGCGCGATTGAGGTTGAGAATCATTTTTCGGTATTTTTCGTTGAGGGCAATCGGCGCGTCGCTGGCGGTATCGGTACCCGCCGCAATCGCCGAGTCAATCTGCCCGAGGGCAATTTTGTTAGCGACCAAGATAGCTGCCTCTAAACCCGTGCCACAGGCCTGTTGGATATCGTAGGCTGGCGTTTGCGCCGATAGGCCCGAATCCAGCGTGGCTTCGCGGGCGAGATTAAAATCTCGCGAGTGCTTCATAACCGCGCCCGCGGCGACTTCGCCGATGCGCTCGCCGCTCAGATTGAAACGCTCTACAAGACCTTGCAGCGTGGCGGTGAGCATCTGCATATTACTGGCATGGCTGTAGGCGGTGTTACTGCGCACAAAGGGAATGCGGTGACCGCCGATGATGGCTACCTTTAAAATATCGCTCATGAACGTTTTCCATTGTGGTGGGTATCTGGCGAAGTGACCGCGCTCCAGCGAATTGCGATCGGTTTGTTGTCACTCAACCGAATTCATCAGCCTAGACCAATTAATGGCATATGCCAATGACCTTTGGACGATTGAATTTGTCATCAAGGTCAACTAAATTTTTGCATTTAGGGGTAGAATGGGTTGACTGAACGACTTTGTAGGCACCGTATTATGGCTGATTTTTATCTGGATATAGCCAATTCTGGGATGGGTAAAAAGCTTTTTTCAGCTCTCGGGCTGCCCGAACCTGTGGCGCTGATGCGAGAACATACCCAGACACCTCACCGGCTCAGTGGTCGGGTGCTGTTGGGTTCGGGTGATCAGGGATATTTTGTCGACAATATCGCCGACCTTCTCACGGGCTCTGGGGTCGAGGTTGCGAATGATCCAGTCGCGGGCGCGGGACACCTGATTTTTGATGCGTCCGGTATATCCACCGCGGCTGAAAGTACCCAGTTGTACGCGTTTTTTCATCAACATATTAAGTCACTACCGACCTGCGGTCGGGTTGTGGTGGTTGGGCTTGACCCAAGTACTGTAGCAAGTGCCGATCATGCAGCGCTTCAGCGGGGGCTTTATGGCTTTGTAAAGTCGCTGGCCAAAGAGATAGGTCGCAAGGGTGCGACGGCTAATTTGTTGCTTGTCGATCCGGCGAGCGAGGGCGCAATAGCCGCCCCGCTGCGTTTTTTACTGTCCGCAGGTTCGGCATTTATGAACGCGCAAATTTTGACCGCTGCACCGCCGGTAGCCTCTCTTCTAGGCGATTGGCAGCGGCCATTGTTAGACAAAATGGTGGTGGTGACTGGCGCCGCTCGCGGTATTGGCCTGGCGATTGCCGAGGTATTAACCCGAGACGGAGCGTGTGTCATCGGCGTCGATGTGCCGCAGGCTGAAGAAGAATTGAAGGCCCACATGGCCAGGTTACATGGGCATGCGCTGGCGCTGGACATCACCAGCGAGGGCGCCGCGGCAGTCCTTCGAGATTATTGTCTTGCCAAAGGGACAACGTTACATGGGATTGTCCATAACGCTGGGATTACCCGAGATAAAATGCTCTCGCGAATGAGTGAACAGCAGTGGACCATGTTGATGCAGGTCAACCTCGGCGGTGTGCAGCGCATCAATGCGGCACTCTTGGCGACTGATTTATTGGACGACGGCGGGAAAATTGTCGGTGTTGCCTCGATCAGTGGTATCGCCGGTAATATAGGTCAGACCAACTACGGTTTTTCCAAGGCCGCAGTGATCGGTATGGTCGAAAACCTGGCTGAATCCTGTGGTGACCGAGGCATTACCATCAATGCTGTGGCTCCGGGTTTTATCGAAACGCAAATGACCGCAGCGATCCCCTTTGCAACTCGCCAAATGGGTCGTAGGCTGTCATCGTTAGGTCAGGGCGGACTGCCTGTCGATGTCGCCGAAGTCATTGGTTTTTTTGTCAGTCCCCAAGCCGCCGGTATCAATGGCAATGTCGTCAGGGTCTGTGGGCAGAGTCTGTTGGGCGCCTGAGATACAGGCCTTTAGCGATGGCTGCGCTGGGCTTAAACAGCGCAACTACCGTCCATGCCCAAAACGTGAAAAACCCGTCCCATGCCCATCCAACCGGCAACACAGTAGGTTAGGTCGGTAATTTCTGCGTCGCTAAAGGCGGCTTTTAACTGTCCCCAAAAGACCTCATCGCCGGCCAATGCTTTGGGGCTTTCGCCCATGGCGTTGGCGTATTCAATGGCGAGGCGCTCACGCTCATCGAGGTGATCCTGGCGTCCCTCGAGCAGCGCTTGGTAAAATGTTTCGTCGGGCACCTGACCGTTTTCAATAACACCCGAGTCGATGCCGAGTTGCCCAACATCGCGCGCGGCGCGCCAATTCTTGCAAATAAGACAGCCATTGATGATTGCCGTGGCGATTCGTGCAGCCTCGAACACTCTTAATGACAAACGACTATGCTCGTAGATAGCGCGAGCAAATGCATTACCGGCAGCCGAAATTTCTGGTGCATAGATATCGCCCGGTCCGGCCATGAGGTTGGTGTCGTCGGTCGTCGGTGTGGTGATACGCATGCTCAATCTCCTTGTTTTTGTTAATTGTTATGAGGATTACCGTCGAGGCCCATAAAAACGCAGGACTTGACCGAGCGGTGATCTGCTCCTGCTAGGCCGCCATTGGTATTTATTTTTGACTTTAGTGCAAAATAACCGATGTTGCTAGGTCTTTGTGCCTCTTCCAACGCTTGGTCGAAGGCTCGTGCTGGCGCAGACATACGCAATTATGCATGGCATGGCCATCGCAGGTTTGCAATTATTGTCTGAGGTTGTTGCTTTTCACCGATTCAGGGGCCACTGAGGCGCGCTAGGCGACGACCTCGTCGATGACCCAGTGAGCGCTATTACGACGGGTGTTTTTATATCCCATTTTTGATGCCGATTGACTCGTGTTCGTTGCCCATGCCGTGGATCAGTGCGTTGTCTTGGGTCACTTGCGCAAGCGCTTGCGGGTACAAAAATATTTCGCTGAGTAAATGGTTGTATAGCCATCGTTATCGGCGTTTTGGATTGTGGTGGAAGCTATGCTGGGTACCTTAACGCGCTGAGTCAATCGACCGCTTGTTGGCTCAAAAATATAGTCGTCGATGAACTGATTTTCAGCCAGATAACCGGGTGCATAGGAAAAGTGTATGCGCTTTTTTATGCGTTCAAACGGCAGACCGACGATAGAGCCTAGCGTCAGTGTTTGGTCGTCCGGATTAAATACCAGCGTCAAACGCTCGACATTGCCGCTGCGGCTGGCGGAAGTTTGTTGGCAATCAAAGGCGATGTCGCCAGAGGTAGGATTTGGTGGGCCGATTAGCGGCTCCGCGTTGCTCGTGGCGTTTTGCAGCGGATCGTTAAACGCATGCCCGGCGACGCCTGCGAGCG
This sequence comes from Cellvibrionales bacterium UBA2618, assembly GCA_002339165.1. Taxonomy (GTDB): domain Bacteria; phylum Pseudomonadota; class Gammaproteobacteria; order Pseudomonadales; family Porticoccaceae; genus TMED48. The sequence continues at coordinate 12,228 of DDJS01000059.1, read as the reverse complement.
TTGCGCCGGGAAGATGTTCGAGGCGGTCGCTGAATCGATCAAGCGCTGCTATACCAAGCAAGGTGCCGAGGCTGCCGATCACTATACCTACGCCGATCGAGGTCAGCGTTAATCTACGTTTGCTGGTCGGTTGATCGTTGTTCATACATCGCCCACCGTACTGGGTTGTGGTGGTCTCAGCCGATAAATTCGTGGTCGTTGTCGGTCAGGGTTTTGACGATCAGTTGCAGCCGTTCCTCGGGATTGGTCAATTCCAGAATGCACTGCATCAATTCGGGTTCAAAGCGCAATAGTTGAAAGATGGTAAACGAAAATTGTTGTGGATCCATCGCCAACCAGGTTTCTCGATTAAATCTGCTGACCTCGGTGGGCGCTTGCCTGACAATCAAGTTGAGGATCATATCGACGATCTCGATCTGTTGGTCTACCATTAGGCTCGGTTCGACCAGATCGTCATGAAGCATTGAGCAGCTCGCGATGCGGTAGGGTAATGTCTGGATTTCACGGTCAAATTTCAAGCGGTGCCGCATGTTAATATTGACGTAAATTCTGCCGTCGCGGGAACGTTTTAGGATATTGCAGGGCCCCGCACTAAAGATCTCCTGCGGCAGGTAGGAGGCCTGATTGGTATTCAGCGCGCGCTGGATGGATTGCGGCTTTTTTGCCGCGCCGATCTGCTTTTTAACGTGGCATACCGCGATCATCCGTTCATGTTCGACCGATTCATCGATCATCGTGCGATATCTGGGCTCGAACACATGCAGTGGCACGACGGTGCCGGGAAAGCTCACCTGATTTGGCAGTGGAAAAATAGCGACGTCTACAAAGCTGCTCACATCAACTCGCTCTCGTTAAAAACCCATTTTGATGAATATTTCAGACCTAATCCTCATTATCCTAATATTTGCTGGCGGTAATGTCGAAGTGTTTTTGCCCCCGCAATCACTCGGTTATGAGGTTGGGTGACGTTTTTACCGATTCGGTAGAGCAATCAATCGCCGCGAGATTCGACGTGTGGTTCGCTCGGACGGGTTGAAAAACCACTCGAATGCCGCATGTGGCGCTATGTTAAAACATGGCAGGGAGGCCTTTATTCTGTGGCTATCGGCACGGACACAGACACAGACATAGACATAGATTAATGCGGCTGCAGTACAATAGCGGTAAGCGGCGTCCGAGATCGATCATGGGCATCACCATCGATAGGCTTTAATCTGGGGTACCGGCAATGCAGTTTTTTACAATATTACTAATCACCGCCATGCTGGCCGGCTGCGATATCAATTTTAGCGCCAAACATGGCGTTCCGATCGGTACCGCTACCGATATGGCCCCGGATCAGTACCGTACCGAGTTTGAAAATGACTGGGTTAAGGTTGTCCGTGCGGGCTATGCCGCCGGTGAAAGTTCCGCCATGCACAGTCACAATCGCACGGTCGGGGTTCACCTGACCGCTGTGAGTCGCCGGTTTACCAGTATTGATGGTGTCGCCGAACGGCGCGATACCGACGCCCTAGTGCCCTTTGAAATACCTGACAACGATGTTCACGCCGCGCAGAATCGACTCGATCATCCGACCGAGAGCGTCTATGTCGAGCTAAAAGCTTCGTACCAACCGACCCTAGCAGAGGCGCCAAATGGCTTTGATCGCTACCCCAAGTTGCACCAACTGCTGCTTGAAGGGGAGGGTTATCGGGTGTTTAAAACTACCTATGCTGAGGGTATGCAGGCGCCGCTGCACAGTCACAACGCCAAGGTGTCGGTGTTTATCAACGACGCGCGCTTTTTGGTTGAAACGCTGGAGGGGGTGGCCACCGAGCGGGTGGTGGCTGCGGGCGAGGTTCGCTGGGGCGATGAGACCAGCCACAAGGTGACCAATTTGGGTGAGCTATTTCAAGTTTTGGTTATCGAATTGATGTAACCACTTTGAGGTCATCGTTTTGAGGTCATCGATCTAAGGTAACCACTCGCCGCGCCGATTGAATGGCTCGGTAGCGCGTGGCTGCGGTGCATTCGTGGCGGCTATTCGGCCAATTGCGCTGCGCGCTGACGGAGGGCAAATTTTTGCACCTTGCCGGTGGAGGTTTTGATGATGGCGCCAAACACGATGCGGCTGGGCGCTTTGTAGGTTGCCAGATGCTGCCTGCACCAAGTGATCAATTGTTCCGCCGATACCGCGGGTCCCGCGTGCAACTCGACAAAGGCGCAGGGGGTCTCACCCCACTTTGGATGTGGCATGGCGACGGCTGCGGCTGCCGCAACCTGCGGATGCTTATGCAGGGCCTCTTCAATTTCGATCGAGGAGATATTTTCGCCGCCCGAGATAATAATATCTTTGCTGCGATCTTTTAATTGTACATAGCCATCGGGGTGCACCACGGCGAGGTCGCCAGAGTGGAACCAACCACCGGCAAAGGCCTCTTCGGTGGCCGCCTTGTTCTTTAGATAGCCCTTCATCACCACGTTGCCGCGAAACATCACCTCGCCGAGGGTTTCACCATCTGTGGGTACCGCCACCATGGTCGCAGGGTCCATGACCTCGAGTTGTTCTAGCGCGTGGTAGCGGACGCCCTGTCGGGCCTTGAGTGTTGCCTGCTGCGCCGCTGGCAAGGCATCCCATTCGGCGTGCCAGTCGTTGGCCACAGCCGGGCCGTAGACCTCGGTTAAGCCATATAGATGGGTGACGTTAAAGCCCGCCTCGCGCATCTCTGAGAGCACCGACTCGGGCGGTGGTGCAGCCGCGGTAAAAAATTCTACTGTGGTCGTCAAGCGGCGTTGTTGCTGTTGACTCGCCGCCAACAGGGTCGACATTACCACCGGAGCTCCGCATAGGTGGGTGACTCGATGGTCGGCGAGTGCCGCCCAGATGGCATCGCCGCGAACCTCGCGCAGGCAGACATGGGTGCCATTCACCGCGGCGATGGTCCATGGAAAACACCAGCCATTGCAGTGAAACATCGGCAAGGTCCAAAGGTACACGGCGTGCTTGGGAATCGACGCGGTAATAATATTACCTTGGGCGAGAAGACTGGCACCGCGATGGTGATAGACCACTCCCTTGGGATCACCAGTGGTTCCCGAGGTATAATTGACAGCAATGGCGTCCCACTCATCTTGCGGCATGCGCCAGGCAAAGTCGGCGTCGCCGCTGGCCAGCGTAGCCTCGTACTCGTGGTCGCCTAATCTATCGCCGGTCTGTGGCTCAACTGGGTCAATATAATCGATGATCAATGGCTCTGCGCTGGCGATTTCAAGCGCTGCGCCAATGGTGGCAGAAAACGCCGTGTCGGTGATCAGCACCAGACTCTGCGCATGGTCGAGTTGCAGGGCGATGACCGCGGCATCCAAACGGGTGTTCATGGTGTGCAGCACCGCGCCGCACATTGGCACCGCGTAGTGGGCTTCGAGCATGGCCGGTGTGTTGGCGAGCATCACCGATACGGTGTCGCCGTGGCCGATACCGCGATCCGCCAACGCCGACGCCAATTGGCGGCAGCGCCGGTAGAAATCGGCGTAGTCGACGCGCAGGTCGCCGTATATGACTGCGGTGGTCTGCGGGAATACCCGCGCCGCTCGCTCTAAAAAGGTCAGTGGGGTCAACGGTTGATGGTTAGCCTCGACTCGGTCGAGATCGCGGTCGTAGATACTAGTCATAGGTTACTGGTCCCGCCAGTGGGCTGGACGCTTGCCAATAAACGCGTCTATGCCTTCTTTGGCATCCTGCTTGAGTAGGTTACCGACCATCACCTCAGAGGCATAATCATAGGCACCGGCGAGCGGCATATTCGCCTGCTGATAGAATGCCCGTTTTCCTAGCGCCACGGTCATTTGCGATTTACTGGCGATTTGACTGGCCATGGCCATGCTCTGTTCGGTCAGTTGCGAAGCGTCGACCACGCGATTGATCAAACCGATTTGTTCGGCGCGCGTGGCGGCGATCATATCGCCGGTGAGCAGCATTTCCATGGCGTGTTTGTGCGTTACGTTGCGCGATAGCGCGACCATCGGGGTCGAGCAAAATAAGCCGATATTGACGCCCGGCGTGGCAAACCGCGCGGTGTCTGCAGCCAGCGCGAGATCGCAACTGGCGACCAGTTGGCAGCCTGCGGCGGTGGCAACACCGGCGACCTCGGCGATCACCGCTTGTGGATGATTGACAATCGCCTGCATGAGTTCGGCGCAACCTGCGAACAGGCGCTCGAAGTCGGCCCGACCCGCGTCGTCGGCAGCACGGGCAGCGGTAATTTGTTTTAAATCGTGGCCGGCGCAAAACGCCGGCCCGTTGGCGGCTATAACAATCGCCCGCACCGCGTCGTCGGTGGCGGCGTCGGCGAATACCGCCGACAATTGCGCGAGCATTTCATTGGAGAGCGCGTTGCGGCGTTTATGGTCATTGAGCGTTAGGCGCAAAACACCGTCGCTCAATTCGCTGAGTAGGATGCCATCGGTGGTTTGATCGAGCGCTGTCGGGTCTGTCATTGTCACACCTCATAGTGTATTTCTGGCGCGCTAGCGGTTAGCGCCGCAGGTCCGCGCAATAGAGTTTTTGCAATTCTAACTTTGGACAGCGATTCATCACAACCTTCAATCCGGCACTTTCGGCGAGGTCAGCGGCTGTTCGGTTGATCACGTCAAGTTGCATCCAGACTACGCGCGCGCCAATGATTATTGCCTCCTGGGTAACGCCGAACGCCGCGTCCGAGGTGCGAAAGATGTCCACCATATCCACGGTTTGATCAATAGCCGCGAGCGATGGGTAACAATACTTGCCTAAAATAAGCTCGCCGGCGGCGCGCGGATTCACCGGAATCACCTCATAGCCACGCTTCAAAAGCACACGCATGCACTGATAACTGTCTCTATCGGAGCGCGGGCTGGCACCGACCAGGGCAATGCACTGTACCTCGGTGAGTATTTGCTTGAGGAAGTGCTGTGGGTAATCGTCGTTCGCATAAAGATCGATTAACGACGGGTCTTGGTCGACCTTCACTCTTTCTTGCATAGCTTGTCCAATCTCTTAGGGTGGATTTTGTCTCATTTTTGCGATTGCGGCATCGCTCGTCGTCGTCATAACTGTAACAGAGCGCAGCGTCCATGTAACAACTGGGGTCGTTGAAAAATCCCTGTTCAGCGGCTGATTTTAATGCGCATGCAGCGGTGACTGTTAGCGATAAGTCGGTGCCATAAAGCCACTGCTGCGCGCCGGTTTGGCGCGCGCAACGGTTTAGGTTAGCGCGATGCAGCGACCAGTCGGCGGATCTTTGCCAGCCAACTACTGGCTACTAACGTGCCAAGGATGGTAGGGTACTTATTTGCTAGGGGATATCTATGTCCAGCCAATGGCTATCCGGTTATTGCGATCCGCGTTTTCAGCCCGTTGCCGACGTCTTTGCGCGGGCGCTCGAATCGGGTTATGAGGTCGGCGCATCGCTGGCGGTCGAGTACCGAGGTGAGCGTATCATCGACCTTTTTGGCGGTTATCGTGACGCGGCAAAAACGCGGCCGTGGCAAGCCGATACGCTGGTCAATGTTTTCTCTGTGACCAAGGGTCTGGTGGCGACGTGCGCAGCGCGCCTGATCGAACAACAGAAGCTTGACGTTGAGCGCCCAGTCGCCGATTACTGGCCCGAATACGGTTGTTGTGGAAAACAGCAAACAACAGTGTCTGACGTGCTGTGTCATCGCGCAGCCATGTTTGGTTTTAGGCAGCCAATCCCCAAAAATCAATGGCGCGATTGGTTTTTGTTTACCGATCTGCTCGCCGCTCAACAACCCTTTCGAGAACCGGGTATCTCGCAAAGTTACCACGCCTTGACCTTTGGCTGGTTGGTGGGTGAATTGATTCGACGCGTCGACGGGCGCTCGGTCGGTCGGTACTTTGCCGAGGAAATTGCTGCGCCGTTGAATTTAGATTTTAAAATCGGCATCGATCTGTCCGATATGGAGCGTTGCGCCGATCAGTTAATGGCGGCGGGTGATAACACCGCCAGCCGGGCGGTTTGGCTATCGCGGATACCCGATTGGTTGTTGCCCAGGCGATTGCGTGACATCAAGGCGGCGGTGGTGTTGGGTGACTACCAGATAGCCTTTGGTGCGGTGCCCGACGCCGCCGATGTGATCAATACGCAAGAGTGGCGCATGGCAGAAGTTCCCGCCGCCAATGGTCATGGCACCGCCGCGAGTTTGGCGACGCTCTATGGCGTATTGGCCAGCGGAGGCGTTCGCGACGACTACCATCTGCTGACACCAAAGACCATTGATTGGGTTACTCAAGTGCATTCTTCCGGTCCTGACGGCGCACTTTTTGGTCTGCCCTATCAGTTTGGTTTGGGTTATATGGTGGATTCTCCGATGACGCCAATCTCTCTGGCTAAAGGCCGCTTTGGTCACTCGGGCATTGGCGGCGAGGTGGCCTTTGGCGACTGCAAAAATCAGCTCGGCTTTGCCTTTTTGAACAACCAGCAGCACGGCCTGATGAACCTATACCAAACCGCTAATCAGCTCTCTAAAACTCTCTATCAAGCGCTTTAACGTAAATCGAGCGTAAAGGACTCCATCGCCGCCGTCGTTGAGGCAACGGCGCGCGGTGACCTTGTCGATAACTCCAGCGATCAGGCTAAATTCCATGCTTGGGTCCATGACCTGCTATGCTCCTTGTGAGGTGTCTATTGAAACCGAGAGGGAATCTCATGCCAATTTCAAATGAATCAACACGCTTTGCAGCAACGCCTGAATCCACAACACAGCCAGCTAAAGTAGAGCTCGGCCTCAAAGAGCTCATGGCTTACCATAATCCCAAAAAATACGCGGTGGCAGAGCCCGAGGTCGAGGCTAAGCCGGCGAGAGAGACCACAACATGGTTTCATTTTATAGCGATTGATGATGAGGATATCGGGTTTAGATTATTTCGTGCCAGCCTCATTTTGAGCTTAACGGTCCTGATCTCGGGGGGCGCCGTTGGGATGGAATGGATTGTTGGGATCGTCATCTTGATGCCGGCCTTCGCTGTGGGGCTCCTCGCGCTATTGACCTTCTTATTGTTAGGCAGCATTGTCTTTGCGACGCTCGGCACATGGATATTTCGTTTGTTTGGGGGTTATATCATTCTCCGATACTACTTCGCGGGTGACCGGTGATCGGTGTTCACGGATAGCAAAGGGCGATGTCGAACATCGCCGCACGAATCGATGCGCGGTCCATCCAAAAAATACCCATTGAGAATGGCTGTAAATAGCGCAGGTCATCGTTGGACGATATGGTCAGGCACTTGGCACTTGGC
>DDJS01000059.1:0-4638 GCA_002339165.1 Cellvibrionales bacterium UBA2618 | reverse complement strand
GGCACTTGGCACTTGGCGATCAACGCGGTCTGGAGCGCCAGTGGCGAGGCTAGTCTGGGTTGTCTCTGAGGTTTCTTTTCTTTTCCAGACTGATTTTATCTTTCATGCTCATGATGTAGGCGGCCGCGGATAGAACTAGGATCGCGCCGGCCTCGCCGAGCACTACGAAGGCGTCCATTTCCTTGCTTTGCATCACTATTAACCGACAGAGTGCGGTGATGGCGATAATAATTGGCAGCGTCACCGGGATACGACTGGTGGTATAAAAAGCGCCGACCATACCGATGATCTCGACGTAGATAAACAGCATAAATAGGTCGGACAGCAGGACCTCGCGGGCGATAAACATGGCGTAGACATACTGCGCTGAGGCAATGCAAGTGGCGATGCCTATAACGCCGAGGAGAATTTTTTCGCTGATTTCAGTGGTCCAACTCAACCCTTTTATTATGTGTAGTAAGTTTTTATGCAACGCTAGGTTCCTCTCTTGTGGCTTACCCTAATTTAGATATTAGCATGCTATCGGCACTATAAGCATAGCTTAAATGCGTTCTGCACGGTTGTATCTGGTTTTCAGGGTTAGGGGTTTGTCGAGCGGCGTTCAATTGCGTCGCTATTACAACATTGCGCAGGGCGATAAATTCAGCGCTATGGCCCGATGGCGGCATGGGTCTATGGGGCAGTAAATTCTCATTTTTGAGCGAACATCGGTTAAACTAGCGTCCATGCAAAAGGTTTTTCAGATGGAATTTTGTTCACGCAGTCATCGCGGCCGCGTGAAGCGCAAAAATGAAGATACTGTCGAGGTGCGCGACGACCGTCGCATGGTGGTGATTGCCGATGGTATTGGTGGTCGGCGCTTTGGTGAGGTCGCCAGCCAACTCGCGGTGGATGCCTCGCTGGAGTATCTATGCAATTCTGAAAGCCTGCCAGAAAAACCCCTGCGCGAACTCGCCAACGCCATTAAATTTGCCAATGAAGCAATTATTGCCGTTCAAGAGAACGAAGAAAAATACCGCAAGATGGGCTCCACGCTGACTTGCTGGTGGCTAGCTGGGCGCCAGCTACATTTTTCTTGGGTCGGTGATTCGAGAATTTATCTACTGCGACCGACAGCCAATAGCATCGAGATGTTGACCCGCGATCACACCCTCGATCGCGCCAATATTGATGCTAAGTGGGCGCCCAATTTGTACAAGCGCGCGCCGAGCATACTCACTCAACACGTCGGCAGTATCTTGCTGCTAAAACCCGACACCGGCAGCGTTGAGCTTAAGGATGGCGATATTGTTTTGGCCTGCACCGACGGCCTGACCAACCGAGTTGACGACGCCTTGATACTCGACTACGCCCAGACCCACAGCGCCGACTTGCAGGCCTTGGGTGACCAGTTGCTGGATCGTGCACTCGACTGCGGCGGGCAGGATAACATTACCTTGGTGTTGGCGCGGATTGGTGGCTAGTCAGGGCGGTTATCGCCGTTCACTGTTTCAGTTGACGGATTAACTCGCCGACATTTGACATTCGGTACTGTGGGTCTTTCTGAAGGCATTGCATGATGGTTTTTTCTAGTTCTTTGGCGATCGGCATTGAGCCAGAGAGCGCCGAGGGTGCGGCGGGAACATCGTTTTTAACGCTCGCTAATAGCTTGTCCATGCTGTTGCCTTGGGCTGGCGTATCACCAGTGATCGCCTCGTAGAGCAGTACCCCGAGACTGTAGATGTCGGTTCTGCCATCGATGTCTGGGGCGCGCAATACCTGTTCCGGCGACATGTAACAAATCGTTCCCTGAAGTTTTTGAAAGCCAGTCATGCTGAGTTTTTTGGGCGCTGCGGCGGGGTCTATGTCGTCTATTTCCGACGCTTCGCCATCCTCACTTCTAACTTTGGCGAGCCCCCAGTCCAGCAATAGTATTTCGCCAAAGGGCCCGACGAGGATATTTTCTGGTTTCACATCGCGGTGAATGACGCCGTGGGTATGGGCATATTCCAGCGCATAGGCAACTTGCACAATAATGTCTAGCAACTGGGTAATGTCGTAACGCTCGCGAAAATCGATAATTTCGCGAAAGGTATAGCCGTGCACTAGCTTCATGGTGAAGTAATAGTGGCCTTGGCGATTGCGCCCTAGTTCGTAAGTCGGCATGGTATTGGGATGTTGCAGCATGGCCGATACCCGCGCCTCGCGCAGCAATCGCTTTTGTTCGATGGCGTCATCGGCAAACTCTGCCAGCAATGATTTGTGGCACACGACGCGGCCCAAATGCATATCTTTGCAGGACTGAATCAACGATTTGCCGCCCCGAGCAATGGTCTTAAAGTAGGCATAGCGAAAATTGCTTTGCGAATTTTTGGACATTTCTTTGTCGGTCTGCTCTAGATACAGTTTTGGGTAGTCGGCCTGTTTAAATTTGGGGAACTTGCTCACGATAGCATCCATTATCGAAACATTATTTATAGACTATAAAACACTCTAGCGTGGAATTCGATGAATCCTGCAAAGTTCGGTGATTTTTCTGACGCGAGCGGATTGAGGTTCACGAAGCTGCGCTTTAGGCGAGACTTGCAGCGATTATCTTGGGGGTAGGAGCCATCAAGAGGAGTTATCTAGAGGAGTTGTCCAGAGGCGTTATCCAGCTGGATTGGTCGGAGGATTGTTTGGGTGGGTTAGCTGGCGCACAGCGCTGCGGGGTTAGACGCCCACTGAGGCCGAGATAGAGCAATAAAGAGAGCAATAAACTGCGCTATTTGGCTTCGCGAGCGTCGAGGCTGAACTCGCGCGGGCGTGTCTGGTCGCCGAAGTCTTGCTTCAGCCAGCGCAGTAGTGAAAAGCCCAGCAACACCATGATCGGTATCATTGGCACTGAACTGAGTACGGTAATGGATAATACCGTGTCGAGGGCACCCGACTGGAGTATACCGGCAGTGATAAGCGCCAGTAACACCGCCCATGCGAGGCGACTCCAACGCTGTGGTTCGGCGTCGTTGGGTAGGTTCTTTGCGCAGATGCTGGCAATCACGTAGGCCGATGAATCGATGGTAGTGGCGTAAAATATGATCGATAGCAGGGTGAAAATAGCCAGCGTCAATTGACCCATTGGTAGGCTTTGAATGACCAGCGCATTGACGAAGGACATGCCTTGCGTGGCGAGAATTTCCTGTACCTCAAGCGCACCGGTGCGCTCCAGATAGAGCGAGTAACCGCCCATCACCGCCAGAAACAGCCAGGTGCCTAGACAACCCCAACCGATAACGCCCAAGACCAGTTGGCGGATGGTGCGGCCGCGGGAAATACGACCAAAAAACAGCCCGACCATACCGATATATGCCAGCCACCACGCCCAGTAGAAGCCCGTCCAGTCCTGCGGAAAACTGCTGTTGTCGATCGGGTCTGTCCAGGTGGAGGTTTGCATAAAATTGTTAAACATCAAGCCTAAACTGTTCACTGTGAGATCTAAAATAAACACAGTGGGCCCTGCGATCAGCACTATGGCAATGGTGATGAAGGCCAAAACGATGTTGATGTCAGCCAGTACCTTGATGCCCGACTTCAGGCCGCGATAGACGCTAGCGCCAAACAATAGCGTCCACAGGGCGAGCACGCCCATTTTGATCGCCATGCTGTCGGCAACGCCTAACAGCGTTGATAGCATGGCAGATAGCAAGGGCACGCCAAGGCCGAGAGACGTGGCCACTGCGCCGACAATCCCGAGGACGATAAAAATATCGATCAAGGTCTTTATTTGCGCGCGGCCTCTTTTCGGCAGCGCGCCGTCGCAGGCACTGCTAATGCGCAGCGTCGGATAGCGTTTAACGTAGAGCATGTAGGCAATCGGTACAGCGGGCATGGCATAGATCGACCAGGGAATAATGCCCCAGTGGAGTAGCGGGTACATATGGGCCCACTCAAAGGATTGTGACGAGCCGACGGCAATACCTAAAGGTGGCGATTGTAGATAGTAAATTGGCTCTGCAAACCCCCAGGCTATAACGCTGGCGCCGATTGCTGTGGTAAACATCATGGCGACCCAGTGGGCGTCGGAGTACTCCGGTGGTTCGTCGGCAGCGCCGAGTTTTACATGACCATAGCGACCAAAGGCCAACCACATACAAAACACGAATGCGCCGAGGGCACTCAATAGGTAAAGCCACAGGAAATTATCCATAATCGATTTGCGGGCCTCACCGAGCAACTGCGCGGCGCTGTCGGGAAAGATCATCAGCGGGATGGCGCCCACCAGCACGATGATCACGGCGGGGATAAAAATAGCCCAATCGACTTCGGGTTCCGACGGTTTGCTGCGCCTATGCTCGGCAATTAAAGCTGGCTCGGGGGTAAAAGTAGGCTCGGGTGTAAGAGTAGGTTCGGTCATATCAATATATTTTTTTTTTGAGAGTTTAGCGTAACATAAAGTCATCGCCGACTGATAACCGGCGCCGATGTCACACCGTTAAAAAATGCTCTATCGAATGCGTATTCCCGACGCTTGACCGTTGCCATGTAAGCGCTTTGACGCGCAGTGCGAGCTCGATTTTGGGCTCGCTTGGCACATCCTTTAACGGGGTTTTTGCGTGATCGCCACGCGCTTATGTGATTCTGTCAATCGGGTGATTTTTGTGCATGATCAATGGGCTATGG
>DDJS01000041.1 GCA_002339165.1 Cellvibrionales bacterium UBA2618 | reverse complement strand
TTTTTTGCATAATACACTATTGAGGAAGATTTTTAGTGATCGACGATCATTGGTTTGGAGGCGCCTCGGAGTGAATATTGAAAATGGCTAGCGCGGCTAACAACAGCGGCAAGGCAAACACCAACATGCTTTGGCCAGCACTAAAACCCCAGACGAGCAGCATTCCACCCATCAATGGCGAGACAATCGCTCCCAACCTGCCGATACCGATAGCCCAACCCATACCCGTCACCCGGTGGCTGACTGGGTAGAGAGAGGGCGCGATGGTGTAGAGCCCGATCATCGCGCCGATAAGAAAAAATCCCATCACCGCAGCGCACAGCATCAGGCTTGGCAGAGCCAAATCAGCGATACCAAACACCAACATCGAGACCACGCTCATCAGTAAATACAGCGGCGTTAGTCGCGCCACCGGATAGCGCGCGGTCAATAGTCCGAGGCTAAGCGCCCCTACGATACCCCCCAACTGAAGATAAATACCCGCCGAAATCCCCTGAGCGGTAGTCAATCCCGCGTCGACCAATAATTTTGGCGTCCAACTGACGACGTAATAGAACCCGAACATCAAACAAAAAAAGGCACTCCAGATTAAAGCGCTCGACCGCCGATAAGGATTTTCCAAGAGCACCTTCAAACCGGCGCTTGGCGCATCATCAGCGGCCGAATCGACTCTATCAACGCGCGGTAAGCGCATTTTTTCGGTCAACCGATTGATCTCCAAAAGCGTGCCATCGCGGTCTTTTGACAGCAGGAAGTCGAGGGATTCTGGTAACTTCCAATAGGCGAGCGGAAGCATGCATAGCGAGGCCAAACCACCGAATAAAAATAGCGATCGCCAACCAAATTCACCAAGCAAATAAACCGAGACGATACCCCCCAAAATGGCGCCCAGTGGGTAGGCAGACTGCAGCACACTGATGCACAAGCCGCGCCTAGCGCCGCTGGAAAATTCTGACACCATGGTATTGAGCGTTGCCAACATGCCCCCTATACCGAGTCCGGTAATAAATCGAAACGCCGCTAACTGATGCTTATCGGCGGCTTGAGAGGAACACAGCATGCCGACAGTGACGATCGCCAGACAACCAAGAACCAACAAGCGCCGACCCACTCGATCGCCATAGGGGGCCATCCACATCGAACCGATAGCCATGCCGACCAGGCCAGAACTCAACAGCAACCCTAGATCTCCTGGCGACAACTGCCATTCCTCGGATACCGACGACGCAGCAAACGACATCACCAGCACGTCAAAACCGTCGAGCATATTGATAATCACGCAAAGCGCCACTACAGCAATTTGAAAGGGACTCATAGGGCGATCATTAATCGCACCGCGCACATCCGCCGCACTCATCTGCACCATTGGGCCTCGCCTCCAAGAAATATACTTCGTCTATAGTTGTTATGCTGTAGCCGATTGGTTAAATTATAGTCTCGACTTTAACACCACTGGTGTGGTTGTTCCATCATCCAATAATCGAGTATCAAATGATCCAACCCTTTAATGCTGTTGGCCTGGTTCCCACCGTGTGGGGTATTCGTCGACGCGACGAAATTTTTAAGAATATCGCGCATTTGTCATCAATGGCCAACGCCGCCCTATGGCTATCGTCGCTGGATCTTTCGGTAAAACTCATCGCACTGCCGGAGGGCGCTCTGCAGGGCTTTAACGATGAAGTTATGAACGCCAACCACGTGGACTTTGCCCGCGAGTGCGCGATCGACATACCCGGCCCCGAAACCGACATGATCGCAGAAAAAATAGCCCGAGCGCACGGCGTCTATGTAATGGCGCAAGCCAAGGCCCGCCACGAAGAAATACCCGACCGTTTTTTTAACGTCGGCTTTATTATCGACCCCCAAGGCGAAATTATTCTCAAGCACTATAAAGTGGCGCCGCTCTACCCGGTTGAGCACTCGGTTTGCCCACACGACATCTACGATTGGTGGATAGAACGCTATGGCAATACGCTAGAGAGCTTCTGGCCGGTTGTCGATACCGAAATAGGCCGTATGGGAATTATGATGGCTAATGAGGGTGCCTACCCTGAAAATGCCCGAGCGCTCGCCATGAACGGCGCAGAGATCATCTATCGCGCGTCAATCCCGCATCCGGCGGCATCCAACGATTATTTTGAAATCCAGACCCGAGCCCGGGCGCTGGACAACAACCTCTACGTGATCGCACCCAATATGGGCACCTACTACCTCACGCAAGACGAAGAAACCCCGATCGACACCTTTGGTGGCCAGTCCATGATCGTCAATTACCGGGGCCAAGTTGTTGGCAAACAGGCCTATGGCGGGGTCTCGACCAGCGTCTGCGGACCCATCAACATCGAGGCCATGCGCGCTCACCGGCAAAACTCTCTATGGACTAACTGGATGAAGGACCTGCGCACTGAACTCTATCAAATCGTCTACAAAGATCCGATTTATCCGAAAAATTTATATCTCAATCGAGAGCCGATGAAACATCGCCGAATATGAGCGCGAGGTGTTAAAAAAACAGGTGGAATTGCTCCAAGATGCAGATATTTGGCGAGAGCCCTCGTCGTAGCAAGAGGCATAACAGACATCCAAATAACGCAGACAACCAGGTATCTAACGCATGAAAACTTCAAAGCTCTGGATTGGTGGTGAACACCTAGAACCCACCGGCGGCAACTACTTCGAAGACCTCAACCCGACCGATCAATCGGTGATCGCCAACGTCGCCAAGGGCACACCGCCCGATATCGACCGAGCCGTAGCTGCCGCCGTTCAAGCGTTTGTAACCTTTAGTCAAACTCAGGCGAAAGAGCGCGAGGCCATTTTGTTTCGCGCCGCCGCACTGGTGGAACGTGACCGCGATGAATATTTGCAGTTACTCATCGACGAGGTTGGGTCGCCAATTATGAAGGCACAATTTGAAGTCGACTACTGCATTAATGCCTTCCGCGCCGCGGCCGGTGTGCCACGTCGACTCACCGGCCAGACCATGCCGTTGGATCGACCCGGCGCTTTTGGTATGTCGGTGCGCGAACCGGTCGGTGTAATCGCCTGTGTCACGCCGTTCAACGTACCGCTACTCAAAAACGTCAAACAAATCGCGATGGTCATCGCCACCGGCAATACCGCGGTGTTGCTGCCGTCGGAATTTGCCAGTCAAGTCACGGTCAAATTTGCCGAGACGCTGGCCGAGGCCGGAACCCCCGCCGGAGTCTTCAATTATGTAACCGGCGATCCCTTTGAGATCGGCGACAGTTTAACCAGCCACGCGGACATAGCGGCGATTAATTTTTGCGGCTCTCCGCGCATCGGCAAACATGTCGCCGAACTGGCCGCCCGGGATCTAAAACCGGTAACCCTCGAACTTGGGGGCAAAAGCCCACTGGTGGTGCTGGACGATGCCGATCTGGAAAAGGCGTTAGAGGCCGCTACCATTGGTATCTTTTTCTTTCAGGGGCAGGCGTGCATGGCCTCCAGCCGAATTATCCTGCAGCGCGGCATCGCGGACAAATTTATCGCCGCGTACACTGAAATAGCAGCCAACATCAAAATCGGCGATCTGTCGGACCCAGAGACCGCCATTGGTCCGATTATCAGTCCTCGCCAACAAGCCCGCGTAAAAGCGCATATCGACGACGCCATAGCCAAGGGCGCAACATTGATCCACGGTGCCGGAGAGTGGCAGGGTGCTTGCTGCCCGCCGACCATACTTAGCGATGTAGACGAGAGCATGAGCCTGTGTCGCGAAGAGACATTTGGCCCAGTCACCTCGATCTACCTTGTCGACACGATTGAAGAAGCACTGGCGTTGGCCAATGACACCGATTACGGCCTCAGCTTTTCTCTATTTACCCGCGATATCAGCACCGCACTCAACCTAGCCCGCGGTGCCAACGCCGGTATGGTACATATCAATGCCATGTCAATTCAGGACGAACCCCACGTCCCATTCGGTGGTAACGGCCTAAGTGGCTTTGGCCGCGAGGGCACCGACGCCGATCTCGATATCATGACCCGTTGGAAATGGATTACCGTGCAGCTAGACTGAGTGCAACAGCGATCCGTTAAATTCAAAAATTTAAACGTGGAAGTATAACTATGCCTTATCCCAACAAGATCCTTTTAGAAGAAAACGAAATGCCGACCCAATGGTATAACATAACTGCGGACTTGCCCGAACCGATGCCGCCAGCATTGCATCCAGGCACCCATCAGCCTGCCACGGCGGAGGATTTTGCGCCGCTGTTCCCGAAAGCATTGATAGAACAGGAAATGACTACGCAGCGCTACGTTGACATACCCGGCGAAGTCATGGATGTCTACAAACTATGGCGGCCGACGCCGTTGTTTCGCGCGCGGCGTTTAGAAAAACTCTTGGACACGCCAGCGAAAATTTTTTACAAATACGAGGGCGTGAGTCCCGCCGGATCGCACAAACCAAACACTGCGGTCCCGCAGGTCTACTACAATGCCATGGAGGGTATCAAAAAACTGACCACAGAGACCGGAGCGGGACAGTGGGGTAGCTCACTGGCTTTTGCCTGTGCACAATTTGGTCTGGAATGCGAAATTTGGCAGGTTGCTGCCTCTTATAGGTCAAAACCGTACCGTAAGACCATGATGGAGATATGGGGCGGCAAGGTCCATCCAAGTCCTTCCCAAGTAACTGAGTACGGTCGATCGTTATTAGCACTAGATATTGATCACCCCGGCTCCCTAGGAATAGCCATCTCAGAAGCGGTCAGCGAAGCGGTCAGCGATGAGAACACGCGCTACGCGCTGGGCAGCGTGCTCAATCATGTCTTGATGCACCAGACGATCATCGGCGAGGAAGCGCTTTTGCAGATGGCAAAGATCGGCGAGACCCCCGATGTGTTAGTTGGCTGCACTGGTGGCGGTTCCAACTTTGGTGGCTTGGCATTTCCTTTTATGCGCGAAAAATTTAAGGGTAATATGAACCCCGTCATTCGCTGTGTCGAACCCACTGCCTGTCCAACGCTGACCAAAGGAGAGTACCGCTACGATTATGGCGATACCGCCGGAATGACGCCGATGATGAAGATGCACACGCTCGGTCACAATTTTATCCCCGAGCCAATTCATGCCGGTGGTCTGCGCTACCATGGCATGGCACCACTGGTGTCACATGTCTATGAACTGGGGCTCGTGGATGCCATGTCGATCGGACAGAAAGAGTGCTTTGCCGCTGGCATTATGTTTGCCAACAGCGAGGGTATCGTGCCAGCACCCGAGCCGACTCATGCCATAGCCGCAGCTATCAGAGAGGCGTTGGCGTGTAAGGAATCCGGTGAGGAACGCACCATTCTCACCGCACTCTGTGGCCATGGACACCTCGATTTGGCGTCCTATGAAAAATACCTGCGCGGGGAGATGCAGGATCTCGACCTGGACCAAAAAGCCATCGACGAGGCCCTGCGCAGTGTCCCGCAAGTGGACGGCTAGGTAGCACCAGTCGCGATGGTGCGCGGCAAAACCAGGGGTGCGCGCTCAACGCGCGCCCCTAGGTGAATTCGGCAGTCACGCGCAGCACTTCGTCGAGCGAACTATTGCCGGCTTGAGCGGCGCTCACGCCGGCATCACGCAACATTCTCATGCCCTCAGCGACGGCGATCTCCCTGATCGCCTGTACGTTGAGGGGATCGCTGACCAGCTCCAACAAGGATTGTGATAGCGGCATAATTTCATACAGAGCGGTGCGCCCCAAGTAGCCAGTATGACGACATTTATGGCAACCCACAGCGCGATACAACGGCGGTCGCCGATCGTTTAAATCGATACCCAGCGCGTCTGCCGCGGTCCTATTAGAGTCATCAACGACAACCCTGCAGTCCTTGCAAAGGACCCTGATCAACCGCTGAGCCACAACTCCAACAAGCGTCGCCCGCAGTAAGTGCATAGGCACCTCGAGGTCGATCAACCGACTGATCGCCGAAGGCGCGTCTTGGGTGTGCAACGTAGACAGCACCAAGTGCCCGGTCAGTGCGGCTTGTATTGCCATATGCGCAGTCTCTGCATCGCGGATTTCACCGACCATAATAATGTCTGGATCCTGTCGCATCAGTGCGCGAATGGCCTCGGCAAATCCAAAATCGATCGCTGTATTAATCTGACTTTGATTAAAATCGTCGATCAACATTTCGATCGGATCTTCGATAGTACTCAAGTTGACCGCCGTTGCGGCCAAGTATTTCAAACTTGAATACAGCGTTGTCGTCTTGCCAGACCCAGTCGGCCCAGTCACCAAAACAAGACCCTGACCGATGTTCAGAATGCGCCGCCAACGCTGCAAATCGCGGCCAGCGAGGCCTAGCTGGTCAAAGCTCTGCATCATCAGTGAAGCATCAAAAATTCGCACCACCAGTTTCTCGCCAAGTGCCGTGGGCATACTCGACAGGCGCAACTCTACGGCCGCCCTGTTCGCCGATACCGTCTTGATCCGCCCAACCTGAGGTCGTCGTCGCTCGGTGACATCCATCCGCGCAAGGATTTTCAAACGGCTAACCATCGACGTCATCACCGCGTCTGGTAATCGATAGACCAGGTGCAATATGCCGTCGACGCGAAACCGTATGCGCCCCTCTGGAAGGCGTGGCTCGAGATGAATATCGCTCGCGCGTTGTTCGAAAGCAAATTGTAATAGCCACTCGACGAGTTTGATCACGTGTTGATCGTCGGCAGTGACACCATCGCGATCGCCAATTTGTAATACATGCGTCGGCACTACATCGTCAGTCATCGGTGCTATCGCCGCGCCGGCACCTACCACAGAGGCCTTCAGCGAATAAAACCTCTCGCTGTATTTTTTAATTTGCTCTGGACTTGCCACCACCCGCCGCACAGATCTCTCTGCAAACTCTTGCAGACTCTCGAGCCAACTTATGTCAAACGGTTGCATAGTGGCAACAACGATTTCATCGGCGCTCGCATTGAGGCATAAGATACCGTAACGCCGGGCATAAGAGAGTGACATGATGGCAGTAACACGACTCACATCGACGCGCAGTGGATCGATATGGACGCGCTCCAAACCGCACCAATCGGCCAGCCAATCGGTCAAAACATCGAGCGTTAGGCGCCCTTCGCCAACGGGCCCAGGGAGTTCTAAGCTGGCAATAAGCTCCAGCGGATGGCGCTCCTCAACGCTACGCAAAGCCGCATCTCGAACGCATTGGCCGCCATGCTGGGTTATCAAGCCTGCGGCGATCAGTTCCGCAACGACCTCCTCGAGATGCAGATTGCCACTGGTTGCGATAAACTCCATCATCGAGCGCCTCCCATCGCTGTATCTTCCTTTGAAGCAGTATGTGTTGGCCGCGGGTCAATTGCCAGTCGCCACATCCCATTAGGAGTCAGCCATGCAGTTTAATGAGTTATTTTCGCGAATTATTGCCTGCAACTCGATAAGTAGTGTCGACCCCGCCATCGACCAAGGCAATCGGCCTCTGGTGGACCTGCTGGCGAATCAGTTGCAGGGAATGGGCTTTGAGTGCGAAGTGATGGCGCTATCGGCCAACAAAGCCAACCTGATCGCCACTCGGGGCCGAGGGCCCGGTGGATTGGTTCTGGCGGGCCATACAGATACCGTGCCGTGCGATGAGAGTCTATGGAACAGTGATCCATTTGTGCTCACGGAACGAGACAATGCCTGGTATGGTCTGGGTTGCTGCGATATGAAAAGCTTTTTTGCCCTCGCCATCGAAGCGCTACGTGGCTACTCCGAAGATACCTTTAAGCAACCGTTAATCATACTCGCAACCGCCGACGAAGAGTCGTCGATGAGCGGCGCCAAGGCTCTGGTGGATGCCGGTAGACCGCTCGCGCGGCGCGCGTTGATCGGAGAGCCAACCGGTATGCAACCGGTATCGATGCACAAGGGCATTATGATCGAAAAGTTAACCATCACTGGCGCCTCAGGACACTCGAGTAACCCCCAACTCGGGCGCAATGCGATGGACACGATGCAGCGTATCCTCGCGCACCTGCTGGCGCTGCGCGAACGCATGCGCGAACACAAGCACCCAGGTTTTAGCATCGACTATCCAACCCTAAACCTTGGCTGTATCCGCGGCGGCGACAATACCAATCGCATCTGCGGGCACTGCTTTTTAGCGTTTGAAATCCGTCCATTACCGGGCATGGATATAGACCAATTGCAGCGCGATCTAGAGCGCGGAATTGCCGGCTTAGCAGAGGCCGATCGCGTCGACTGGCAACTGGAGCGTTTAATAGTGCCGCCTTTTTGCGCGCAACCCGACTCACAGATGCTAGCTCTGTGCGAAAAACTCACCGGCCATAGTGCCGGTTCGGTAGCCTTTGCCACTGAGGCCCCCTTTCTGCAACAGTTGGGTATGGACGTGGTAGTACTTGGTCCGGGCGATATAGATGTGGCTCACCAGCCCAACGAATACCTGGATTTAGAGCGCATCGATCCAAGCGTTGCTTTATTATCTCAACTTATCGGCCACTGTTGCTTATAATCCCACTATGAATAGTCAAACCTACGTAAATTTTTTCCGTCAGACCTCGCCGTACATCCATACGCATCGAGGCAAGACCTTTGTTATCGCGCTCGCAGGGGATGCCGTCTTGGACAGCAACTGTCACCGTCTACTAGCGGATATTGCGCTGCTGCAGAGCCTCGGAGTGCGCATTGTGCTAGTCCATGGCGCGCGGCCGCAGATTGACCAACGCTTAGCTCAGAGCAACCTGAACAGCGATTTCAAGGGCCACCTGCGGATAACCGACGTCGAAGCCATGATGTGCGTCAAACAAGCAATTGGTAGTACCCGCTTGCAATTAGAGGCTGGACTGTCGATGAGCCTACCCAACTCGCCCATGCACGGAGCCGAAGTCCGCGTGATGGGGGGCAACTTTATGGTTGCCAAGCCAATCGGCGTGATCGATGGCGTCGATCACCAGCACAGCGGCGAAGTTCGCCGCGTCGACCGTGTGGGGATACAATCACAACTCGACAGCGGTGCCATGGTGCTGGTCTCGCCGATCGGTTTTTCGCCAACCGGCGAAGCCTTTAATCTATCGTACATCGATGTTGCCAGCCACGCAGCAGTCGCCATCGGCGCGGATAAATTAATCTTTATCAGCGCGGCCTCGAACATCTCCCATAATGGAGGATTATTACGTAGCTTATCTATACCGGCAGTCGAAGAGTATCTGAAGAACTCGGTGGCACCACCGCAGCTCGAGCAAACATTACTCCGCGCCTCGCAGCAGGCGTGTAAAGGCGGGGTCGAACGGGTACACCTGATTGGTTATCGCGACGACGGCGCTCTGCTCAGTGAATTATTTACCCGCGAGGGAAGCGGCACCCTAATTATCCAAGATTATTCTGAGACCTTGCGTCCGGCGAGCATCGACGACGTCGGTGGCATACTCGATTTAATCCAACCCCTCGAAGAGTCCGGTGTATTGGTCAAGCGCTCGCGAGAACTTCTGGAGACGGAAATTTCACGCTTTATGGTCGCCCTGCACCCAGAGGGTTTTTTAGTCGGCTGCGCGGCTCTCTATCCTCTGGGATCAACCGGCAGCGGCGAAATCGCCTGCGTCGCCACGCACCCCGACTTTTTATCCCAAGGAACCGCCTCGAGACTGCTTGTGGCGATTGAAAACCAAGCGCATAGCCAATCGATCGGCCGCCTTTACGTACTCACCACACAGGCCGCCCATTGGTTTCAAGAGCAAGGATTTATTGAGACCGCGGTAAACGCCTTACCGGAGGATAAAAAATTGCTCTACAACTACCAACGCAGCTCGCGGGTGCTTTGCAAGGTGCTCTAATGTAGCAGGTGCTCTAGCACAGTGCCGCGTGCGAGGGACGTAAGGCCCGCCAGCTTCCAACCGCCACCCCACAGAACCATGAAAATACCGCGATCGCGGCGCCTATTGACGCCAGTCATTCTCACCACGATCAATACCCAAAGCAGACACAAAAAACCCGCCGATAAGGGCGGGTTCTTGAGCTAACCTCTGCGAGGCCTAGGCCTTGCCGCAGCCGCGAATATCTAAACCAACATCGCGCAGTTTTTGCAATCGGCTGCCCTCACTCTCAGCAAACCTGATCCACTGGAGAGGATACTTCTTACTCTTTTTATCCTTGGCCTTCTTCAACGAATTTTTGAACGCAGAAATCGCATCTTTAAAACAATTCAAATTGATCAGCGCGTTGCCCATCACTAGGTAATTCGAATCTGGCCGCTTAACCCCGCCTTTTTTCGCCGCGCGACTGGCCGCCCGATAGGCATCTTTGTCGCGGCCGAGATCGAGGTATATACCCGCGAGTCGCGCCTGTAAATTGCCGTTGTCTGCGACCTTAGATGCAGCCTCTAACGCACCGACCGCGCCACTAAGATCCCGCGATTGATAGTGAGCAGTTCCAAGCACCTCGAGGTTTTTAGCCGATCGCTCGACAATGCCATCTTGCATGCCGCGATCGATAATCTTGGCCGCGCGGTAGGGCACGTCGGCACCGAGATACATATAGGCCATGCTCATGACCTCGCTCTCTTTTTTCAGCTCGTCGTTCAGGTACACCAGTTCAGTCGTCACCAGCCGATCCATCTCGCGCTCGCGCTCGCCGTACATACCGCCCAACTGCTTCCAGTAGCTCCACTTAGGGTAGTGCTTCACCAGCTTTTCAAGGATCGATATCACCGTTGGGTAGTCATTTTTTTCGTAGTAAAGCACCCTTTGCAAACCCCAATAACGCTCCTTGGGCAATATGCCGCGTGATTCTACATCGTTAATCGCTAACTCGACCATGCTCAAGGCGTCGCGCTTGCGATCCAACTGATAGTATATCTGGGCGAGAAAATAGCGTTGATCAGCGCCGATAATGGTCGCCTCGGCCAACCATGCCTCGAGCTGTAATGCGGCATTCGGGTAGTCTTCTTCGGATGCGTACAACTGCGCCAGCGTGTAGCGGGTATCCAACTTTACCTCGGGTGGCGTACCGACACCGTCGACCACCTTGCGGTAGGCTTTAATCGCGTTCGGGAAATCGTCCAGAGAATAATAAATGTAGCCAAAAAATTTCCAAATCTGGGTCTGCTCGTAATCACTTTTGCAGGTCTTGCTACTCGCTTCGATGTTTCTTAGCGCATCCAAAGACTCCGCCCAAAGCTCTTCTTCGAGGGAGACTTGAAGCTTTTCTAACGCCTTGCCGCACTTGGCTCCGACCGATTGACGTTGTCGGGTCTTAGCATTTTTATACTTTTTTTCTTTTTTCTCGTCTTGAGCGGCCTGAACCGAGCCCGATAAGGTCGCCTCTGGAGCCCATAAAGACACCGCTAATGGCAGCGTTAGCGCAACGAAAAAAGCGACAATTTTAGTGTTTGGTATGCTCATCGACTCGCCCCTATTTCGCCATCTGGAAAGTAAATTTGTAGAGCACGCCGGTCACCTCTTGAGGCACGCCGTCGATCACCCTTGGGTTGTACTTAAGCTTGCTTGCCGCCTTGAGTGCCGCGCGACCAAAGCCCCAACCCTCGGGATCCTCCTCCACCATCACTGGGTCTCGAACACCCCCGGTGGTCGTAATAATTACCTCGACCACCGCATAACCTTCTTTGCCACGAGTCTGGGCGCGCCTTGGGTACTGCGGTTGGGGCACGTAGACGGGAATAAAATCGGTATCGCGAGCAAAGCTGCCGGTCGACACGGCAATCTTGCTGGCGACTGGCGCCGCAGCCATGCTGACCATGTTTTCGGGTGCCTCGAACTCGACCTGATCGTCTGGAATCTCTGGCGGGGGCTCTGGCTCATCGGGTTTTTCAACCTCGGCGACTTTGTCGTTGGTGGTCATTTGCCGTTCGACGTGCAAGAAGTCAGCAATCTTGATGGGCTCCTTGGTATCCATCTCTCGGCTACCTGAATCAATCAACTTAAACATAAACACGATCAGCGCAAACGTCACCATCGCGCCAAGCACTGCAGAGGATCCCACTCTTAATATTGCCATAGTCTAAACTCAGTCGTTCTCTGTAGAGATCGCAACCGGTGATATACCGATATCGCGCGCGATATCGGCAACCTTGGCGATCGCCTCTATATTCGATTCGTTATCGGCTTGGATGACCATGCCGCCCTTGGGGTTATCATTAAAAAGCCGCGTCAAGTTGAGTTTTAGCCCGGTCGCTTCAACGCGCTTTTTGTCGATCCAAAATTCATTGGTACCGGTGACAGCGACGAGAATGCCGACCTTCTTGTAGGCATCGGCCTTGTTCGCGTCGACTTTATTGACCTCGACACCCGGTAATTTAATAAAAGACGCGGTGACGATGAAAAATATCAACATGATAAAAACCACGTCCAGCATTGGCGTGAGGTCGATAGCCTGACCCTGCTGCTGCGAGCTACTCGTTCTATTGCGCATAATTATCTCTCTCGATAGACCTGCAACACAAGTCGATCATTAATGATCCATGGTTAGATGATCTTCCAGCAGATTCTTCTCGCGTTCGGCGTTTCGCTCTACATAAGTCAGACCAAATACTCCGGAGAGCGCCGCGACCATCCCAGACATCGTCGGCACGGTCGCCTTGGAGACACCTCCGGCCATGGCCTTGGCGTCGCCGCCACCGGTAAAGGCCATGACGTCGAACACCACGATCATACCGGTTACGGTGCCGAGTAGACCAAACAGAGGGGCGAGGGCCACCAAGGTTTTGATCATCATGATGTTTTCATCAACCTTGATACTGACTTCGGAGATAATCTTTTCCCGCACCTGCCGCGCACGCTTGGAACGACGCTCCGGCCGTGCCTCCCAGGCATCCAGAGCCAACTTTACGTCGGCTCCGACCGCACCTCGTAGGTACCACATACGCTCAAAAAGTAACGTCCACATAACGAACAGCAGCGCCACGATGGCCCAGAGTACCGAGCCACCCGAGTCCATGAACTTACCTGCGTCAGCCAGTAAATCGCTGAGAAACATCTCATTTAACCTCGACAGAATCGGCGACGATGCCGGCGCTCTGCTCTTCGAGGACATGCAAGATCCGCTGCGCCTTACCATTGACCAAGGTGTGCATCAAAACCGTAGGAATCGCGACCACCAGACCCAGCACAGTGGTTACCAATGCCTGCGAGATACCCCCAGCCATGGCCTTGGGATCACCGGCGCCGTAAAGGGTGATCATTTGGAAGGTAATGATCATACCGGTAACGGTGCCCAACAGGCCGAGTAGCGGTGCGACCATGGCGATGATTTTGAGCAGGTTGAGACCTGACTCAATCGCCGGACGCTCTTTTAAGACCGCCTCATGGAGCTTGAGTTCAAGCGATTCTGGGTCTAACTTTGGATTGTTTTGCGCCACCTGCAACACTCTTCCAAGTGGATTTTTGAGGTTTGGCGTCGTAGTTTTTAACTGCGCACTGACGCCAGACGACATCGAAAACAGCACTACAAAGCGCCAAAGCGCCAGCAAGATAGCAAACGCAAACACGCCGGTGATGACGTAGCCGACAAGACCACCAAAGTGCCAGCGTTCGATCAGTGTTGGCGTGTTGATCAGCGCACGGAGTAAACCACCACCGAGGGGCCCTGTAGGATCCAAGCCGACCTTGGTAAAGCCTGCCGCAGACGACTGTAAATCCACTGCGCTATCCTGATGCTTGCCCGCCGGTTGGCGCGGCAACTCAGAAACCGAACCGGTGTCGGTGTTGTATTCGAGGTACATGCCGTCGGCGAGCAAGTTGTAGGTACCGACGCGAACCACATCCATTTGCTGCTGTTCACCGCTGGTGAGGGTAACCGAGCGCGTAAATTTAACGATCCGACTACTCTCAACCATCTCGCGTTGTTGCTCGTACCATAGCTTTTCGATGTCTTCGATCGATGGCAGACGCGTATCGCTGCTCATTTTCTCGATCAGCTCACCGAGAAACTCGGTACGCCCAGGAATCTGCGCGCTGACCACCGACTGCTTGAGGTTTTCGCGAATGTCGCCAGCCGCACCTGTAAGGTGGCCAAAGAGTTCCTTGAGCGAGCCCAAGCGCTTATCCAACTGCTTGCGTAGCGCGGCGATTTTTTGCTCGTTATCGCGAATATTTTGCTCGAGCCGATCAGAGCGACGCTCTTCGGCGGTGCGCGTATCTTCAGCTTTCCTTAGCAGCCCCGCCTGGCTTTTTTTATCGGCGTTGAACTCCGACTGGCGCTGCCTATACTCTTTGGTCTCGGAAATTTTCGAGTCTTGGATCATCTGCAGTAACTGCTCGAGGCTCTTCGCATCCTGAGCAACCGCCGGTAAGCTGACTAGTGCGCTCGTCAATAGAGCCGCGCAAAGCGTGATAGTGGACATTTTCATCGGGCGGTCTCCGGAGCAGTAATGGGCATTTCAAGAACATCTTGGGGCGACAGCTTTTTAGCAATCCTGATGCCCTGATCAATCGGTCTACGGTACTCCGATCCCAGCGTTTGCCATGCGCCGGTTTCTTTGTTCCATGCACCCGTCTGAGCTTTGTCTTTAGTCTGGTAAGCAAGAGCGACCCGTCCGATGCGCAGTACGTCGACCTCGACATCTGAGCCGTTGGCGTTGATATCGATCATGTCGCGGTAAGTCTCCAGCGACTGGCTGTACTCAGACTCGATATCATACACTTCGAGCAGCTGGCGAAACTTCTCTGCCGCTGAATATCGCGCGCTGTCGAGGTTGACTGCCAAATCGGCAACCGCCTGCTCGCGCTGCTCTTTTTTGAACGGTATATCCAGAGAGATAAACTCCTCTAGGGATTTGAGCATACTGACCATGAGGGGCGTGATACCGCGTTCGATCACCGTTGCATTGGCGATTGAGTTCTCCAATTCAGACATCATCTGCTGTTGGCTAGAAATCTGCCGATCCAACTGCGAGTTGTAGACCCGCAGTGACTCTATTTGTTTGTTGACCTGTTTAAATTCCTGCAACAGCCCATCTGTCTGGTCGGCTACCCGATCGACTTTGACCTGAGCGGCTTGAGCTGCCTTTACCTTCGCGGCGCCCGCGGAGAGGATGTCTTGGACTTCCGCGGCCTGAGCCCAATTAACGCTCAGTGCGGCGCTGAAAATGACGCAACATGTCAGTGCTTTTAACGGTTGTTTTCTCATAATTCCCTCAATTTGGGCGTGTCGGTTTCGATGTCTTAGCGCGAGACCTTTTTTTTATTGCAGGTGTTCGCACGCTTAATATTCTGTGCTCTTTTTAACAGGGTGACGATAAAGAATCAATTTGGCGACCCGAAAAAGTCGCCTCAAGAATAGATTTCTGCAGTTGTGTTACCAAAGGTAACAGCTTTGAGTCTAAATACGTTCGAGCGTGACAAATTGATAGGGATAATCCGCAGATTGAGTTCCCGGCCGTCGTTCGAGCTCATGCCAATCGGCGCGGACAAAGTCTGGAAAAAAGGTATCGGCGGCCATTTCGACATCGACCTCGGTCAAGTACAGCCGCGTCGCGCTTGGCAGTGCCTGACGATAGATCTGCTCGCCACCAATCACCATAATTTCATCCTGCCCACTGTCCTCGCAAGCCCGGTGGGCCGCATTAATAGCTGCATCGACGCTCCTTGCCACCTGCACACCCTCGGCCCGCCACTGGGTATCCCTAGAAACCACAATGTTGGCGCGGCCGGGCAGCGGCCTACCGATAGAGTCAAAGGTTTTACGCCCCATAATCATTGGCTTACCGATGGTCAGAGCCTTAAAATTCACCAGGTCTTCAGAGATGTGCCAAAGTAATCGATTATCCAAACCGATGGCAAAGTTGCGGCTCAAGGCCGCGATCATTGACAGGCGATTCATACCGCGATCGGCGCCGATATTGGATCGTGACAACGGTAATTCAATAGCTCAAAGTCATCAAAAGTAAGGTCAAAAATACTATTGCTGGGCATATTAATCGCCAATCTAGGTAACTCGCAGGGTGCTCGGCTAAGTTGCTTGGCGACCTGGTCAAGATGGTTGAGATATAGATGAGCGTCACCCAAGGTGTGCACGAAATCTCCCACCTCAAGCTTACAGGCGCGGGCAATCATCATAGTTAACAGAGCATAGGATGCTACATTAAACGGCACTCCGAGAAATACGTCGGCGCTGCGCTGGTAGAGCTGGCACGACAGCCTACCCTCGCTGACATAAAACTGAAACAGGCTATGGCAGGGTGGCAATCCAGATTTAACCATCACCGGCAGGTCGGCAGGATTCCAAGCCGAAACCAAATGCCGTCGAGAATCCGGATTGTGCTGGATACCGTCGATCACCGTCGCCAGTTGATCGACACCGCCAAAATCTCGCCACTGCTTGCCATACACCGGTCCGAGGTCGCCGAACTGACGAGCGAAAGCATCATCTTCGCGGATGCGCTCGACAAATTCAGCCATCAGTACCTTGCGCCCGGGCGACCCCATAAGGTGGTCTTCGTCCCGAGAGGTCTCTCGCAACCAGTTCTTAAACGGCCAATCGTTCCAAATATTGACGCCGTGATCGACCAAATAGCGAATATTGGTATCGCCACGAACAAACCAAAGGAGTTCGTGAACGATGGATTTAAAATGCACTTTTTTGGTGGTCACCAAGGGAAACCCAACAGCCAAGTCAAAGCGCATCTGATAGCCAAAAACACTCAGTGTTCCAGTGCCCGTTCGGTCGTCTTTTTGTACACCACAATCCCGAATGTGGCGCATCAAATCAAGATATTGCTGCATAGTATTTAGTCCTGAGATGGCCCAAGGAAAACACGCTGGACGGTTTTACGCATAAACCACAGACCGACCAAGATCATAGGTACGCATAGCCACTGCCCACGTGTCATCCAATCGAGCAGATCGATACTCGCCTGTTGACCGGTAAACTGCGCATCCGGTTGGCGCACAAACTCTACCGCAAACCGAACCACACCATAACCCAACAGGAAAAGGCCAGACACCTCGCCAAACAGTCGCGGTTTACGCGCAAACCAACTGATCAGCACAAACAGCAATAGTCCCTCACCAAAGGCCTCGTATAATTGCGAGGGATGGCGAGCTAATTGCTCTGGGTCGGCGGGAAAAAGCATCCCCCAGGGCGCGTCGGTCGGTCGCCCCCAGAGTTCTTGTCCAATAAAATTGCCCAGCCGACCAAATAGCAGGCCGGTCGGCACCAGCGGTGCGATAAAATCAGTCAAACTGAGAAATGGTACCTGGTACTTTCGCGCGAACAGTATGGCCGCGCAAACAACCCCGAGTAGACCACCGTGAAACGACATCCCACCCTGCCAGATGCGAAATACTAAGGTCGGGTCGGCAAGCCAAGGCCCAAAGCTATAGAACAGCATATAACCCACGCGGCCACCGAGAATAACTCCCCACGCACCATACACGATAAGGTCTTCAATTTGTTCCGGCTTGATCGGCGACCAGGAACGCCGACTGTTGCGCGCTCCCAACTGCCATGCGATAGCAAAGGCAAGTAAATACATAACGCCATACCAATGAATCTGCAGCGGGCCAAGTGACAGCGCTACAGGGTCAATTTGTGGATAGGCAAGCATGGCAACCTCCTTATTTAAGTAGGCGGGATAATAGCCTTTTATAGATCGGCCTACCACCGGCCAATTGCGTCACTTAGCAGGATGACAGCGCCGACTGTCGCGGGATAAACTGTCGACATGTGCCTAATAGCCCTCGCCTACAAAGTTATTCCCGACCTGCAACTGGCAGTCTGCTCCAATCGAGACGAGTTTTATGCACGGCCCACCGCAGCCATGGAATGGTGGCCATCGGCCAATATTTTGGCCGGCCGCGATCTTCGGGCGGGTGGCACCTGGCTGGGGGTATCAGGCGGTGGTCGCTTCGCCGCCGTGACTAACTTCCTCGGCATATTTGGGCCCGACAAGCCCCTTTCTAGAGGCCAATTAGTAGCTGATTTTTTGACATCTGAGGCGTCTGCGGCAGACTGGACCAAGGCCGCGCGCCAACGGGCCAAGCACTATTCTGGATTTAATCTACTGGTATTTGACGGCAACTCGCTACATTACCTCAACAACTATCAGCAAACCGCCACCGCCCTCGACCCAGGCATCTACGCGATCAGTAATCATAGTCTAGACAGCCCATGGCCGAAAGTAGACTATGCGAAACAACAGCTTAGAAACAGCCTAGCGGGCTATGGCTCAGAGCACGATCGGTTGGCGGAATTGACATCGCTGTTATCGAGGCGCCATCCCTACCCCGACACTCGCTTACCGGATACCGTTATTCCGCGCGAATGGGAGAAGCGTCTGTCCTCCGCATTCATCATTAGTGAGGACTATGGAACGCGAGCTTCCACTGGTGTTATGGTCGCTAGCAGCGGAGAGATCGTGGTGATGGAAAATTGCTACGAACAGGGGGTATTCCAGTCTAGCCAGAGGTTCACCTTTCAGCCGTAGGCTCTAAACCACAGACGATTGGTATAATTTTGTCAGCTCTGGTTGACCCAGTTCGCGGGCCAACAAACCCTCCACAGCGGCGGCATCAGACAGCTTTAGCGCACGTTGCGCCAACTCTCGTGCTCGGCTATAGGGGACTTGCAAAAGCATCGATTTAACCTTTGGCAAGCCGCTGGCACTCATCGACAGGTGCCGATATCCCAACCCAGTCAACAGCACTGCCCCCAAAGGATCGCCTGCAAGCTCGCCGCAGACGCTCAATTCACAGCCGGCCGCATTGGCCTGTTCGCAAATAATGTTTAACGCTTGAAGTACGCTGGGGTGCAGCGAGTTATAAAGGTTCGCGACGCGCGGATTATTGCGATCGACTGCCAACAGGTACTGAGTCAAATCATTGGTACCCACGGATAAAAATCGAACCCTCCGGCTGAAGGCTTTGACTTGGTAAACCGCCGCTGGTACTTCGATCATGGCTCCCACCGGCGGTCGCTCAATTCTCAGTCCCTCCTCGGTGGTCAATTCTTGATAGGCTCGATCAATCAAGTCTAGGGCACACTCTAGCTCGCCGACACTGCTGATCATCGGCAACATGATACGTAAATTTTCAAGCCCTTCTGCGGCACGCAGCATCGCGCGGATCTGCACCAAAAATATCTCTGGATGATCTAGCGAAATACGGATACCACGCCAGCCAAGAAAGGGGTTTTCCTCGTCAATTGGGAAATAGGGTAGCGCCTTATCACCGCCGATATCTAGCGTTCGCATGGTCACAGAGCGAGGTGCAAAGGCCTGTAGTTGTTCTCGATAAATGGCCATTTGCTCGTCTTCGGTAGGAAAACTAGAGCGCATAAAAAACGGTATTTCGGTGCGGTAAAGACCGACGGCCTCGGCACCGCTCCTAAGTGAACGCAGAGTATCGTGCCGCAAACCGGTGTTGACCCAAAGGGCGATGCGTTGACCATCGGGCATTTCGCAGGGGATATCACGCAATTTTTCCAGATCTTTAGTGAGCAATTTTTCTTCGCGTTGACGCTGGAGATAAGCCCGTCGACAGGTCCGCGAAGGGCGGCTTATCACGGTTCCTTTAAAACCGTCGACGATCAATTCCTGACCTTCGAGTTCAGCCAGCGGCAGATTGGTAGCGCCCATAATGGTCGGGATGCCGAGTGCTCGAGCGACGATCGCGAGGTGCGAATTACTCGAACCCTTGAGCGAAATAATCCCCATCAGCCGGTTGACCGGGATATCCGCAAGCACCGCAGCAGAGAGATCCTCGCCCACTAGAATTGCTCTTCGGGGCAAGACCGCAGAGGTCATACTGTCTTTCTGCAAGTAGCCTAAAACCCGCTTGCCAAGATCCGATACGTCTGCTGCCCGCTCGCGCAAGTAGACATCATCCATCTTTCGAAAGGTTTGTACGTGCTTCAGAATAACCGCGCTCCACGCGGTTTGGGCCGCCTGGCCAGACTCGATCGCAGCGACTACCTCGCCGACCAGCGAACTATCATCGAGCATCCGTATATAGACTTCAAATAACGCGAACTCCTCTGAGCTTAGCTTTTCTTGTAAGCCTGCACCCAAATTATGCATATCGCTTTTTGCGGCATCCAAAGCCTCTCGAAAAAGCTTGATCTCACTGGCGCTATCAGTGCAATAGCGCTCCGGTACCATAGTCAAATCGGAGCTTTGCGCGGATAAAACGGCGCGGCCAATGCCAATGCCGGGGCAGCTAGCGATACCGTGAAAAGTTGCCTCGCGACTCTTCCCGCGACCGCTCAACGAAAGGCGCTTAAGCACCCCAGTGGCCTCAGCATGGGCAATGGCGCCAGATAGTTGTGCACATACGGTGACTACAAAAGCCTCTTCTTCGCTGGCAAAACGCCTCTCGGTAGTCTGCTGTAGCACCAAAACGCCCAATACTTTACGTTG
Organism: Cellvibrionales bacterium UBA2618; assembly: GCA_002339165.1. GTDB lineage: Bacteria > Pseudomonadota > Gammaproteobacteria > Pseudomonadales > Porticoccaceae > TMED48. The sequence continues at coordinate 5,005 of DDJS01000041.1, read as the reverse complement.
ATGGATAATAGGCACACCCAAAAATGAGTGGTACGGCGCCTCGCCAGCTTCTTCAAAGTAGACAAAATTAGCGTGCTGATCAGCGTTCTGGAGATTTAGGGGCTCTTCTCGTGCAGCCACTAACCCCACCAGGCCCTCGCGCATGCCAAGGCGAATTTTACCGATCGCGGTCTGCCGCAACCCTTCGGTTGCCATCAGCACGTAGCGCTGATCGCGTGGATCAAATAAATACACCGAACACACGCCAGCCGAGAGCGCCGACTTTAACTCTTTGACGATAATACTCAGCACCTCAGGCAAACTTCGCGCGCTGTTAACGTCCTGAACTATGGCGCGTAAATTCGCTAGCATTGAGATACCTTGGCTTCACAATGGGCCCGTTGGAGACGGTAATTGTGCGCGGAAAATTCTTTCAGTGCCGCCCGATAAACACCGCGTTTAAACGCCACCACTGCCTCTACCGGATGCCAGTAATTGACCCACTGCCAGTCGTCAAACTCTGGCGACTGAGTGCTGTCAAAGCAAATTTTTTCGGCCGACGCTTCGAGTCGTAAAAAATACCATTTTTGTTTTTGTCCTATACACACCGGCGCCGGACCTTTGCGCTGCATAGCCGGCGGGATTTTGTAACGCAGCCAGCGCCTCGAACTGTGAATCACGCTGACATCACCACGATCAAGACCTATTTCCTCGTGCAGTTCGCGGTACAAGGCCTGCTCGGCACTCTCGGCACTGTCGACTCCGCCCTGAGGGAATTGCCATGCCGACTGCCCTAATCTCTTAGCCCAAAACACCCTGCCGCAGCCATCACTTAAGACAATCGCAACATTTGAACGAAAACCATTTTTATCTAACAACCTGTGTATTCCCTCTTGGTCGAACAACGCCGGTGTAGATACCGGGCAAACGCCACTATGGCGACAACTTAGTCTTGAGCACCTGCGCGAACACCGCTATGCTTGCCAGCCTAACAAATATCTCTGAACTGTGGAAATGCCGCTCGCTCTTTTCGACCTAGACAATACGCTAATTGCCGGAGACAGCGACCATAGCTGGGGGCAATTCCTGGTTAAAAATGGCTATGTCGATGCGACTCACTACCGACGTAATAACGACAAATACTATCACGACTACGTCGCCGGCACCCTCGACAACGACGCCTACTTAAAATTCTCGCTGGCGCCTCTGGCCGAGATACCGATGCATCAATTAGTCGACATGCACGCCGTTTTCATGAACCAATACATAATCCCAATGCGTTTGCCCAAAGCCGACGAATTATTGCAAAAGCACCGTGCACAAAACGATCGCATAGTGGTCATCACTTCGACAAACCGATTCGTCGTCGAACCGATCTGCCACGCCCTTGGGCTTAACGAGATACTGGCGACCGAACTGGTGATCAAAAATGGTCGCTACAGCGGCGATGTCGATGGCGTAGCGACCTTTCGCGAAGGCAAGGTAACGCGTCTGACGGCATGGTTAAAACAGCAACGGGAAACGCTTGAGGGAAGCTACTTTTACACCGACTCGATCAACGATCTGGCGCTACTCGAATGCGTCGATCAACCCATAGTGGTCGATCCGGATCCGGCATTGCTTAGCGAGGCCGAAAAACGCAGCTGGAAAGTCATTTCGCTGCGCCAATAAACCATCCACCCTAGTCCTCGACTAGTGCGCGATAGCCATCAATATCTAACAAATCTTCAACACTTTGGATATCTTGGGGCTTCAGGCGCATAAACCAACCAAGATCATAGGGCGAGCTGTTAACCATGCTCGGGTCATCTTGCAATCCGGCATTGATCTCGACAACTTCACCAGAGATCGGCGTGTAAATATCTGACGCCGCCTTAACCGATTCGACTACAGCCACCTCTGCCCCGGCGTCTATTTGATCGCCAACATCTGGCAATTCAACATACACAACATCCCCGAGAGCATCTTGGGCATGATCCGTTATACCAAGTAAAACCGACCCATCAGATTCTATTTTTAGCCATTCGTGGCTTTCCGCGTACTTTAATTCTGCGCGAAATTCGCTCATTGCCTTCTCCAGTTTTTAAATAACCCATCTTTAAGATAATCCGTCGGCCATTTTAACGCGCCATCGATAGAAATGTAGACTATTTTTATACGGGTTTGAGTGGCTTACTCAAACCCGTATAATCTCGGACCTCAACAACGATCGTATAACTTGGAATCCGCGACATGCATTATCGTTGCATCTACACAGCCTTGACCCTTAGTCTGATGGCGCTTTCATCCGCGTGCCTTAGCGAGCAACTCAGACTAATCAATGGAGATATCTTGAACGGTAAATTAGTTGAGAAGTCGGCCACCCATTTGATTTGGATGTCGGATAATTTTGGCCGACTCACCATCCAACTGTCGCAGATAATAAACCTTGATAAACCCTCTGATAGCGGCGATTTTTCGCCCCACACAGACCCTAATCCGGGATCTGCGCCGCGCTATTCTGGCGGTCTATCAATAACCGGTTCCGCCGCTAATGGCAATCAGAGCCGCCGCGATTGGGATGTCGACACGACCGTCCAGCGACGCACCGTTAAAGCACGCCAAACGGTGCAATTCGAATATGAAAATCATAGCTTGGAGGAACAACGGGCCGAGGACAGGTACAACCTCGGTTATGCCAATGATTGGTTTTATAGTGACCAGTGGTTCTGGCGTAATGAGGCGTCTGTGGGGGCCGATGAAACGCGAGCTATCGCGAAAACATACACGCTAGGATCCGCCTTAGGACACCAGTTTTGGGACACGCCAAATTCCCGCCTATCGCTGGAGTCTGGTATCTTGTGGATTGTCGAAGAAGTTGCCGGAAAGAACTCCAGCGACCACCTCACCTGGAGTTGGTCGCTGGACTATTCACATATTTTGTTCGAGCGCATCGAACTCTTTCACAGTCAAGATATCAGGGTCTCCATGCAGCATGCCAAGGATAGCCAGGCGAATATTGACCTTGGAATCAAGGTGCCGTTGATCAAAAATTTATTCACCGAACTCAAACTCGAGTTACTTTACGACAATCAACCGGCTCTTGATAAAGAACGCCTCGATACTCAGTTCTCCATGGGCATCAATTACTCTTGGTAGGCGGCCGGCATTAAATATGCAGCACGGGCTCATCCAAAGCCGCCAACTGCTCTCTAAGCATCAATATGTGGTCGCTCCAATAGCGGGCGGAGCCGAACCATGGGAACGCCCGCGGAAAAGCTGGATCGTCCCAACGTTTCGCCAGCCAAGCACTGTGATGCATCATGCGCAGCGTCCGCAGTACCTCGATCAGGCGCAATTCGCGGTAGTCAAAGTCGCAAAACTCGTTGTAACCCTCGACTAACTCCGCCATCTGTAAGCTCTGCTCGTAGCGATCTCCAGACAACAGCATCCACAAATCTTGCACTGCTGGCGCCATGCGTGAATCATCGAAGTCGACAAAGTGTGGATAATCGTCCCGCCAAAGGATGTTCCCAGAGTGGCAATCGCCATGAACTCTAATCGTACGCACCGGTCCGTAGTCGGCCATTAATTGGTCAATTTTCTTTAGCACGTCGAGCGCCAGCGAATCATAAGCGGTCTGCAATTCGGGAATCATAAACCGCTGGCTGATCAATCGGTACGAACGCCAACCAAAATTCTCTACGTCGAGCGTTGGACGATGGGTGAATGATTGCATCGATCCGACGCCGTGAATTCTACCCATCAACCGACCGAGAATTAATAGGTTGTCCAAATCACCCAACTCTGGGGCGCGCCCGCCACGGCGAGTGTAGAGCGAAAAAAGATAGCCCGAGTGTCGATGTAAGCTGTGTCCCGCTGCGTTAACCCAGGGCGCCACCACGGGCAATTCCTGCGCCAATAATTGAAAGCAATAGGCATGTTCTTCATCAATTTGCGCGTCTGTCCACCGCTGCGGCCGATAGAACTTTGCAATCATCGGGTCTTGCCCCTCGATACCGACTTGGTAAACTCGATTCTCATAGCTGTTTAGCGCCAAGAATCGACCGTCAGAAATAAAATTCTGGCTTTCCACTGCATCGATCATCAGGTCGGGAGTCAGTTCGTCAAACGGATGGCGCGTGTCAGTTTGCATTAAAATTGCACTCTCAGTTGGGGGGTACCGCGGTATCTAGTCTACAGTTCGCAACCGCAACGCAACAGCACTGTGCTGCAGAACGATGATTATTATCTGTCTGGACATAGATTTAGCAGATTGTTTTGGCCGCGCATGCGGCAAAGCACCCTGTAGACGGCATGGATTTACGCGCCTATGGACGGAGCGATTGCCTCATGCGGGGTTAATTCGAGCGTTTAATGCCGATAACCATAATACTTCGATCCGTGAATTTGCTCTTCTCGGGCGCAATGCGCCATGAAAATCCGAAAAATGAAACCTAAAACACAAAAAAAAGGACTTTTTTGAGGAAAAACCACAAAAAAACAAAAAAAAATTAGCATAAAAGAATTAAAAGCCATAGTATGCAAGATCGGAGGGAGTTCTACGTTTCTCCGCACATGCTGCTCAGCAGTTTGTGTTAGGCTAGCCCCGTAACGAGGCTGGATAATTAATCGCCTTAAACGGTAAAGAAAATTTAAGTGAGGTAGTTATGTCAGGGGAAAGAGTTTCTGGCACTGTAAAGTGGTTTAACGACAGTAAAGGTTTCGGATTTATTGAGCAAGAAGGCGGCGGTGACGTATTTGTTCACCACAGTGCCATTCAGGCCGACGGATTCAAATCGCTAAAAGAAGGCCAAGCTGTGACGATGGTAGTCACTCAAGGCCAGAAAGGCGCGCAGGCAGAGAATGTAATCGCCGAATAAGTCTTACAGTTTTTACATAGAACATAAGATTCGAAAGCCCTGGCAAGAAATTGTCAGGGTTTTTTGTTGTCTTGTAGATGGGTATTGTTCAGAAAGCCCTGGGGCACAGGATCAAACATCACACCGTGCTTTTTAAAAAATGCGCAGTAGCAAAGGCACGTAAC
>DDJS01000021.1 GCA_002339165.1 Cellvibrionales bacterium UBA2618 | reverse complement strand
GTTTTTACTCCGTAGTTATCGCCCGTTACAGGGCCTTTAATTATAGCGTGCCTGCGAGTTGCGCTTTATTTGTTGAGGAGCTTGGAGTAATATTAAATAAAATTCAAGTATCCGTCGCGGTATTGGGTTTACTTAGGTAGTGATTTTCAGTGCCGACCGCTGCGTCATCCTGAGCCTTATACCGTAAGATCCTATAACCAATGGCACGACGCGTGCGTTGTCGAGCGACCATCGACATGACGGGATATTTATTATGGTGATTAAAAAACCGACTAAACCCAAGGGAACACTGCGCAAGGAAGCTATTATTAAGGCGTTTAAACATTGCGTTAGTCAGCAGGGCTATGCCAATACAGCAATGGCAGATGTCGCCAAAGAAGCGGGATTATTTCCCAGCCACATATTTTATTATTTTGATTCGAAACAGGATTTACTGCGCAACTGTTGCCAGCAGCAATGTGATGTGGTCGTGCTGGGTTTGAGTCAGATGGTTAATTTACCGCTGGATGAGAAAATTGACTACATAACCGACTTTTTGTTTATCGCTAACGAAAACATCAACCGCTCGACCTCGGGATTTATGTATGAGGCAATTGGCGTGGCGGTCAAGGATCCGATACTGAGTGACTTTAAACTAGAGATGGATCGCAATTGTAAGGAGATCTTGTCGACGCTGTTTACTGATTCGGACGCCGATCCAGAGAGCCGTGAGGAAAAGGGCGAAATCATCTATTGGTTGTTGGCGGGAGCCAAGTTAAACGCGTATTTCGACCCGGACAATGGACTTGAAAATGCTGCAAACCTATTTAAAAAGGCGCTGAGAGCGACCTGTGGACTGCCTCCGATGGCCAAGACTGCGACGCAACCACCGAGCGTCGCGCTAAAATCACAGATGCAGGCGTACTAGTGGTGACTGAGAGTCCTTGATTTTTAAGATTCGTAAAGATTTAAAGTTTGAATATAATTAAAATGTTGTCTACCTTGTTTCTAGACGTATTTATGTTTTGACTTTTTACCATATGCATAGTGACCCCAAAAACCATGACCTCAGCAACTCCTTCTACTGTATACAGCCTGTTTAGAGCGAGTGCGCTCTGGCGCCCTCAACACCTTGCCATTCAGAATGGCGAGCGTATTTGGAATTACGGTGAACTGCTCCATACCGTCGATAGGCTCGCCAGTATACTCCGGCAACAGGGTGTCAAGCCCGGCGATCGACTGGCTATTTTGTCTGAAAACCGCCCCGAATACACCATGTTGCAATTGGCCTCGGCGCGCATCGGTGCCATCGTAGCCTGCCTTAATTGGCGCCTCGCCGGCGAGGAATTGAAGCACTGCATCGATACCGTAGAGCCGAGCTTATTTTATGTTTCGGCGCGCTTTAGTGACAAACTAGATCTGATCGTAAACGACCAGCGTTCCAAGATATCAATGGAAGACTGTCTGGCGATGTCTGATGATGCCGTCGCCGATTGCGAAGCGCCCAGCAGCGATCCAGAACAGGGTTTATTGCTGTTAAATACCAGCGGTACCACCGGGTTACCCAAGGCGGCATTAATCAGCCATCGCGCAGAGATAGCGCGCATGACGGTATTGCGAATGGATTTAAAGGTCGAACCTACCGATGCATTTTTGGCGTGGGCGCCGATGTACCACATGGGCGGTAGCGATCACACGTTATCGTCGATGATGATGGGCGCACCGGTGATCATCACCGATGGGTTAGATCTCGACGCCATGGTAGACGCGATTGCACGCCATCAGTTGGGTTGGTTGTTATTAATGCCGGCCACGATTGAGCCGCTGTTGAAGCGGATTGTTGAATCCGGTAGCCAAGTTCGCGGCATTCGCGTCGTCGGCAGTAGCGCTGACATGTTACCCGCGGCATTGATCGCGGAGACTAGCGCGTTACTAAACGCGCCGTTTGCAAACTCCTTTGGCGCCACTGAAACAGGCTTACCACCGGCAACAGCTCACCTGATTCCAATTGGTGTTGCGCCGTCCAACCTCGACAAGCAGCGCAGTTCGCTTTGCGAATTTCGTATAGTCGACGATCAGGATCGTGATGTAACTCCAGGAGAAGTGGGAGAAATTATACTTCGTGGCCCGACCTTGTTCAGCGGTTATTGGAATGCCCCAGAGGTAAATGCCAAAGATTTTCGCGGCGGCTGGTTTCACATGGGCGATTTGTTTCGACAGACCGACGCCGGCGAGTTGGAGTTTGCTGGGCGTTCTAAATATATGATCAAGTCGGGCGGTGAAAATATATACCCGGCGGAAATTGAAAGGATTCTGTTGGCCGATCCAAGGATCGATGACACAGCTGTGGTGCGTAAGCCCGACGACCACTGGGGCGAAATCCCGGTTGCCTTTGTGGTGCGAAATGACTCACAGCTCTGCGAGGCTGAGATAGAAATCCTTTGTAGGGCGCGATTGGCCGGGTATAAGCGACCCCGCGAGGTACATTTTGTGAGCATGGAGGAATTGCCGAGAAGCGATAGTGGTAAAATAATTCGCGAGGCACTGGAGCGCCGTCTGAAAACGGTACCCGTTTGATCGAAGAACGGGTTAGGCATTCATAGCTTTGCATATTGCGACTGAGTGCCGAGTGTTTGGATTATCCTACCGGGGCGCCGGCCTAGCCATTCAGAGTGACTGAGTCAATCGACGAGAGGGTGAACGTTGACGCAAAGTCTGCGACCCGCAGCGATCGAGGCACGGCGTTTGAAATACCTTATAAGCCTTTATACCGTGGAACTATTCGAGTCAAAATCTGTCTTTAGGGTGTGCTCAATTTCCGTTTAATAGTGGTTTGAACTACGATGTCGCGGGCCAGAGATTATTCGCTGGCTAGCGAAAACAAGTCGATGCCGAGACTCATTGACCGATACAGCAGCAGAGGTAACACGCCAGTGGATAAAGATAAATACAGAGTCGGCGGTCCCTACGCCAAATACGTTTTGGTAGTAATGATTGTGGTCTATACCTTTAATCTGATCGATCGCCAGATTTTGTCGATTTTATCGGAGGAGCTCAAGGGTGATCTTGGCATTACAGACGCACAATTAGGTTTTCTCTATGGAACTAGTTTTGCTGCTTTTTACGCAATTTTCGGCTTGCCACTGGGACGCTTAGCTGACCTTTGGGTCCGCAAGAGCTTAATTGCTATTGGGCTGGTTTTTTGGAGTGCCATGACCATGCTCTCGGGGACAGCTGGTGGTATTGTGAGTTTGGCTCTGTTCCGCTTTGGTGTGGGAGCCGGTGAGGCGAGTGCGACGCCTGCAACCTATTCACTGCTTTCCGATTGGTTTCCACCGAACCGCCGTGCCAGCGTTCTTGCAACCTACTCGATGGGCGCCTATATCGGTATGGGCGTGAGCCTTGGTTTGGGTGGATTGATCGTCGATTTTTGGAAAAGTACTTACCCGGATACTGCGCTAGCACCTTTTGGGCTTGAGAGTTGGCAGGTGACATTTATGATGGTCGGGTTTCCGGGCATTATTTTGGCGTTTCTGGTATACGCTATGCGTGAGCCCGAGAGGGGTCTTAGTGAGGGGATTAAGAGTGCCAAGCACCCACATCCTTTCAGGGAGACCTGGTATGAATTGATGTCAATCGTGCCCCCGTTCTCTATTTATTCGCTGTCTAAAAACCGCGATGGAGGCGGCCGTGCCGTCGCTGTGAACCTGTTGGCGGCGGCGATAATTATTGCGCTGTCGGTAGGATTGGTGAACGCCACCAGCGATGTGGCGCAGTGGACGGTGCTTGGCATTGCCGTTTATTGTCTGTTTTCATGGGCCCAGTCGTTGAGTTTTCGAGATCCACCAGCGTTTGCTTTGATCTTTAAAAGCAAGGCACTGCGCTATGCCAATATAGCCTACCCAGCCTGTACGGTGATTACCTACAGCTTTAGTTTTTGGGTGGCACCGTATTTTTTGCGCACTTTTGATGCGGGGATTGCCGAGGTCGGCGTTGTCTTGGGAGCTACGCTGGCAATATGTGGTGGCGTTGGGGTTGTCACGGGCGGCTACATGGCAGACTTTTTACGCGGGCGCCGCGCAGATTTGCACGTTTATATGGCGGTGGTTTCAGCTTGTTTTACCTCGGTCGCGGCGTTGGCATTACTGAATACTGATGATTTAAAAACTGCCTATATTGCCAATGCGGTATTGCAGTTTTTTGGTGTCTTTTGGAGTGGTGCAGGTTCTAGTATTGTTACCGAGTTGGTATTGCCGAGAATGCGCGCGACATCGTCTGCATTTTACATCGCGGTGGGCTCAATCATTGGCTTGTCACTCGGTCCCTATACCGTCGGACGCCTGAGTGATTGGTTTACTGCTTCGGGGATGGACGCGAGTGATGCTTTGCGCACCAGTTTGCAGTCTATTTTAATTATCTACGTGGTGATCATTTTATTCTCGGTGCTGGCGCGGCGTCACTTCATTGCCGATTATAACAGCCGTCAGGAGCGTGCGGAGTTGGCGGGAGAGCCTCCAGCTTAGCACTGAGGTGGCACGGCCTGTGCGACAGATTGGATAGGCTCAAATTCAGGCGAAAAGTTTTCCCCCCGATTAGCCAGATGGGGCGTTTTTTATAGACTATAGTTAAATTCAAAAGCCGTTGGCAGCCTGCCAAGCTATGTCAACGGCAAACTAATATTGTCTTGTAAGAGCGCACGCCATGTCTCACATTTTGAAATTATTGTTGATTACAGCCATTTTTTTACTAGTGCATTGTTCCAGCCGCAGTGGCCCAGAACCGATCCCTGCGATGATTGCTAGTGATCTGGAATTGCCATTATTGCTTGGTGAACTAGTCCACAGCCGTTGGAAAATGATGGCTTTTCACGCCAATAAGCAAGATGAATTGGCAGATGCTTATGATGAGATCAGTATAGCTTTTGACGATCGACGGGTTTCTGGTTTCGCTGGTTGCAATACCTTTTCAGCCAGCGTGCTAGTCAATAACCACCGGCGTATCACGGCCGGGCCAATCGCTACGACCCGCAAGCACTGCCCGGCAAAGATGGCCGTAGAGCGACGGTTATTGCAGGTGCTTAGCGAGGCCTATTCCTATCAGTTAAAAGCTAACCTACTATTGCTGTACTCTGACCAAGACGCGCTATTGGCGACCTTTAGGCAACAACCGTCAGAATCTTAACCCGTGCCTTGGTAGAGTAATCACGCAGCGGTAGGCTGGGGGGCGTCTTTTTTATGCTGTAAAACGCATTACAAATTACCCCACAAAAAGCGTTACAATCCACGCCATGGCCTTTGATTCAAATAGTTTTTTAAAGTCGCAAACGCAGCGTCCCGGTATTTATCAAATGCTCGATGACGAGCGGCAGGTGCTGTACGTTGGTAAAGCCAAAAATCTTAAAAATCGCCTGGCCAGCTACTTTAGGACATCGGGGCTTAACCTCAAAACAGCCGCTCTGGTTAAGCGCATTGAATCGATTGATGTCACGGTGACAGAAACCGAGACCGAGGCGTTGATTTTAGAGCACAACTTGATCAAAGAGTACCGCCCGCCGTTCAATATTTTGATGCGCGATGACAAGAGTTACCCGTACATTTTCTTGTCCGATAAAGACCGCTGGCCAAGGTTGTCTTTTCATCGCGGGGCAAAAAAGACTCAGGGAACGTATTTCGGCCCATTTCCCAGCGTACAAGCGGTGCGCGAGAGTATGAGTTTTTTGCAAAAAACGTTTCGAGTGCGCCAATGCGACGACAGTTTTTTTAAAAATCGCTCGCGACCCTGCCTACAATTTCAGATAAAGCGTTGCACTGCGCCCTGTGTCGACTTTGTTAGCGCCGACGACTATGCACGAGATGTGCAATTTACCCGACTCTATTTGGAGGGCAAGGGCGAAAAAATCTTGCAGCAATTGGAGGGTGACATGGAGCGCGCGGCGGAGCAATTAGAGTTTGAAAAAGCCGCCGACAACCGTGATCAAATAGCCGCGCTGCGCCAGATACAGACCGAGCAGGTGATCGAAAAAGGCCGCGGCACCATTGATGTGGTGGCCGCAGCTGTGGTCGCAGGGCAGGCCTGCGTGCACATGCTGTATGTTCGTCAGGGGCGTATTTTAGGTAGTCGAACCTATTATCCCAAAGCGCCGCTAGCCGAGTTGGCGGCCGACCTGCTAGAAGAGTTTCTACCGCAAATCTACCTAGATGGCGGTGGCCGTCCTGACATCCCCAAGGAAATCTTGATCAATGCCGCGATTGATGGTGCGCCAGCCCTGACCGACGCGCTCTACCAGCGGATCGGTCGCAGCGTGGAGATCAAACACTCGGTGCGGGGTTTTAGGGCCAAGTGGGTGGAACTGGCAGAACGCACTGCCGAGCAAAATTTGACCGCTAAATTGGCCTCCAAAAAAACCCTCGAGCAGCGCTTTGTGGCGCTGCGTGATACCTTGGGCTTGGAGAGCACACCGCAGCGCCTCGAGTGCTTTGATATTAGTCACAGTAGCGGTGAGGCGGTGGTTGCATCCTGTGTGGTGTTCGACAGCAATGGCGCATTAAAGAGCGATTACAGACGCTTTAATATCGACAATATCACCGCCGGAGATGATTATGCGGCGATGGAGCAGGCGATTCGACGGCGCTATACCCGACTCGCTAAAGGCGAGGGAAAATTGCCGGATATTCTGCTGATCGATGGCGGTAAGGGGCAAATTGGTGTGGCCACCCAAGTACTCAACGAATTGGCGGTGCAGGGAGTGATGGTACTGGGTGTGGCCAAGGGCACCACGCGCAAGCCGGGCATGGAAACACTGATTGTCGCTGAGCAAAATAATCGCGTCATAGCGCGGCCCCAGCAGGCTGCGCTGCATTTGATCCAGCAAATTCGTGACGAGGCCCACCGCTTTGCGATTACCGGCCACAAACAACGCCGTGATAAAAAGCGTCGAACGTCACCGCTAGAGGGTATACCCGGGGTTGGGCCGACGCGCCGCCGCGATCTACTGAAACACTTTGGCGGCAGCAAAGAGGTTTGCAAGGCCAGCGTTGCAGACCTTATGAAAGTACCAAATATAAATAAAAAGGTTGCGGAAGCGATCTACGCAGCACTGTATAATACGTAGTTAAAACCTCGTAGCCCTGCGTTAAGCGGATCGTTGCGATAATTTCCCCCCCGACTAGTGATTGTAAAGCACGACTATGTTGAATCTGCCCAATGTATTGACCTTAAGCCGTATTGCCTTGATTCCGGTATTCGTCGGAGTCTACTATTTAGAGTGGCGCTACAGCCACATGCTCGCCGCCGGTATCTTTGCCTTTGCCGCCATTACCGATTGGGTGGACGGCTATCTTGCCCGCCGGATGGCATTAGTAACGCCTTTTGGCGCCTTTTTGGATCCGGTAGCCGACAAATTGATCGTCACCGTTGCCCTAATTATGTTGGTAGAGGTTCACGGTGGCCTTTGGTTGGCGGTTCCCGCGATGGTTATCATTGGTCGTGAAATCATTATTTCTGCGTTGCGTGAATGGATGTCGACGCTCGGCTCAGCTAGTAGTGTGGCGGTGTCATTTCTCGGCAAGGTCAAGACCTGGGCGCAGATGATCGCGGTGGTGGTGCTGTTGTTGGCGCGCGAGGACGATTGGGCATTGATTGCGTTGGGCTATGTAGCTTTGTATGTGGCGGCGTTGCTGACGCTCGGAACTATGGTCAGTTATCTCCAGCAGGCATGGCCCCAGTTGCGCGATGGGATTGGTCAAGAACAGCAGTCCGAGGCGCATAAGTAGTTGCTTTATTGTTGGTATTGAATAGAATAGCGCGCTCGGTTCAGTCTTAGGATATGTTAGTTCGGCCCCTTTGGAGAACCCGTCGGGATAGTCTACTAGACCGGCACCTCCGCGCAGTACTTTGCGGACAAAAGACCTTAAGGCGCGGTGGCAGAGTGGTCATGCAGCGGACTGCAACTCCGTTTACGCCGGTTCGATTCCGACCCGCGCCTCCAGTTTACAGTGGCCCCATGTAAGCTCGACGACTCAATTAGCTTGCAGGGTCGCTCTTAAGCACCTCGTCGATTTCAACCTCCTCGGATTTCTTCGTCCGCTTTTTGGCTGCGATGAACATAGCCAAGCCGGCCAGAATAGTAATGCTGGCAAGCGACTGGGAATGACTCAAGGTTTCATCGTTAAAAACGATGCCAATCCAAACCGCAAACATAGGCACTATTAACGTCACTAGCGATACCGCGGTGATACTAGTCTTTGCGAGGATAAAATAGTAGGCAAACCAGCCCACCAGCGAGCCAAATATACTTAGATGAAGAATGCCCAGTTGACTCTTAATGCTCCACAGACTCGGTGAGACGAAGCTATCGGTCAGATAAATAAGCACCCAAAAGGCCGGAGTCGACACAATTAATGCTCCGATGGTGGTTGGAAAGGGCGCAACACCGGCATCGATCTTTTTAAGCAGTACGGCACTCAGTGAAAATAGTACTGAGGCGCCGAGGAGTGACGCGATACCGTGTAGTTGAAAATGGCCATTGTCCTCTTTGCCGGCAAACAGCGCAACAAGGCCGCACAGAGCCACGGCAATGCCGGCGCGCCCAAGCGGGCGAGGAAGGGGCTCCTGTAGAATATACAGGCCCATCACCATCGTGAGTATGGGGGTGACGCCAAACAGCACAGACATCAACCCCGAGGGCACAAATTGCGCGCCGTGATAAGTTAGTAACATCGCCCCGAAAGATCCCAAACTCGCCGCAAAATAAGACTGTACCGCAGGGCGGTTAAATTCTACGCGCTGTTTCAATAATGCCGATATGCCCAGACCGAGAATTAGAGAAACGGTCAGCCGAACGGCGCCGGAAAACAGCGGCGGCAGCGAATCGTTACTCCACACGATCATCAACGGCGAGGTCGCCCAAATCACCACCAAGGTGGCATAGGCCGCTGCAACTACTATATTGATAGATGTATCTCCTAGCCCAGTTTTTGTCATAAAAATCGCTCTCGAACGATCGCGATTATCGGTAATATTGCTTAGCGTGAACTAACCGATAGTTTATAGATAAATATCGCAATATTGTTTATGCCTACCCAATAGGGTTGTCATATAGCATTTTTTCGGCAATTCATTTGTTTACCGTGATGCTGAGTTGTGCTTCTGTTGCGGTCAGTACTTTTTAATGGTGCTCTTTTCCCAATCGCTAATCGACGAAAAGGTAATGTCGTTGAGCTGTTGCTCGATCATGCGGCCGTTCCAATTGCGGAACAAAATCTTAATTTTGCGGCCATGAATGGTCATGGTAATTTGTGCCGGACCCATAGCTACACAATTGAGGGTCTTGATTAAAGTGATGGTTGCGACATCTGGAAACTCCGTGCGTTGTAATTCGTCTACTGTCCAGCCGGCCGATACGGCAATATTTTTCCAGTCAAAGCTTTGATCGTTGCTGAGTTGCCAGCGCTGCCGCAGATATACCCGATCGGCATAAACATAAAGCGCATAAGAAACAATTAATACAACAACAATAAATTCCACACAGATTCCTCGAAGGCGCCCCTTAAAATATATCAAGGCTTTAAGCGTAGAGTTTAACGAAAAATGTCCATTGAAAGAAGAGACTCTTAGGTATCACTGGACGCGGTTTAAAAAAAACTAGTAACATTAACCTATGACGGTTCCACGGCTTTCCTAAATGGTCATTGATTTTCTATTGGGGCCAAGTTTTTTTGAGCTCGTCAGCGGCGCGTAGGTATATGTTTTAAACAACGACTATGATAACTTCGTTTACTTGGCTGCCATACGTACCGCAGCATCTAGGCGAATAGTTTCGCCGTTTAGGTAGGTGTTTTCACATATGTGCGCTACTAATCGAGCATATTCTTCTGGCAACCCTAGGCGCTTTGGAAATTGTGTTTGGGCAATTAAACTATGTTGCGCAGTTTTGGGCATCTTCACCATCATTGGAGTAGCCATAATGCCAGGTGCAATACTATTAACCCGAATACCCATATTGGCGAGATCTCTGGCCATGGGCAAGGTCATACCAACGATGCCACTTTTACTGGCGGCATAAGCGGACTGGCCCATCTGGCCATCATAAGCCGCTATGGATGCAGTATTGATGATAATTCCTCGTTCGTTATCTTGGCCGATAGGCAGATTTTTGGCCATGCTCTCAGCAGCGAGCCGGGCGAGATTAAAGGTGCCGATCAAATTTATACTAATAGCGGTAGAGAAATCTTTTAATGGCATTGCTTGATTGTCGCGGTTGAGTATTCTCTTCGCCGGAGCGATGCCAGCACAATTTAAACACAGATGGATGCTATCAAAATTCTTGACGACCTTCTCGATCGCGTCTCCGACCGCATCTTCCATTCGTACATCGACTTTATAGAACTGGGCGCGGGTAGTTCCTAGTTGATTTGCGAGATCATTGCCAGCGTCTTCGTCGAGGTCAAATAATGCTAGATTGACGCCTAGTTTAGCGAGGTATTCAGCTGATGCACGTCCCAAACCTGAGCTTGCGCCGCTTATAATGGCAGTCTTTTTAAAGAGATCCATAGTATTTCGTTTTCCGTCATTTTGGCTGAGTATTGATGATCACCATCTCAATTTTATCCTAATTAGAACCGGTCATTGTTCTTAAAACATTTTTTTGAATTTTGCCTGTTGAAGTCTTCGGTAGCTCGGTAAAAATTACTTTTCTTGGCACTTTAAATTTAGCCATTCTTTCCTTACAAAATTCGATTATATCGTGCTCATCTATTTCAGCATCGCTTTTTAGCAAGACAAAAGCACAAGGGATTTCGCCCCACTTTTCGTCTGCTTTTGCAACTACAGCGGCCTCTAAAATATCTGCATGACGGTACAAAACACTCTCAATTTCAATTCCAGAGATATTTTCACCACCAGAAATAATGATGTCTTTGGCTCGATCTTTAATTTCTATGTACCCATCTCTATGGCGCACAGCGAGATCGCCCGAGCGAAACCAACCGCCATCGAAACATTCTTTGGTGGCTTGGCTATCCTTTAAATAGCCTTTCATAACAACATTGCCTCTCATCATGATTTCACCAATAGTTTCCCCATCCTGAGGGACCTCTTCTAAGCGATCTCTCCGAGATACTATAAGACCCTCGAGGAGGGGGTACCGCACTCCCTGTCTGGCAATTAACTTTGCTTGTTCCTCTGGCGGACAGGTGTCCCATGATGGTTGTCGTTCGCAAACTACCGAAGGTCCATAGGTCTCGGTAAGTCCGTAGGTGTGAGTCACTTCGACGCCCAATTCTTGCATCCCTTGGATAACAAAATCGGGTGGTGCAGCCCCTGCGGTCATTACCTTTACTTGATTTTGGGATAGTTTTTGTGGTTTTTTCGGACAGTTGACCATGCTATTTAATACGATTGGTGCGGCACAAAAATAGCCAACGTTCTCGCGCGTTATGAGATTAAAAATGGCTTCAGGTTCGACCTTTCTAAGGCATATGTTGGTGCCCGCCAATGCCGCAATGGTCCAAGGAAAGCACCAACCA
>DDJS01000151.1:17875-22499 GCA_002339165.1 Cellvibrionales bacterium UBA2618 | reverse complement strand
GTGCACCGCTGGCTCGTTCAAAGCCACCCAAGCCGGCTAATAGTCCCTACGGGAAAAATAGCCAACAGCGGAGCAGGGATGCCTAGCGGTGGTGTTGGTAGGCAGTAGAGTCTAGTTACAGCGTAGTCGCATGTAAGACACTGTGCTCTTTTACACAACGGGGGTGGGCGATGAAATTCAATTTAAAAGCCGCATTGTTCCGCCCCGTCTTAAAGATGGCCATGGAGCGCGTTGGGCACGGCAAGCTACTCGGATTCAACATCACCAAGGTCGCCCGCGGGCAGGTCACTCTGACCTGCCCCTACGATAGTAAAACCGTCGGCAACCCACTGACAGGGGTTGTTCACGGCGGCATCATTGTCAGTTTGCTCGATACCTGTTGCGGCGCTGCCGCGATGAGCGCTATGGGCAAGCCCTCGGTCGCTCCGACCATGGATTTACGCCTTGATTACATGCATGCAGCAACGCCGAATGAGCCGATTTTCGTATCCGGTACGGTCTACAAAACTACCTCGTCGGTCATTTTTTGTCGCGGCATGGCATGGCAGCAGGATGAGAATAATCCTATCGCTCACTGTGTAGCTACTTTTATGCGATTGGATCTTGACAGGGTGCAATTTTCTGGCGTGATCAAGTCTGGCTTTAAAAAATTGCTGTCCAGAGTCAAAGAGTGACAAATGACAGGTAATTTCGATATGGGTGATAGCGCTATTGAGTCAGGGATCGAAAGCCATGAACGCTTACGGGCATGTTTGCTAGCGGCCCGCGAGCAGGGTCGGCCGGAATTGATTCTGGATTTTATTCCCTACAGTGGTTTCATCGGGGCCAAGGCCAAGGTGGATGGGGGCGATGTGCTGTATTGGTTGGAGGCGCGCCGATCAAATATCGGTAATCCTTCGTTACCGGCGTTACATGGCGGTGTTATCGCGGGTTTTTTAGAACTCTCGGCGAGCGTTGAGTTGCTATTTGGACTGGAACTGAACAGCATGCCAAAAGTAGTTGATTTTTCACTTGATTATCTGCGGCCGGGTCGTTTTCAGACGCTCTACGCCAGTTGCAAAGTATTGCGACAGGGCAAGCAACTGGTAAACGTTTCGATTACTGCGTGGCAAGTTGACATCGAACTACCTGTGGCGACCGCCCGCTGCCATTTTTTGATTAATTAATCGCCTCGACGGAGTTGGCTAGAGGTTGAATTCTGTCCTTCCGACCCCATTTCTTCAAGAATCAATAACAAATGCTTAGGAGCGTTACCGTATATGTCATCTCCATCTTCAGCAGAGACCTTGGGTTTTCAGACGGAAGCCAAACAACTTCTCCACTTAATGATTCACTCGCTTTACTCTAACAAAGAAATATTTCTGCGCGAATTGGTGTCCAATGCTTCCGACGCAACGGATAAACTTCGCTTTGAGGCACTGGAGAATCCCGATCTTTATGAGGACGACGGCGATTTACGCATTCGTATCGAGATTGATGAGGAAAACAAAAGGTTGGTGATAGCCGACAACGGCATTGGTATGTCGAGGGATGAGGTGATCGCCAATCTAGGGACTATTGCAAAATCAGGTACTGCCGACTTTCTCAGTACATTGACCGGCGATCAGCAGCAGGACTCGCAGTTGATCGGTCAGTTTGGTGTCGGCTTTTATTCTTCGTTTATCGTTGCCGAAAAAGTGGTAGTGGACACACGCCGCGCTGGCGCGCCGGCAGATCAAGGCGTTCGCTGGACTTGCTCGGGCGAGGCTGACTATCAGATAGAGACGATCGAAATGAGTCAGCGAGGAACGCGCATCGAATTACACCTGAAGACCGATGAGCATGAATTTGCCAACAATTGGCGTCTTCGTAGCATCGTTAAAAAATACTCTGATCACATCGCTATTCCAGTTCAAATGCTCAAGATTGAGACGCCTGTGGCACCTTCAGAAGATGACGAGACGGTTATAGAAGACGACGCTAAGACACCAGAGTGGGAATCGATAAATGATGCTCAAGCGCTCTGGACTCGGTCAAGAAGTGACGTTAAAGATGACGAATACAACGAATTTTATCGGCATCTTTCAAACGATTTCACGCCTCCATTGAGCTGGAGCCACAATCGCGTCGAAGGCAAGCACGAGTACACTAGCCTACTGTACATACCCAGTATGGCGCCGATGGATATGTATCAGCGAGATGCGGCGCGCGGCGTCAAGTTGTACATCAAACGCACATTCATCATGGATGATGCCGAGCAGTTTATGCCGATGTATCTGCGCTTTGTTAAAGGCGTGTTGGATAGCGCCGATTTACCACTGAACGTATCCCGCGAGATTCTACAAAAGACGCCGGTGGTGGACAGTATTAGGGCGGCAATCACCAAGCGGGTGTTGGATATGTTGGCTAAGTTGGCGAGTAGTGATGAGGAGAAGTATGCAACTTTTTGGAGCCAGTTTGGCAGCGTTCTAAAAGAGGGCCCTAGTGAAGACCATGCCAATCGAGAAAAAATCGCTAAATTACTGCGATTTTCTAGTTCTACCAGTGGCTCAGGGGCTAATACCGTCAGTTTGGCTGCTTACTTAGAGCGGAAAAAAGAGCGCCAAGACAAAATTTACTACCTTACTGGAGATAGCTACTCGGTAATTAACAACAGTCCTTATCTCGAGGTGTTCCGCAAGCATGGTGTCGAAGTGCTGTTGATGACTGACCGCATCGATGAGTGGATGATGGGGTATCTCACCGAGTTTGATGGTGTGTCATTTCAGGATGTTGCAAGGGGCGAACTGGACTTAAAACACCTCGACGATGGCGAAAAAGAGACCGCAGAGTCGAAAGCTGACGACGAGCAGACTAACGATTTAGTTGCGCGTATCAAGGGCTTGTTAGACGCTCGAGTAGAGGATGTTCGCAGCACAGAACGCCTGACTAATTCGCCTGCCTGCTTGGTAGTCGGAGACAACGATATGGGCGAGCAAATGCGCAAAATCATGCAGGCGGCCGGACAGTCCATTCCAGAGAGTAAGCCGATACTGGAAGTTAATATGCAACATCCACTAGTGGCCCGCTTGCAGTCCGAGGATGATGATGACAAAGCTGCGGTGTTGGCGAGTCTATTGTTCGATCAAGCGGCGCTCTCGGCTGGCCGACCGTTGGAAAATCCGGCGCAGTTTGTGCAAGAGTTGAATCGGTTAATGTTCGATTGAATCAACTTAAATACGCATAAAACTCGACTAGACTGCTAACGGTGGGCTGGTATTGTGCGCGGCTGCCATCAGTTTTCAGCTTTTCACGGCTGACTTATCGCCTCTTCGACCTTATACTAAGGGTTTGTGAGGAGGCGTACCCAGTTGTCACATAAGAGCCATAAGATAGCCGTGCTCGGCGGCGGTAGTTTCGGCACCGCCATAGCCAATATGCTGGCTTCAAATGCCTATCCGGTGATGTTGTGGATGCGCAATTCGCAGCACGCCCAGCAGGTACAGAAAGAGCGGGTTAACCAGCGCTACTTGCCGGGCTATAAGCTGGCACAAAGCCTGCAAGTCAGCGCTGATCTAAACGCTTGCTTACAAGGCGTAGACACGGTTTTTTTCGCAGTTCCAAGTGGAGCTCTACAAGATCTCGCGTCGCAAGTGAGTCCGAGACTTGAGCCCGGGAGCTTGGTTATCAGTACTTCCAAGGGTATCTGCGGAGCTGATTTCATGTTGCCGAGCCAGATTTTAGAGGCCGCCATGCCCGATGTTCGTATCGGTGTGATGAGTGGCCCTAATTTGGCTAAAGAGATCGCCGATTACGAAATCACAGCGACGGTCGTTGCCAGTGAAGACCCAACGGTCTGCGCAACAATTCAACGGATGCTGGCGTCGAATTATTTCCGCGTGTACGCCAATCATGATCGCTTTGGCGTTGAACTAGCTGGCGCGCTGAAAAATATCTATGCGATTGTTGCTGGTATTGCCGAGGCATTAAAAGCAGGGCAAAATACCAAGAGTGTTGTTTTGACTCGCAGCCTAGCAGAAATGCGCCGCTTTGGTACTCAGCTAGGTGCCGACCCCATGACATTTCTAGGGCTCAGCGGTGTCGGCGATTTATACGTCACCTGTACCTCGCCGCTGAGTCGTAATTATCAGGTCGGTTTGGCGCTTGGCGGGGGTAAAAGTCTTGCACAATCAATCGCAGATGTCGGGCAAATCGCGGAGGGCGTCAATACCACTCGGTTGGTCAAGGAAAAGGCAGATGCGATGGGTACCTATATGCCTCTGGCGTCGGCGCTGTACGCGACACTGTTCGAAAAGCAGTCTATACAGGGAGCTCTACGAAGCATGATGCTCGCGGAGCAAAACTCAGATGTTGACTTTATGGTGACCCCAAATGAGCGATAATGTTAAAAAATCATTATCAAATTTAGAGACATGGATACGCATAGGGTATATCGCATTCTTCCTATTTTTGCTATCAATCGCTAGTAGCGTGGCGTTTTTGTTGGTGTTGTTGCAGGCAGCCTCGGTGCTTTTGACTGGCAGAGACAATGAAAAACTGCGCGAGTTTGGTCAGAGTCTCGGCCAGTGGGGATTCCAGTCATTGTTGTTTGCAACTTACAATGCCGAGCACAGACCGTTTCCATTTTCTGACTGGCCGAGCGCCG
>DDJS01000151.1:16016-17532 GCA_002339165.1 Cellvibrionales bacterium UBA2618 | reverse complement strand
CTTGATGAAGAGATTATCCAAGAGGTTGGTGGTGTCGACGCACACGCGGTGCCGAGCGACTCTAACAATGCTGACGATATACCCTCATTCACTGCGTCCGAGGATAAGCCGACGAGCGCTGACGGCGGCGGTAGCAAGGCTGTTTGAGATGAATGCTTGCCGGGATTGCAGCGTTTATCTGTACGCGGTTAGACGCCAGGCTGATATTTTGAGCGCGGGTTAACGGGCGGTGTTGTTACCGAGTGCTCTGCGAGCATTGTAGCGATCTTAAAAGTGTAAAGCAGTGGTTCGGTTCGGGTAATGGATGACCTGGCGCCGCGGAATTTTGTGGTTTATAGGTGTCTAACGACAATGAATATCGAAACAATACGAATGCTCTGTCAAATATCAGTGTGTAGCTCGGCGGCACTAGCAGGGCCGACTCTTCACCGATCGTTTTTGCCAAACAGCGTGGCAGGTGAAGAGCACACGCATGCGCCAATTGTAAACTCTCGAAGCGTCTACCATGGCAATTGAGTTCAACGCCGAAAGAGTATTCGACGTTCGCGGCTTAGCGTTGGCGGCCAAGGAGTGGGGTCGTCCTGGATCGCTCCCGGTGATCGCCTTGCATGGTTGGTTGGATAACGCCGCTAGTTTCGATCGACTGTTGTCTCATATGACAGACGTGCACGTGCTCGCGATCGATAGTGCTGGCCACGGCATGAGTGATTTTAGATCACCAGATTCCGGTTATGATATTTGGCAAGATATTGCCGACGTACTGGCGATCGCCGATCAGATGGGATGGGATCAGTTTACTCTCATAGGACATTCTCGAGGAGCGATCATAGCCGCGCTTACGTCCGGTACCGCGCCACAGAGAATTCGACATTTGGCGATGATTGATGGGCATGTTCCGGTACCGGTCGAAAACCATAATGCGGCCCGCCAAATGGCTAAATCCATTCGAGATCAGCGCCGTTTTGGCGCGTCCTCACCA
Source organism: Cellvibrionales bacterium UBA2618 (assembly GCA_002339165.1). GTDB lineage: Bacteria > Pseudomonadota > Gammaproteobacteria > Pseudomonadales > Porticoccaceae > TMED48. The sequence goes on along the minus strand of DDJS01000151.1, from coordinate 16,553 downwards.
AGTTTTTTTCCCAGTTTTGAGCGCGCGGTTGCCGCGCGCGCCGACGGTTTTTTAGCCCTCGAAAACGACGCCGCAGCGGTGCTTGCGGAGCGCGGCGTTAGGCAGTCTGATAGGGGGTTTTATTGGCACAATGATCAGCGCTTAAAGGCTGCCACGACGATTAAACTAACGCGCGAACACATCGAGAGCTTTCTCACAGCAATCGAAGCGCCGACGCTGTTGATCCATGCCCAAGATAGCGTGTTCACCGCGGACGACCAACAGACAGAACTATTTGCTTGGATTACCCGGTTAAAGGTGCTCGACTTGCCGGGCTCACACCATTTGCACATGGAACGTCAATCGCTCGAAGTGGCGCAGGCTATACAGGCATTCTTTAGATGATGGCGCGCAGGATTTAAGCATGAACCGGTACTCTACTGGTCTCGAAAAGCGATCGAACTAGCGCTTCGAATCCGAGTGCTTAGGCTTAGAGGCTGACTCACTTAGTGTCGCGCTAGCCTCACATAGCTTGAGTAGCTCTCTCACCGGGCTCTC